>CAZKTO010000013.1:0-50712 GCA_964555685.1 uncultured Dehalococcoidia bacterium
GACGGTCTTGCCCACGCCGGCGCCGCCATAGGCCCCGATCTTCCCCCCCTTGGTGAAGGGCGTGATCAGGTCGATGACCTTGAGACCCGTCTCCAGGATCTGGGTGGTCGTCTCCTGGTCCTCGAAGGGGGGCGGGGGGCGGTGGATGGACCAGCGCTCGGTGGCCTTCACCTCGCCCAGGTTGTCCAGGGGCTCGCCGGAGACGTCGAAGAGGCGGCCCAGGGCGCCGCGCCCCACGGGCACGCTGATGGGCTTCCCCGTGTCCACCACCTCGACGCCGCGCTGGAGCCCCTCCGTGGCGCCCAGGGAGAGGCAGCGGACCCAGTTGTTCCCGATGTGCTGCTCCACCTCCAGGATCAGGCGGCTGCCGCTGGAGCGGACCTCCAGCGCGTTGTAGATGGGCGGGAGCTGCTCCGGCTGAAACTCCACGTCCACGACGGTCCCGATGACTTGCACGACCTTGCCATTAGCCATGATCGGTTTATGCTCCTCCTCTCCCGCGCTACACCTCGAGGGGCGCCTCTCCTACACCGTAATAGGGTGTCCCGCGTACGAGGCGTTTGTCGGCCGCACCCATGTCCACCAACGTTCCGAGAGCCTCATCGAAGGACTTGACCTGGGCCGCCTCGGCGTGGGAGAGATCCTTCAGGAACTCATTCTCCTTGACGATGCCTAGGGCGCGAATCAACTCCAGCCGGGTGAATGCTTTCTCCCTGCGGGACAGGAGAAACTCGTGGATGCGCTTCATCCAGGCGACGATATGGTCGTCGATGGCCAGTTCGAACTGCCTTCTCGTAATGGGCATAGGCCCTTACCTCCTGAAGCCCAGACGGATGCGGATGTAGTACCGTTTCCGGCCAAGAACCCTGGACTCAATCCAGCCCCGCTCCTCCAAGGAGCGAAGAGTCGCAGCCACCCTCCTGCTCGACACCCGCAGCCCCTCCGATGCCAGTCTCTTCACCACGTCATCCACAGTATAGGCCCTATCCGGGTCAGAAAAGAACAGTTCGAGGACGGGCCGAGAGGGGTCCCACTGGCCCCGCTCGAACTCGCGGCGACTGATTGGCACGAGCGGCCCTCCCGGACTGCACCCGTCATGTCCTGGCTAGGTGACTTGCTACAGCTACCCCGCTCCCTATCCCTCCAGCGCCGCCACGCCGCCGGTGATATCCAGGAGCTCGCCGGTGATCGAGGCCTGGCGGGCCTTGTTCAGCTCGAGCGTGAGGGAATCGACCATCTCCGCGGCGTTATCCGACGCGTTGCGCATGGCCACCATCCGGGCCGACTGCTCGCTGGCGTTGGCCTCCAGCATCGCCTGGTAGATCTGCATATCGACGAAGCGTGGGAGGAGCGTCGCCAGTACCTGGGCCGGGTCCGGCTCGTAGATGTAGCTCAGCCGCCGCTTCTCCTCGCCCGTCACCGGCTCCACCGGCAGAAGCTGCTGCAGCGTGGGCTGCTGCACGAGCGTGGAGACGAACTTGCTGTACAGGAGATAGACCCGGTCCGCGGCGCCGCTCGCGTAGTCGTCGGTGACGATGCGGGAGACGGCCAGGATGTCGGCCACGGCCACGCGGTCGCCCAGGTCCGTGAAGACGGCCCGGACGTCCTGCCCGTGGCGCACCATGAAGTCGCGCCCCTTCTTGCCGATGGTGATCAGGCTGACCTTGACCTTCTCTCCCAGGATGAACTGGATGGCGCGCCGGTTCAGATTGGAGTTGAGGCCGCCGGCCAGCCCCCGGTCCGGCGTGATGTGGACGATGCGGACGGTCTGCGTCTCCCGCTGCCGCAGCAGCGGGTGGAGGTCGTCCATCCCCTCGGTCTGCTGGACAAGATGGCCGAGAACCTGGTTCATCTTCTGAGCGTAGGGGCGTCCCGCCAGCACCCGCTGCTGGGCGCGGCGCATCTTGGACGCGGCGATCATCTCCATCGCCTTGGTGATCTTCGCCGTGTTCTGGACGCTCCGGATTCGGCGCCGGATCGTTCTAACGTTGGGCATAGGCTTTCGCTACACGTCGGATACGCGCGAGTACGTCGTCACCTGCATTCCTGACTGCTGAATACCCTCTCCCCTGGAGGGAGAGGGTTGGGGTGAGGGGGAAACGCCCCCCTCCGCTTCCGTCAGCATGGTGCGTGGTATCACTTTTTGTGCAATGCCGGCAGGGGGAGAGGACGTTAGTACGGCACCGAGTCCTTGAACTCCTTGAGGGCCTTCTTCAGCGCCTCCTCCACCTCTGGCTTCACGTCCTCGGCATCCTTGATAGCGTTCAGCACCTCCGGGTGGCTCGTCCGCAGGAACTTGACGAAGGCCGCATCGAAGGCGGTGCACTTCTCGATGGGCACGTCGTCCAGGAAGCCGTTCTGGACGGCGTAGAGGACGCAGACCTGCTCGGCCAGGGGGTAGGGCTGATACTGGCCCTGCTTGAGGATCTCGGTGATGCGCTGGCCGCGTTCGAGCTGGCGGCGGGTGGCCGGATCCAGGTCGGCGGTGCCGAACTGGGCGAAGGCCGCCAAGGCCCGGAACTGGGCGAGATCGAGGCGCAGGCCGCCCGTGACCTTCTTCATCGCCCGCGTCTGGGCCGCCCCGCCCACCCGGGAGACCGAGAGGCCCACGTTCATGGCCGGGCGGATGCCGCTGTTGAACAGGTCCGTCTCCAGGTAGATCTGCCCGTCTGTGATGGAGATGACGTTGGTGGGAACGTAGGCGGAGACGTCGCCGGCCTGGGTCTCGATAATGGGGAGCGCGGTGAGGGAGCCGCCGCCGTACTCCTTGGCCAGCCGGGCGGCGCGCTCCAGGAGACGGCTGTGGAGATAGAAGACGTCGCCCGGGTAGGCCTCGCGGCCCGGCGGCCGGCGCAGCAGCAGCGACATCTGGCGGTAGGCCCAGGCGTGCTTCGAGAGGTCGTCGTAGATGATCAGGGCGTCCTTGCCCTGCTCCATGAAATACTCGCCGATGGCGCAGCCGGCGTAGGGCGCCAGGTACTGGAGCGCCGCCGAGTCCGAGGCGTTGGCCGCCACCACCACTGTGTGGGCCATGGCGCCGTTGCGGTCCAGCGTGCCGACGGTCTGCGCCACCTTGGACGCCTTCTGGCCGATCGCGACGTAGATGCAGAAGAGGTCGCCACCCTTCTGATTGATGATGGCGTCGATGGCGATGGCCGATTTGCCCGTGGAGCGGTCGCCGATGATCAGCTCCCGCTGGCCCCGGCCGATGGGGATCATGCTATCGATGGCCTTGATGCCCGTCTGGACGGGCCGGTCCACCGACTTGCGCGTGACGACGTTGGGGGCCACGCGCTCGACGGGGCGCGAGGCGGCGCCCCTGACGGGCCCCTTGCCGTCCAGCGGCTCGCCCAGGGCGTTGACCACCCGGCCGATCAGCGCCTCGCCCACGGGCACCTCCGCGACGCGGCCGGTGGAGCGGACCTCATCACCCTCCTTGATCTCCGTGGCCGAGCCGAAGATGACGGCGCCGACCGTCTCCTCCTCCAGGTTGAGCGCCATGCCCCGGATGTTCTGGGGGAACTCCAGCAGCTCGCCGTACCGGGCGCCCGTCAGCCCCTGGATGCGGGCGATGCCATCGCCCACCTCCACCACGGTGCCGACGTCCACCATGGACGCGGTGACACCGTACTGCTGGATCTGCTGTTTGATGATCGCCGCGATGTCTTGACCCTTCACTGCCATGGCTCGAATCCCCGCTCTCTAGGATTGGGTTGCTCTGCCTACCCAGCCGCCTCGCCGAGGGCGCGTCGCAGGCCCCGGAGGTGGCTGGAGACGCTGCCGTCCAGCACCCGGTCGCCCAGGCGGACCACCATGCCGCCCACGATGCCCGGGTCCACGCGGTAGGTGACTTGCACCTGCCTGCCCGTGGCCTCGGAGAGGGTCCTGGCGATGCCATCCTTGCGGCCCGCGTCCAGCTCGACGGCGGTGACGGCCTCCGCGCGCAGGATGCCCCGGTCCTCGTCCAACATCTGGTCGAACTGGACGGCGATGGGCGCCGCCAGGGCCGCGAACCGCCCCTTCACGAAGAGGACGGTGGCCAGGTTGACGGCCTCCTCGCCGATGCCAGGGAGCGTGGCCTTCAACGCCGCGCGCTTCTGGTCCGTCGAGAGCCGGGGGCTCTCGACGAGGCCCACGAAGTCGGCGTTCTTCGCCGCCTCGCCCAGGCTGGCGAGATCGGCCCGCCAGCCGTCGAAGCGCTGGCCGGCCTTGGCGATCTCGAAGACCGCTTCGGCGTACCGTTTAGCTGACACCCCGCGCGCCGGCACCGCTCTGTGCTCCTTAGAACTCTCTCAAAATCTTGTCAGTCCGAGTGCGCATCTTGCCTCCGCTGTCCAGTCCCCAGCCCCTAGAACCTATTGCAAAATGAGTCGGTGAGCCCAATCGCTGCCACCCTGAGCCCCGATGCAATCGGGGCGAAGGGTTTGGGGTGGGGAACCTCCCCCAAGCCCCAGATTCTTCGCCCAACGGCTCAGAATGACATTCTTGCAACCAGTTCTAGTTCCTACCGATGTTCCCGCTCTCCTGCAGCACCTCATCAATGAGGCGGCGGTGCTGCTCGGCGTTGAGGGAGGCGCGGATGACCCGCTCCGCCGCCGCCACCGTGAGGTCGGCGAACTGGCGCCGGAGCTGCTCCACGGCCTCGTCGCGCTCGCGCTGGATCTCGACGCGGGCCCGGGCGACGATCTGATCGGCCTCGCCGCGGGCCTGGCCCCGCGCCTCCTCCCGCACGCGGTCAGCGACCTCCTGGGCCTGGGCGACGATCTGCCGCCCCTCGGCGCGGGCCAGCTCGAGCTGCTCCCTCACCTGCTCCTCGGCCCGGGACGTCTCCGCCTTCAGTCGGTCGGCCTGCTCCAGGCTCTCCTTGATGCGCTGCGCCCGCTGGTCCAGCATGCGAATGACCGGCTTATGCAGGAGCAGCGTCAGGGCCCCCAAGAACAGGAGGAAGGAGACGATCTGGGCGATCAAGCCCGGTATGTTGAGTCCCAGCTCCCCGAATCCCACGGCGGACTCCCTTCAGGAAGCGAAAGGTCTAGCCCGGCCCGCCGGAAGGCGGTCCGAGCCGCCCCCCCCGCTCCCTAGATGACGAAGGCGATGATGATGCCGAGCAGGGCGGCGTAGATGGCGACGGCTTCGGCGAAGGCCATGCCCAGGATCAAGTTCTGCCGGATGGCGTTCTCCGCCTCCGGGTTCCGCCCCAGCGCCTGCATCGCCCCGTTGACCATGATGCCCAGGCCCAGGCCAGGCCCGATGCCGCCCAGGCCGATGGCCAGGCCCACGCCAATGGGCTTCAGCTCCAGGTCCCCAACACCTTTGGCGGCCTCCTGTGCCAGGACCGAGAACACTTCCATCATGACGAAATCCTCCTATCGCGTACTCGCGCGCTTCACCCTGTCGGCGCCGCTCCCGGCTGCCGCAGGCCAACGCTCCTTACCGATGCGACGCCCCGCCCTCTCCTCCTTCATCCTGCCTGTGACCATTGTGCGACGTCACCGCCAGGGTGGCGAAGACCAGCACCAGGCCCATGAAGACCACTGCCTGAATCAGCCCGACGAAGAGCTCGAACCCATACACGGCGAAGGAGAAGGCCAGCATGGCAGGCAGAAGGAAGGCGAGCACAAAGATGAGCACTTCGCCGGCGAAGGTGTTCCCCAGCAACCGGAAGCTCAGACTCAGGACCCTCGCCAGCTCGCCGATGGACTCCAGGGCCCCCACAAAGGCCAGGACCGGGCCCTGCCTGACGTTGGCGAAGCGGGAGCCGTACCCCCCGAATCCGTTCGCCTTGATGCCCCAGTAGTGCACCAAGGTCATGGCCACCAAGGCCATGCCGAACGTCACCATGAGATCGGTGTTGGCGCTCCGCAGGTACGGGATGAGGATCCCGACGGTCTTCCCGTCCAGATTGACCGTCTCCTCGTCGGAGCAGACGACGGGCCCCGCCACCTGCTCGTCGTTGTGGGGGCACCTCCTCGTGGAGTCCTGCCAGCGCTTCCACTCCGTGAAGTTCCACCACTCGGCCAGCTCCAGCTCCTTGACCTTCTTGAACCCGATCGGCAGCAGGATGGGCGACTTCTGTCGATCGAAGATGTGCAGCTTCTCGTCGCCCTCCTCGCCCAGCGCCTCGCCCACGACGAGGGCGCGCACCAGGGGTGGAGGCTCCGGGGGCGGCTCCTCGTGGTGGCCCGACTTCCGGTACGCCCGAAGCTCTTCCTTGTACTCGCCGAGGATGGCCTTCTGCTCCGCCGTCGCTCTCTCCTTCGCCTCCACAGCGGCCTTTTCGAGGCCGTGCGTCAGGACCATCTCGGCCGATTCGATCTTCCCGATGTTCCCAAAGACGGGCGTAAGCGCGATCCAGTTGGCGACGACGATGAAGAGGAAGATCGTGGCGACGAGGGGAAAGAATCGGCGGCCGTTGACCTTCCCCGCCACGCCCTCCGCGATCCCGAGCAGGAACTCAATGATCCATTCGACGAAGTTCTGGACGCCACGGGGAACGAGCGCCATCCTCCGCGTCCCAAGGTAGGCGACCAGGAGCACGATCCCCATGGCGATCCATGCGGCGATCATGCTGTTGGTCAGGTCCCACCGGCCAAACACGTCGCTGACAACGGTCTCCGGGGCCAGCCTGATCTTCGCGATGGGGGCGTTCAGGAAGAGCCGGCCCGCCACCGTCAGCACGATGATGACGCCGAGGAAGAGAAGAATCTTCTGCTTCCGGGTCACCGGCTCGCTCCCGAGTCCCGGTGGTCCCCGCCGTCGCGCCCGCGGTAGAGCGGCATCAGCATCTTGAACAGGCCGTAGAAACCAGCGATAGTCCCTAGAACGATCCCACCCAGCAAGAAGCCTGGCTTGGTGTCTAGCCAGGCGTCCAGAGCCAGCCCTCCGGCGATCCCCAGGCCCATACACGCGCCGAAGTACCAGCCGAATCCCACCAGCCGCAGGACGTCAACCATCCTGATGAGCGTGGGCCGTCGCTCCGGGGGACCGTTGGCCTTGTGCATTTTATCACATACTTCCAGGGTGTCAACCGAGCCGGTTACACGAAAACGCCCCAGGACAACCTGGGGCGCGGGCCCTGGCACGCAGGGGAGGCATGGGTGGTGAGGATGAACGAGAGGGCCCGTCGGCGGGCCCGGACCCCTACTGCCCCCCGCCGCCCCCCTTGCCGCCTTCCTTGCCGCCCTCTTTCCCGCCGTCCTTCCCGCCGTCTTTCCCGCCCTCTTTCTCCTTGCCGAGGCCGCTCAGGTCCAGCGTGTCGATGAACTCCTTGAACGCGGACATGCGCTTGATCTCTTCCTCGTTGACGGGCGCCTTGCGCTCCTCGGCGGAGGCCTGGGCATCGGCCGCCGGGACCGGCTTGCCGGTCTCCTTGTCCAGGAAGATGGCCGCCTTGGAGAGGACGGTCTCCTCGACGAAGATGGGGACGTTGACCCGCACGGCCAGGGCGAGGGCGTCGCTGGGGCGCGAGTCGATGGACGTGGCGCCGCCGTTCCGGACGATCATGATCTTGGCGAAGAACGTATCGTTCTGGAGGTCGCTGACGATCACCGACTCGACCCGGGCGCCCAGCTCGCCGATGATCTTGCCCAAGAGGTCGTGGGTCAGGGGCCGGGGCACGGAGACGTCCTGGAGCTTGACGGCGATAGCGTCGGCCTCGGCGGGGCCGATCCAAATGGGCAGATAGCGATCCGCGGCCTTCTCTTTCAGGATAACGACCCGCTGATAGTTGGTCAGGCTGACCCGGATACTATCGATGGTCATCTCGACCATGGGTCTCACCGCCCATCCTCTCGGGGAGTGATGCCGATTTTAGCGCACCCCTGTTGGGGTGTCAATGGAGCCTGCCCCCCAGCGAAACCGGCGTCACCGCGCCGGGCGGGTCACCGCCCCGGGGCGGCGCCGGCCCCGGCAGAAGCGCGAACGATCTCGGCGCCGCGCCGGATCTCCCTGAGCCGGCGGGCGAGTTGGAGCCGCGGCGCCAGCAGGCGCCGTCCGCACCGCGCGCAGCGCAGGCCG
Source organism: uncultured Dehalococcoidia bacterium (assembly GCA_964555685.1). Lineage (GTDB taxonomy): Bacteria > Chloroflexota > Dehalococcoidia > SHYB01 > SHYB01 > CAZKTO01. The sequence goes on from CAZKTO010000013.1 coordinate 8,017, forward strand.
ATGTCGGCGCCGAGGCGCACCACCAGCCACCGGTTGTCGCCGCAGGGATGGCCCTTCTTGAGCACCAGGAGGTCGCCGAGGCGCAGGTCGGGCCCTGGCCCCGGCGCGGCGGGAGGCTCGCCCCGCGCCGGCGGTGCAGCCTCGCGCCCGCTCACGGGCGGCGCACCGCAGGGCCGCTCGAGGCGAGGGCTCCGCGCATCGCGTCGCGCAGGCCCTGGGCCGCCCGGCGCGCCGCCTCCGCGAAGTCCGGCCCCCGCGAGCCGTACAGCACCTGCCGCGAGGCGTTGACGATGGCCAGGCGGCCATTGCGGTCCACGCCGGCGCGCACCGCCGCCTCCACGTCGCCCTGCTGCGCCCCGACGCCCGGAATGAGGATAGGCATGTCCGGGCAGATCTCGCGCACCCGGAGCAACTCGACTGGCGCCGTCGCACCCACGACGAGCCCCACGTTGCCGGCGCCGTTCATCTCGCGCGCCAGCGCCGCGACTCGCTCGTACAGCGGCCTCGGGGGACCGCCGTCGGAGACGGAGAGGGCTTGCAGGTCCGCGCCGCCGGGGTTGGAGGTGCGGCAGACGATGAGGACGCCCCGGTCCCTGTACGCCACGAAGGGCTCGATGGCGTCACGGCCCAGGTACGGGTTGACGGTCGCCGCGTCGAAGCCCCAGACCTCGTACATGGCCTTGGCGTAGGCCCTGGCCGTGTTGGCGATGTCGCCGCGCTTGGCGTCGCCGATCACCGGAATGTCCTTGGGGATGGCGTCCAGGGTCTCGCGCAGCGCCCGCCAGCCGTCGATCCCCATAGCCTCGTAGAAGGCAAGGTTCGGCTTGTAGGCGCAGACGAGGTCGCGAGTCGCCTCGATGATGGCGCGGTTGAACTCGGCGACGGTCGCCTCGGGCATCAGCGCCGGGTCCGGGTCGAGGCCGACGCACAGCAGGCTCTCGTTGCGGCGTTGCGCGGCGAGGAGCTTTTCGAGGAAGGAGGCCACGGGGCCATTATACGGGCAGGGACTGGGAACTGGGAATGGAGAGGGGCGAGCCGCGGGGATAAAGAGCCTCTATCGCTGGCCCGGCGGAGGCGCGGTGTTCACAGTCGCTTCATGGGCCCCGCGACCGTTTTCATGCTCTCTTCACGCCCTGCGGCTAGCGTTGTTCTGCAAACGTAGAACAGGCGCAAGGAGGGTGAGATGGGAAGAGTGTCAGGGATGGTTGCAATCGTCACTGGGGCCGCGCTGGGAATCGGGAAGGCGGCGGCGGTGATGCTGGCGAAGGAGGGGGCGAAGGTTGCGGTGACGGATGTGCTGGACAAGGAGATGCAGCAGACCGTCGCGGAGATCACGAAGGCGGGCGGCACCGCGAAGGCGTGGCGGCTGGATGTCTCGGACGAAGGACAGGCGAAAAAGGTCTTTGGCGACGTGGCTGCTGCCTTCGGTGGCGTGCATATCTTGGTGAACAACGCAGGCATCTTGGGCGTGAACAAGCCGACGCACGAAGTGACCTCGGAAGAGTGGGACAAGGTGATGGCGGTGAATGTGAAGGGCGTCTTTTTCTGCACGAAGCACGCCATCCCTCACATGAAGAAGGCGGGCAAGGGCAGCATCGTCAATCTCTCTTCGATCTATGGCCTGGTCGGCGGGCCTGACGTGCCGCCCTATCACGCATCGAAGGGTGCTGTGCGGCTGATGACAAAGACGGATGCGCTTTTGTATGCGCCGGACAACATCCGCGTGAACTCGATTCACCCTGGCTACATTTGGACGCCGATGGTGGAGAACTTTCTCAAGGCGATGGGCGACGTGGAGGCTGGCAAGAAGGCGGCGGGAGCGCTGCATCCGCTAGGACACATCGGCGAGCCTGACGACATCGCCTACGGCATCCTCTACCTCGCGTCCGATGAATCGAAGTTCGTGACAGGGAGCGAGTTGGTAATTGACGGCGGCTACACGGCGCGCTAGGCGGATTCCAGAATCTCCCTCTCTCCTTTGACTTCTTTCCCACCTGAACCGCCCTGCCTTGCGGATCGTCAACGGTTTACCGCTTTGTGCAAGGCTCTGTAACCCCCCGACCGCATCTGCCGAATCTGCGCAATCTGCGGGCCCCCTCCGAGCCTGGCCGGGGCGCGAAATTGCCGCGGGCCAATCAGGAGTGGTAGACTGATTCCGTTGCTATTCTGAGCGTTCGGGCGGCGGCGCGCCAGGAGCGGACGACGTTGGGCGGCCTGCGCTTCCTCACCTCCGGCGAGTCCCACGGCAAGGGGCTCAGCATCATCATCGAGGGCATCCCCGCGGGGCTGCCCCTCTCGGAGGCCGACCTCTCCCGCGACCTGGCCCGGCGGCAGAAGGGCTACGGCCGCGGCGGGCGCATGCAGATCGAGAGGGACGCCGCCGAGATCCTGTCCGGCGTGCGGCACGGGCTTACCCTCGGCAGTCCCATCGCCCTCTGGGTCCGCAATCTCGACTGGGAGAACTGGCGCGTGCCCATGAGCATCGAGCCGGTGGCCGAGCCGGGGAACAAGGTCACCCGCCTGCGCCCCGGCCACGCCGACCTGCCCGGCGTCGTCAAGTACAACCAGAGCGACGTGCGGAACGTCCTGGAGCGGGCCAGCGCGCGGGAGACGGCGGCGCGGGTGGCCGCCGGCGGCGTCGCCAAGCGCCTCCTCGGTGCGTTCGGCATGGAGGTCCACGCCCACGTCGTCTCCATCGGCGCCGTCGAGGCCCGGGTCAGCGGCCCCATCGACTGGGCGCGGGTCGAGGAGTCGCCGGTGCGCTGCGCCGACCCGGAGGCCCAGCCGCGCATGATCGCCGCCATCGACGCGGCCAAGGAGGCCAAGGACACCATCGGCGGCGTCTTCGAGGTGACCGCCACCGGCGTCCCCATCGGCCTGGGGAGCCACATCCAGTGGGACCGGAAGCTGGACGGGCGCATCGCCCAGGCGATGATGAGCATCCACGCCGTGAAGGCGGTGGAGATCGGCCTGGGCTTCGCCCAGACGAGGCTGCCCGGCTCGCGGGTGCACGACATCATCGAGCCCTGGGCGGCGGGCGGCCCCAAGTGGCGGCGGCGCACCAACAACGCCGGCGGCCTCGAGGGCGGCATGACCACGGGGCAGCCGGTCGTCGTCCGGGCCGCCGTCAAGCCCATCTCGACGCTCGCCAAGCCGCTGCCGTCGGTCGACCTGGCCACGGGCGAGTTGGTCCAGGCCCACTACGAGCGGAGCGACGTCTGCCAGGTCCCGCCGGCCTGCGTCGTCGGCGAGGCGATGCTGGCCCTCGTGCTGGCCGACGCCCTCCTGGAGAAGTTCGGCGGCGACCATATCGAGGAGACGCGCCGGAACTACCTGGGCTATCTCAAGCAGAGCGGGTTGGCGGAGTGACCTCGGACCTCTCCCCCAGCCCCTCTCCCACGAGGAGAAGGAAGCACATGACGACCAGTGGCACACGATACGTTGTGGACCAGACCGGCAGGAAGCAAGGCGTACTTCTTAGTGTCCGCGAGTACACGAAGTTGCTTCGCCGCCTCGAGGACCTGGAAGACGCCTTGGAGTTGGAAAAGGCGGTGAAAACGGAGACCGAATTCCGAGACTACGGCGAAATCAGGAAAGAGCTACGGCGTAAGGGCCGGCTTTGAGCTACGCCGTTGTCCTGGGGCGGCCAGCTGAACGGGTGTTAGCAACCCTCCCGCGGCAAGTTGTCCGTCGCATTGATGCTCAGATACGTATCCTTGCTAGAAATCCGTTCCCGCCGGGTGTCAAGAAACTGCGTGGAGAGGATGTTGAGGGATGGCGCGTACGGGTTGGCGATTATCGGATGCTCTACACCATTGATTCTGCTGCAAGGATAGTCCGCGTGTACCGCATTGGACATCGTAAAGAGGTCTATCGGTAACCCCGCCTGTGCCCAACATTATCCTCATCGGCTTCTCGTACACCGGCAAGAGCGAAGTGGCCCGCATCCTCGCCGCGCGCCTCGGCTGGGAGGCCATCGATATCGACGACCTGATCGCCAAGGCGGCGGGCAAGCCCGTCCCGCGCATCTTCGCCGAGGAGGGCGAGGCGCGCTTCCGCGAGCTGGAGCGCCGCGCCGTGGCCGAGGCCTGCCTCCGCGAGCGCGCCGTCATCGCGACCGGCGGCGGCGCCGTCCTGGACCCCGCGAGCCGGGCCCTCATGAGCGCCTCCGGCTTCGTCGTCTGCCTCGAGGCGTCGCCGGAGACGATCCTCCGCCGCCTGCGAGAGGAGGCCGCCCGAGGGCCCTTCGACAGCGTGCGGCCGCTGCTTCAAGGCGAGGACGCGCTGGGCAATATCCGGCGTCTCAAAGAGTCGCGGCAGGCGCTCTACGCCTTCGCCCACTGGACGGTGCACACCGACGCCCTCACGACGCCGCAGGTGGCCGGCGAGGCCCTGCGGGCCTTCCGGCTGACGGGCCACGCTCATGACCAGTTCCCGGACGCGTCGTTCGTCGTCAGCGCGGGCGCCCAGGCCTACCCCGGCTACATCGGCTGGGGCATCCTCGATGATCTGGGGCGCCGGATGCGCGAGGCGGGCCTCTCCGGCGCCGCCTGCGTCTTCGCGGACACTCTCGTCTTCAAGGCGTACGGCCGGCGCGTCCTCGCGTCGCTCAAGGGCGCCGGCTTCGCCATCGACCATCACTTCCTGCCGCCGGGCGAGCCGGCCAAGACCCTGGCCTCGGCCGAGAGGGCCTACGAATGGCTCGCCCAGCGCCGCGCCGAGCGGGGCCACGTCATCGTCGCCCTCGGCGGCGGCATGGCCGGCGATCTCGCCGGGTTCGTCGCCGCCACCTACCTGCGCGGGATGCCCTTCGTCCAGGTCCCCACGACGCTCCTCGCCATGGTGGACGCCTCGATAGGGGGCAAGGTCGCCGTGAACCTGCCCGCGGGCAAGAACCTGGTCGGCGCCTTCCACCAGCCGCGCCTCGTGCTGGCCGACGTCGAGACGCTCGCGAGCCTGCCGCCGCGGGAGCTGCGCTCGGGCTGGGCCGAGGTCGTCAAGCACGGGCTGATCCTGGACCGCGCCCTCTTCGAGGACGTCCGCAGACAGGCCCAGCCGCTCCAGTCGCTGGACCGGGACGTGGCGCCGGAGATCATCCGCCGCGCGGCGCGGATCAAGGCGCAGGTGGTGAGCGCCGACGAGCGGGAGGCGCCGGGCGGGCCGCGGACGCTCCTGAACTACGGGCACACGCTGGGCCACGCCCTCGAGACGGCCACAGGCTACGAGGGCCTCCTCCACGGCGAGGCGGTATCGATCGGCATGACGGCGGCGGCGGAGATCGCGCGGCGCATGGGCCTGCTGGACGAGGCGAGCGTGCGAGCGCAGGCGGAGGCGCTCTCGGCGTTCGGTCTGCCGCTGCGGGCGCCGCCGGTGGACTGGGCCGCCGTGCGCCAGGCGATGGGCGTGGACAAGAAGGTGGAGGGCGGCAAGGTACGCTGGGTGCTGCTGGAGCGCATCGGGCATGCCGTCGTGCGGGACGATGTGCCCGCCGAGGCCGTGGAGGCGGGAGTGGGGAGGGTGATGGGCGTTTGACTTAGTTCCAGCGCGTGCCTTGCCCCGAGAACAAGTTGGGGGTGACCTCATGGCCAACACTAACTACTTGAAGAAGGTTGCAGAGAGGGAAGTCCGTATCAAGTTAGAGGACGCATTCAGGGTTCCGTTCACATCCGAGCGACTGGTCTTATCAACTGGAGGGGATCACGAATTTGACGCAGTATCCCAGGACAAGCAGGTTGTTTGCTCGATCAAGACGCACTCTGGCATAACGAGTGGAGGGAAAAATCCAGCAGCCAAGGTGCAAAGCGCGGTAGCCGAACTGTACTACCTGAGCCTAGTTGATGCGCCAACCCGCGTGTTGGTTCTAACTGACCCACAGTTTTACTCAATTATGAAGAGTCAGATCGAGGACAAGAGGCGGCTCGCCCCTGGGATTCGTCTGCAATTGATGGTCCTGCCCGCGCACATCCAAGTGCAAATTCGGAGCGTCCAGGACCAGGCGAGTCGGGAGATGGGAACTTCAAGAGTCTAACCTGCCGCCTCCCCTCACCCTCCCCTCCGCCTCCGGCGCCGCCCGCGCCGGCATCCTGACGACTGCGCACGGCCTGGCGGCGCCGCCCGCCTTCATGCCTGTCGGCACGCAGGGCGCCGCCAAGGCAGACTCACGGAAGGCATTGCTACCAAAGGGGTCAGGGGATAGACTGTGGCCATGAACCAGTATCGGCTCACTGCGGTCATCTGGAAAGAAGGGAAACGGTACGTTTCCAAGTGTCCGGAGCTCGGCGTGGCGTCCTACGGAAGAACTCCAGAACAAGCCAAGGCCGCGCTTGGAGAGGCCGTTGGCCTGTACCTGTCCAATGCCAAGCGCCTTGGTCTCCTGAAGGAGCTCCAACTCACGCTCTCGTCTAAAGCCCGGTACACAACGCCACTGGATGTCGCTGTCCGTTGAGCCGGCTGCCATCCGTCCCACAAGGCAAAGACATCCCCCGTGGTACGCTGCTGGCAATGCTGGAACAGGCTGGTCTGAGCCGCGAGGAATTCCTGAGCCCGCTCTAGCAAAGGTCACTGGGCGAAGGCACTCGTAGTGGCGTTGCGCCTTCATAGACCTGGTTCCCATGCCCCCCTTCACTCTCCAGGCCACCGACGGCGCCGCCCGCGCGGGCCTGCTGACTACGCCTCACGGCGACGTGCCGACGCCCGCCTTCATGCCCGTCGGCACGCAGGGCGCCGTCAAGGCCCTGGCCCCGCAAGACCTGCGCGAGATCGGCGCGCGCATTATCCTCTCCAACACCTATCACCTCTACCTGCGCCCCGGCGTCGAGCTCATCCGGCGCCTTGGCGGCCTGCACCGGTTCATGGCCTGGGACGGCCCCATCCTCACCGATAGCGGCGGCTTCCAGGTCTTCAGCCTGGGCCACCTGCGCGAGCTCTCGGACGACGGCGTCCGCTTCCGCTCCCACATCGATGGCTCCGAGCACCTGCTGACCCCGGAGCTCGCCGTCTCGTACCAGCGGGCCCTGGGGAGCGACGTCGCCATGGCCCTCGACCACTGTCCGGCCTACGGCGAGTCGCGCGAGGCCGTCGAGGTGGCCATGGAGCGCACGCACCGCTGGGCCGGCCGGTGCCTGGGAGAACACGACAAACTGGCGTCGGCGCGGGAACACGCTGGCTCGGCTCAAGCGCTCTTCGGCATCGTCCAGGGGGGCTGGTTCGCGGACCTGCGCCGGCGCTCCGCCCAGGCGCTCGCCTCGATGGACCTCCCCGGCTACGCCATCGGCGGCGTCAGCGTCGGCGAGCCCAAGGCGCTGGCCTACCAGGCCGTCGAGGAGACGGCGCCGCTCCTGCCCCCCGAGAGGCCGCGCTACCTCATGGGCGTGGGCTCACCCGAGGACCTGATCGAGGGGATCGCCCGCGGGATCGACCTCTTCGACTGCGCCCTGCCGACGCGCGTCGCCCGGAACGGGGCCCTCTTCACCCGGACGGGGCGTGTCAACGTCCGCGCGAGCCGGTTCCGGGCGCTCGACGCCCCCATCGACGACGGCTGCGACTGCCCGGCCTGCCGCGGCTTCTCGGCCGCCTACCTGCACCACCTCTTCCGGTCGGACGAGCTCCTGTACCATCGCCTGGGCAGCATGCACAACCTGCGCTTCATCCTGCGGCTGATGGAGCAGGCCCGCGAGGCGGTCCTGGCCGGGCGCTTCGACTCCTTCGCCCGCGCCTTCCGCGACTCGTACCGCGTGACGGACGAGGAGGCGCGGCTCGCGCAGAAGGACCGATGGCTGGCGGCGAGGAGCGCGCGGGGTCTGGACCCCGAAACGCGGCACGGATAGGGTGGCGGAAGCTTTGCACAAAAAACCCTCTCCCCTGGAGGGAGAGGGTTGGGGTGAGGGGGAAACGCCCGCCGCGTGGCGCCTACCGGTTCGCTGTGGTGCTGGTGGGCGGGGCCTCTTCAAGGCAACGATCAAGAATCGAAAGACCCTGGCTGGCGAGGGCCTTTTCTTGCAAGAAGGGCCCCCGCCAGCCAGCTAGCCCCCGGCGACGGCGGGCACGATGCTGATCTCATCGCCGTCGCTGAGGGCGGTGTTCATGCCCTGGAGGAAGCGGACGTCCTCCCCGTTGACGTAGATGTTGACGAAGCGGTGCAGCTCGCCCGAGGCGTCCATGATCCGCTCCCTCACGCCAGGGAACTGCTTCTCCAGGTCCGCGATGCCGTCCTGGAGCGTCGAGCCGGAGACGTCGACCGTCTCCTGGCCCTTGGTGACCCGCCGCAGCGGCGTGGGGATGCGTACCACAGCAGCCATAGTCCCCTCCTTGCTCCTGCTCTCCGTGTGTTAGATGTCGTCGCGCCCTCTCTCGATGCGCCCCTCTCCCTTCAGGAGAGGAGCGGCTACCCCGACGTGTCGGGGTGGGAGAGGTCACCCATCCACCACGTCGCCGACCAGCGGGTCGACGCGGACGCCCCGCTTGCGGACCCAGTCCAGCCCGCGCTGAATGTTCTCCTTGGACCCCTCCAGCTCCAGAACGACCCAGCCGTAGTCCTCCGTCACGTCCGCTCGGCGGATGTTGGTGACCACGCTGTAGTCCTTGCCCAAGAGATAGATAATGGGCTCCTGGATCAGGTTGGCCGGAAAGCTGAACTTGACCCGTTGCTTCATCGCCGTCCTCCCTCGGACGCCGGAGCGCCGCCCGTCGTTAGCCCTTGCCGGCCTTGTCCATCGCGCGCTTGAACGAGTCGAGGGACGGCTTGATGATCAGTGGCCGCACCGCCTCCTCGACGACCTCCTGGGTCTTGAGCCCATTCCCCGTGACGTAGGCCACCGTCAGCTCCCTGGGGCCAATGACCCCCGAGGCCGCCAGACGCTTGAGGCCCGAGACGACCACGCCGGCGGCCGTCTCGCCGAAGATCCCCTCCGTCTCCGCCAGCAGCCGGATGCCCGCCACCACCTCCGGGTCGGTGACGGCCGTCGCGGAGCCGCCCGACTCCTTCAGGACCTTGAGGGCATAGTAGCCGTCGGCCGGGTTGCCGATGGCCAGGGACTTGGCGATGGTGTTGGGCTTGACGGGCCGCACGACCATCGATCCCTCGCTGAAGGCCGTCACGATGGGCGAGCAGCCCATGGGCTGGACCATGTGCATCTTGGTCGCCGCCCGCTCGATGAGGCCCAGGTCGTGGAACTCCTTGAGCCCCTTCCATATCTTGACGAAGAGGGAGCCCGAGGCCACGGGCACGATGGCGTGGTCCGGCGCCCGCCAGCCCAGCTGCTCCGCCACCTCGTAGCCCAGCGTCTTGCTCCCCTCGGCGTAGTAGGGGCGCACGTTGATGTTGACGAAGGCCCACTTGAACGTATCGGCCACCTCGCTGCACAGGCGGTTGACCTCGTCGTACGTCCCCTCGACGGCCACGAGCGTGGGCCCGTAGACGGCCGCGCCCACGACCTTGACCCGCTCCAGGTCCGCCGGGATGAACACGTAGGCCTTCATGCCGGCCTTGGCGGCGTGGGCGGCCACGGAGCCGGCCAGGTTGCCGGTGGAGGCGCAGGCCAGCGTGTCGAAGCCCATCTCCCGGGCCACAGTGGCCGCCACCGTCACCACCCGGTCCTTGAAGGAGTAGGTGGGGTTGACGCAGTCGTTCTTGAGCCAGAGGTTCTCCAGGCCCAGACGATTGCCCAGGTTATCGGCCTTGACGAGGGGCGTGAAGCCGGCGTGAAGGTCGATGACCGGCCCATCGCCGACGGGCAGGAGGTCGCGGTAGCGCCACACGGTGAGGGGCCCCGCCTGGATGCGCTGGCGGGTGACGGTCCGCTTGAGCCCGTCGTAGTCGTAGACCACCTCGAGGGGGCCGAAGCACCACTCGCAGATGTTCAACGCTTCTTTGGGGTACTCGCGGCCGCACTCACGGCATCGGAGCGCCTTGGCGAAGGCCATCTCATCCCTCACGAGCTTCAAAAAAATAAGACCGCTTCGGGTGAAGGGTCTTACCAGATCGGCCCCGGCTGCCGGACCCGAAGGCTACAGAGCGGTCTTGCCACCTCGCATCCCCATGACCGGCGCATCGTACCAGAACAGCGCGGCGCCGTCAACGACGGGCCCCCAGCCTGGCGCGGCCTCCCGCAGCGCCGTATAATGGCGCCACTTCGACGGGAGGTGCGCTGTGGCGAAGTACAAGATCGTATCGGCCGACGACCACATGGACATGACGACCATCCCGCCCAAGCTGTGGGAGGAGCGTCTCCCCGCTGCCTGGCGGGCCCGCGCCCCGCGCGTGGTGCCCACGCCCGAGGGGAACTTCTGGCAGGTGGACGGCCAGACGCTGGGCGCCAGCGGGAACCCCAAGGTGAGGATCATCCCCAGCGCCATCACCCGCGCCGGCATCGAGGACAACGGCTTCCGCCCCTCCACGCCCGAGATGCGCCTCAAGGACATGGACCTGGACGGCGTCTACTCCCAGGTCATCTACGGCCCGCCCACCGGCATCCGCGTGCCCGACCCGGCCCTCAAGGCCGAGTGCCTGAAGGTCTACAACGACTGGGCCGCCGAGTTCAACGGCAGCTCGCCGGACCGCCTCTGCGTCCTCGCCTACGTGCCCATGCACGACCCCAAGGCCGCCGAGGCCGAGCTCCGCCGGGCCGCCAAGACCGGCCACAAGGGCGTCGTCGTCAGCTTCTTCGAGGCCGCGAAGCCCGTCCATGAGCCCGAGTGGGAGCCCCTGTGGGCCGCCGCCGAGGAGGTGGGGACGCCCTTGAGCTTCCACCTGGGCGGCGGCTTCCACACCATCAAGCCCCAGCCCGGCTCCTGGACCATCGAGGCCTTCGCCACCGTCGCCCCCATGCAGCTCGACGAGGCCCTCGCCGTCATGGTCTTCTGCGGCGCCCTGGAGCGGCATCCCAGGATGAAGCTCGTCCTGGGCGAGTCGGGCCTCGGCTGGATCCCGTACGTCATCGAGCGGATGGACATGGAGTTCCACCGCCACGGCCCCAGCGTGAAGGACGTGAAGCTGACCGCCAAGCCCAGCGAGCTCTTCGCCCGCCAGTGCTACGCCACCTTCGAGGAGGACCGCCTGGGCGTCCAGCTCATCCCCTACATCGGCGTCAACAACGTCATGTGGGCCTCGGACTACCCGCACCCGGACAGCACCTTCCCCCACTCGCTGCAGGCCATCAAGGATGCGTTCAAGAGGACCGACGCCAAGACGGTGCGGAAGGTCACCTGCGATACGGCCGCCGCCCTCTACAGGGTGAAGGGCGCCTCCTGAGCCGAAGCCCCGAGCCCGGCGTGGGGGTCTTGTCGAAGGGGCGCCGCTCCCAACCCTGGTATGCTGTCGCACACGCTCGGCAGCGTCCGAAGCGGAAGCTCGAACAGGGAGGGACCACATGAACGGCGCGGGAGTCATCGCGGAGATCCTCAAGCGAGAGGGCACCGAGTTCCTGGCCTGCTACCCCAACCAGCCCCTCATCGAATCGTGCGCCCAGGCGGGGATCAGGCCCATCATGTGCCGCCAGGAGCGCGTCGGGATGGCCATCGCCGACGGCTTCAGCCGCACCACCAACGGCCGCCGCATCGGCGTCTTCACCATGCAGCACGGGCCCGGGGCCGAGAACGCCTTCCCCGGCGCCGCTCAGGCCTTCAGCGACAACGTCCCCGTCCTGCTCCTGCCCAGCGGCGAGCCGACCAATAGAGCGCACGTCCGCCCCACCTTCCGGTCCGTCGAGAACTACGGCGGCGTCACCAAGTGGATGGCCGAGGTCAATCTCATCGAGCGGATCCCGGAGCTGATGCGCCGGGCGTTCTATCAGCTCAGGACGGGCAAGGGCGGGCCCGTGCTCCTCGAGGTCCCCAGGAACATCTTGAGCTCCGAGCTCCAGGGTGCCGTCGACTACGTCCCCCCCAAGGGCAGCAGGTCCGCGCCGGACCCAGCCGAGGCGCGCGAGGTGGCCGGAGCCCTGCTCAAGGCCAAGAGCCTCGTCATCCACGCCGGGCAGGGCGTCATGTACGCCGAAGCCTGGGACGAGCTCCAGGAGCTGGCCGAGCTGCTCCAGGCCCCCGTGATGACGACGATGCCGGGCAAGAGCGGCTTCCCCGAGAACCACCCCTTGTCCCTGGGCGCATGCTCCATCTCCACCCCCAAGCCCGTGGCGCACTTCCTCAAACAGGCGGACATGCTCTTCGGCATCGGGTGCAGCTTCACCCGGACGACCTATGGCAAGACGATCCCTCCCGGCAAGATCATGGTCCACTCGACCAACGACCCCGCCGATGTGAACAAGGACTATCGCGCGGACTACGCCGTCGTCGGCGACGCCAAGCTCACGCTCCAGGCGCTCATCCACGAGATCAAGGCCCAGACCAAGGGCGCCGGCAGCCGGAACAACGGGGATGCGCCGCGGCAGGTCCAGGCGCTCAAGAAGGAGTCGCTCCAGGAGTGGATGCCGCACTTCACGTCCAAGGAGGTCCCCATCAATCCCTACCGGATCATCTGGGACCTGATGCATCACGTGGACCGCGCCAACACCATCATCACTCACGACGCCGGGAGCCCCAGGGACCACCTGGTGCCGTTCTGGGAGAGCGTGGCCCCTCGAACGTACCTGGGTTGGGGAAAGTCGACGCAGCTCGGCTACGGGCTGGGCCTGGCCATGGGCGCCAAGCTGGCCCAGCCCCAGAAGCTCTGCATCAACATCATGGGGGACGCCTCCATCGGCATGGTCGGCATGGACATCGAGACGGCCGCCCGGTCGAAGATCGGGATCCTCACCATTGTCCTGAACAACGGGGCCATGGCCATCGAACGCCGGTCGATGCCGTTCGCCACGGAGCGGTACGGAAGCGTCTACCTGGGCGGGAACTACCGCGACGTCGCCAAGGCGCTGGGAGGATGGGGGGAGCGGGTGACGAAGCCGGAGGAGTTCATCCCTGCTTTGACGCGGGCCATCGACGTCACCAGCATGGGGCAGCCGGCGATGCTCGAGTGCATGACGAAGGAGTGCTTCGACTTCCCGCGGTATGCGTAGCGCCCGGACCGCGCGAACGGCTAAGAAACTATCTCAAAATCTTGTCGTGGTTCAATTTGAAATCGGGAGCGGGCGTGCTCACATTGAGTCAATGGCGAAACCCGCACAAATTGATTAGGCTAGACGGCGAAGGAGGATGCCATGAGCCTAGTCAATGACCTTATTACCGAAGTGGTCGATGCATCCTCCGACCTGAGCCAAGTGCTGAGGAAGGCTAAGGTGCTTGCGTCCGAACTCAAAAGTAAGGAGCTACGGGCATGGGCTGAGGCCGAATTGAACGGTTACGAGGACAAGGACGCGCTCCCCAAATACCGGGTATCCGCTGGGAGCAACTTCGGCAACTTCGTTGGCTATGGCATGCGCGCGAATGCGCTTCCGATCCGCCTGTCCAGCCTGCCCGAGAGTTGGCGTGAGAGCCTGTCGAAGCTGGAGTTGCGCTCAGGAATCGCTGCCCTACAGGAGATGTTCAGGTCTGAGAAGGACTACCAGGAGCACTGGGATGCCGACAGAATAGCCGCAGTCTCAGAGAAGCTCTACAGCGACATGAACATGATCAGGGCGTGGAAGGTCATCACCAAGTCCGAGATTGTGGCTGTGCTCGACGCGGTGAGGAACCGCCTCCTCAACTTTCTGCTAGACCTCAAGGAGCAATATCCAGAGGTGGAGGCTGCTGACATGAACCTTCACTCCATCCCCAAGGATGATGTGCGCGTAAACGTCGTCAATAATATCTTTGGCGGGCAAAACGTGCTGGCGAGTGGCGGGACGGTGCGCCAACAAGTGCACCAAGGCGTGAAGCCGGGTGATCTTGTGTCTCTATTAGCCGCCCTTAGGGAGGCGTCGTTGCCCGAAGAATTGATCAGCGAGCTTCCTGTGGCGATCGACAAGGACAAGCTGGTTCCCAAAGGCGGCATCGGGCCAAGTGTTACTCGATGGCTAGCCAAGGTCGGCGAGAAGGTGGCCACTAACACTGCCGTTGAGTTCGCAACTAAGGCACTCCTCCGATATTACGGGCCAGCCGGGTCCTGATTTCCAAGAGGCCAAATCGTCGCTATGGCGGATTCAAATTGATCCACTACTCAAAATCTTGTCAGTCCGAGTGCCCCGACAGCCTGTAACCTGTCAGGGCGCTTTTTGAGATAGTTTCCAAAGAGCCTCGCGGAGGTGGTGCCCCCGGAGAGACTCGAACTCTCGCATCTGGCTCCGGAGGCCAGCGCTCTATCCGCTGAGCTACGGGGGCGCACGGAACGCGACCATCGTAATACGCGGGGCTCCCCGGCGCAACCGGCCTGCCAGAGGCCCCCATAGCAGCTCCGTCGCTGCCCGTGGCCTATACTAACGGCATGTCCATCGAGACGAATATCGCCCGCGTCCGGGAGCGCATCGCCCGGGCCGCCGAGCGCGCCGGCCGGGACCCAAAAGACATCACGCTCGTGGCCGTGACCAAGACGACGGACGTGGACGGCGTCCGCCGCGCCCTCGAGGCCGGCCTGCGTCACTTCGGCGAGAACCGCGTCCAGGAGGCGGAGCGCAAGCTGGCCGAGCTGGGCGGGCTGCGCTCCCAGATGACCTGGCACATGGTCGGCACGCTTCAGAGCAACAAGGCCAAGGACGCCATCCAGCTTTTCGATATAATGCAAAGCGTCGACTCCGTGCGCCTTGGGGAGCGGCTGGACCGCCTCCTGGAGCGGCGGATGCCCGTATTCCTCGAAGTCAACGTGGCCGGGGAGGCGGCGAAGCATGGCTTCGGTCCCGGGGAGGTGGCTGAGGCCTGCGCGGCTCTCCGGCGCTGTCCGCATCTGGACGTGCGAGGGCTCATGACCATCGCGCCCCTCGCCACGGACCCCGAGCAGGCGCGCCCGGTCTTCCGGCGCCTGCGAGCGCTGGCCCTGGGCCTGGGCCTGCCCGAGCTCTCCATGGGCATGACCGACGACTTCGAGGTGGCCATCGAGGAGGGGGCGACGACGGTCCGTATCGGCCGGGCGATATTCGATGAGTAGCGCGGGCGACCGCCAGGAGCTGGAGGGCGCATGAAGCTAGGATTCGTGGGCGGCGGAACGATGGCCGAGGCCATGATCGCCGGCGTCCTGCGCCGGGGCGCGGCCTCCGCCAAGGAGATCGTCGCCAGCGATGTGCTGGCCTCTCGCCGCGACTACCTGCGCCAGAAGTACGGCGTCCGCACCGTCGAGGAGAACGCCTTGGCCGTCGCGGGGGCCGTCGTGGCGGTGCTGGCCGTCAAGCCCCAGCAGCTGGGCCAGGTGCTGGCCGGGCTGAAGGGCCGCATCCGCCCCAGCCAGGCCGTCCTCTCCATCGTCGCCGGAGCGCCCATCCGCGCCATCGCCGCGGGCCTCGGCCACGATCGCATCGTCCGCGCCATGCCCAACACGCCGGGGCAGATCGGCGCGGGCATCACGGCGTGGACCGCCACGCCCAAGGTCACCAAGGCCCAGCGAGAGGCGGCAAAGGCCGTGCTTGCGGCCCTGGGGCAGGAGGTGGAGGTCGCCGGCGAGAAGCTGATCGACGTGGCGACGGCCCTCTCCGGCAGCGGCCCCGCCTACGTCTTTCTCTTTATCGAGGCCCTCATCGACGCCGGCGTCCATCTGGGCATGACACGAGAGGTCGCCCACCAGCTCGCGGTGCAGACGGTGGCGGGCAGCGCCGCCATGGCCGCCCAAACGGCAGAGCACCCGGCCGCTCTGCGCAACAAGGTCACCTCGCCCGGGGGCACCACCGCGGAGGCCCTGCTGGTCCTAGAGGAGGAGGGCTTCCGCGCCGCCCTCATGAACGCCGTGGCCGCCGCCTACGAGAAATCCGTCCAGCTCGGGAAGGAGACGGCTTAGAGTCATGGACCTCGGCGACCTCGTCTACATCATTGCCCAGGTCCTGACCTTTGCGATTGTGGCCCGGGCCCTGCTCTCCTGGTTCCCCACGAGCGCCAACAACCCGCTGGCGGACTTCCTCCAAACCGTCACCGAGCCGATCATCGCGCCCTTGCGGCGCATCCTGCCCAGAGTCGGATTCTTCGACCTGTCGCCCATCGTGGCGATCATCGTCCTGCAGCTGGTCGGGTGGATGGTGCAGGAGAGGCTCTAGTCTGGCCCGCGCCTCGGCGACGTCCAGCCCCTCGATGGCCAGCGCCTTCTCGCGCGAGGCCGTGCCGCGCAGCACCCGGACGTGGCTCTTGCGGACGCCCAGCGCCTCCGCCAACAGCTTGACAAGGGCCTCGTTGGCGCGGCCGCGCTCCGGCGGCGCCGCCACGCGCACCCGCAGCCGCCCGTCCTGAAAGCCCACGATCTCGTTCCGCCGCGCACCCGGCTGGAGCTTGACGTCGAGCGTGGCAGTGGGCATGGCTGGCGGCGCGGCGCCGGTGCCGCGCCCCTCCCCAGACCCTTTGTCCCAATGGAATCGGGACTCAGGGTGACCCCAATGGCCCCAGGGGCCACCGGGGTCAATTCAGCCGGTACATCCGCGCCGCGTTACCGCCGGCGATGGCCCGCCGGTCGCCCTCGGGAACGCCCGCGAAGTGCTTCTCGATAGCCTGCCGCGACTCAGGCCAGGTGGAGTCCGGGTGCGGGTAGTCGGAGGCCCACATCAGGTTCTCCACGCCGATCCGGTGGCGCAGCTGCACGCCGAACTCGTCCTCCTCGAACGTGGCCCCCATGGACCGGCGCCAGTAGGCGCTGGGCATCTCGTCCAGCATCTTCATCTGGTCCCAGCCGTGGCGGTGGACCATGGTGTCCAGCCGCTCCAGGTAGTACGGGATCCAGCTCAGGCCCGCCTCGACCAGGATGATCTTGAGGCGCGGGAAGCGCTGGAGCAGCCCCGAGACGATCCAGCTGGCGATGATCTCGGCCATGAAGATGGGCGGGAGCGACTGGAAGATGCCCTTGGCGGGCGTGGGGTCGTGGCGCAGGATCTGAAAGAGGTAGGCGTTGGCGTTGACGTGCTGGCTGACGGGGATGCCCGTCTCCTGGATGGTGGCCCAGAGCGGATCGTAGGAGCGGTCCCAGTACGGCTTCATGCCCAGGTCGAGGGGGTAGGAGGGCAGCATCAGCGCCCGGGCGCCGGCGGCGGCCAGGCGTTTGACCTCGCTCGCCGCCTCCTCGACCTCGGCCGCCGGCACGATGTAGACGGGGAGCAGCCGCATGGGGTCCGCCGAAGCGAAGTCCAGGGCCGCGTTGTTGAACGCCTGGAACGCGGCGAGGCGCCCGCCGTCGGCCAGCTTGTAGTAGGAGGCCCCCGCGTCCACGGCGCAGTAGAGCACCTCCGCCTCCACACCATCGATATCCATGTCCTTGAGGCGCTCGCGGGCGTCCCACTCGCCGGCGCGGCCCTGCGCGGGGTGCGTCCGCTCCTTGGCCAGCATCCCGCCGCCGCCCGAGCCGCCCATGTTCATGCGCGCCATGGCGGCCCGGCGCCCCTCCAGGACCGCGTCCTGGTACCGCGGCGCCAGGTGGCGGAAGAACGCCTCGTCCTTGATCGATACGTGCGAATCGGCCGAGATGATCCGGTCCTTGCCCATCGCTGCCCTCCCGCGCCTGTCGCCCGATGATGGGCCCATCCTACGTCCCGTCCCCGCGCGTGGTCAAGGCGAGGAGAGGCCTCTCCCCGGGCTTCGCCTCCCCTCCCCATCGGAAGGGCTTTGCACCAAAAGTGCCAAGGAGCGGCCCGCGGACCTAAACCTCCTCTCCCCTGGAGGGAGAGGATAAGAGGAGAGGGGGAGTCCGTCACCCTCTCCCCAACCCTCTCCCGTCAAGGGAGAGGGAGTTTTGGTGCAAGGCCCATCGGAAGGGAAAGGGGCAGGGCGATGAGACCGGCTCCCGCCCTTCGTTGACAACGCCAGTGCCGCCCCTACAATGGGCCCCAACCGCTTCCTGGAGGGCGAGCCATGGCGAACCTGACGGACGTCTTCGGAATCACGGGGTGGGAGCCGGTCCCGATGGCGGAAGGGGCCCGCGTCTGGCGTAGGACGCTGCGGCGCTCCGAGACGGACCAGTCCCTGAACCTCCTGCGCTTCGAGCCCGGCGCGCGCCTCCCGCCCCACGGGTCGCCGGTGGCCATCCGGCTGCTCGTCCTGGAGGGATCGCTGGAGGCGATGGTGGCGCTGCCCAACGGCCGCACGGAGGGCGGCGTCTTGCACAAGGGCGGGTTCATCGAGCGGCCGCCCCAGGTTCAGCGCTGGTCGTCCTCGGCCACGGGGTGCACCTGCCTCCTCGTCACCGAGCCTCCGGGGGAGCCGGGCGTGACGCCGGAGCTGCCGCGCGACGCCCAGCTCGACCTGGCAGACGTCTTCGGCCCCGGCGGCTGGTACCCCACTCCCAAAGGTGATCTCAAGAGCACCATCCCGGGCGTGTGGAACAAGCCCCTGCACATCGAGTCGAACGTCCGGACGTGGCCCGAGATGTACATGCACCGCCAGGGGCATTCGCTCTACGCCGTCTACTTCGAGCCCGGCGCCATGTACCCCATGCACCCCCACCCCTACGCCCAGCAGCTCCTGATCCTGGACGGGGACATGGAGGACCAGATCGTCGAGGGAGAGCGAAAGACGTCCACGGCCAGCTACCGCAGGGGCTCGTTCGCCGACTACCCGTACCCCATGGAGCACGCCTCGTTCAGCCGGGGCGGCTGCTGGAGCATCCTGGGGACGTAGCGCTGGGAGGTTATCGTGGAGGAGTTTATGGCGATCTGTATAAGACACCGTGATAAGAGCAGCGCCTCGACGCGACGGCCCGAAATGCCCTTGGTTGCGACCGAATCGGCTCTGCTTTCAACGGTGTCTTATATCGCTCGCACAACAGCATTTTGAGTATATGCCGATCGATATAAACAATGTTAGACCTCAACACAACCTTTGACCAGCCTCGACTATGAAGATACACCGCTCGATCACCGAACCGATCCGGCTGAAGGCCAATTGGGAAGAAAGATGGAACGATGTCGACCAAGGACTGATAGCCTGTTGGGAAAGAGGTCGCGAGAAGAGCCTAGAAGAACCCGCGCTTGCTTCCCAAGCGCGTGACGGTCAGCTGGTCCTGCTACCGTGGAAGGGTGGCGTCGAGGAGGCCATAAAGAAGAAGCAGAAGTACGGGACGCTCTACTACCTGGCCATGTGGCAAGGCCTGCGCGGCGAAGACCTGAACATTGACGCCGAAGAGGAACCTGTGCTGACCTGCACAGTGACCAAGATGACCGTCGTTTTCACGAATGACCGTGCCAAGTACGCTAAGGCGTAAACAGGGAGGAGCGAACGGGCATGCGCTTCGTGGCAATCGACGTTGAGACCGCTAATCCCGACATGGGCTCGATTTGCCAGATCGGGATAGCAATGTTTGTTGGCGGGCAACTCATTGACGAGTGGTCAACACTCGTTGATCCTGAGGACTACTTTGACGACGTCAACGTCTCCATTCACGGCATAGAGCCGCGTATGGTGAGAGGACAGCCGAAACTTCCGGACATTGCCGAAAACCTGCGTACGTACCTTGAGAGTACCGTAAGCGTCTGCCACACCCACTTTGATCGAATCGCCCTCACCCGCGCGTTCGTCAAGTACAAGCTCCAACCGATCTCAACTTCGTGGTTGGATTCGGCCAGAGTAGTTCGTCGCACATGGAAGGATCTAGCCTGGAAAGGCTACGGCTTGGCGAACGTCTGCAGCAGGATAGGCTACGAGTTCAGGCATCACGATGCACTTGAGGATGCGAAGGCAGCGGGTTATATATTGCTCGCCGCGTTACAAGAGTCACAGCAGGACCTGGACGAATGGAAACGTCGCGTCAACCAACCAATCGATCCTGAACGATCATCGTCCGGGATAGCCATTCAGCGCGATGGAAACCCGGAGGGCGATCTCTTTGGCGAGATCATCGTGTTTACTGGCGCGCTTGAACTGCCTCGAAGTGAGGCCGCCGACCTGGCGGCGAGCATCGGATGCCACGTCGCCCCAAACGTGACCAAGAAGACGACGATTCTCGTCGTCGGTGACCAAGATGTGTCGAAGCTCGCCGGACACGAAAAGAGTACGAAGCATAGAAAGGCCGAGCAGCTAGCAGCCGAGGGCCATCCAATGCGCATCATTCGCGAAACCGACTTCAAGGCGCTCGTGCAAAGCGCTCAAGCGAGCATGGCGTAGCGAAAGACCCGCGAGCGCACATGAGGTCTAACCCTTCCATCGAGCGGACAGCCACTGGCAAGGCGGCGTCTGCCGCTCATGCCAATCGTTAGGCGGCGCAAGCCCCTCCTCACTACGCTGGACGGGGTCTGCGTGGACTGCAAGGAGAGCAAGGCGGCGGCGGGCATCAAGCCGTCATCGCGAGGAGTCCTTCCCCCAGGAAGGACGGCGAAGCGATCTCCCTGCCCATGGGGAGAAGAGAAGGAGCCATGCCATGATCTACATCCACGAGAGCCATCACGTCATCGGCGGGCAGATGGAGGCCTTCCTCCAGTCGTGCAAGAACGAGTGGAGGCCCCTCATCGAGCAGGACGGGCGCGCCCGGCTGCTCTGGTTCTGGGTCTGGTCCCACGGCACCGGCCCCAGCTACCGGGCCATCTCCCTCATCCAGGCGCCGGACTACACGGCGTGGGGAGAGATCGTGGACCGATACCAGCGGAAGGGATCGGACCTCCACGACTGGTACGAGATGGCCTGGAAGTTCCGCCGCAAGGTGGACGGGAAGGTCATGACGCCGGTCGAATGGTCGCCGGTCCCCAAGCCGCCGCGCAAGAACGCCAAGATCGAGCACCCGCCCTCGGTCTACCTCCATGACGTCGCCTACCCCTACCCAGGCCACGTCGAGCGGTACATCGCGACGCTGGGCAAGCACTACTACCCGTACCTGGGCCGCGAGCAGATGCTCTCCATGGAGCTCTGCCTGCGCGTGGCGCCGGGCGCGGGCGACGTGCATGAGGTCGTCCTGGTCCAGCGCATCAACGACACGGCCGCCTTCGCCGAGCTGATCACCAAGGGTGAGGTCACGCCCGTCGGTCCTCGGCCACGCCCCTCTCGGCGGCGCGGCGCGACCAACTGGATGGAGGTGGGCCTGACGGTCCGCGACCAGTGGCTCAGCCAGGTCTTCCGCACCGTCCCCTGGTCGCCCCTGGACTAGCACCCCCCTAGCCCAACACCCCCGCCTTGCGCATGAGCTCCAGCGTGCCGTTGAGGTCCGCCAGGCTGCCCAGGTTTACCTTGGGCGGGTCGAGGCTCTCCAGCGGCGGCACGCCGGCGGGCGGGGGCACTCCCTTGATGAGCGGGAACTCGAAGGTCTCCTTGGCGAAGTGCGTCTGCGCCTCGGGCCCCAAGAGATAGTCCAAAAGCCGCCGGGCCGCATCCTTGTGCTTGGAGCTCTTCAGTATCCCCGCGCCGGCCACGTTCACCATCGCGCCGATATCCCGGTCCGTAAAGTAGAAGTTGCGCGCCTGGAAGTCCAGGCCGCGCTCCCGGATGAACTCGTGGACATAGTAGTGGTTCACGAAGCCCACATCGATCTCCCCCGTGGCGACGGCGGTGACGATGGCGGGGTTGGAGGGGTAGTCCTTGGGACGGTTGGCCTTGATCCCCTCGAGCCACTGGCGGGCGGCGGCGTCGCCGAGCTGGAGACGCAGGGCGGTGACGAAGGCCTGGAAGGAGCCGTTGGTGGGGGCCCAGCCGATGCGCCCGCGCCACTTGGGGTCCGTGAAGCCAAGGATCGACGAGGGGAGGTCCCGCTCCGGCGAGATGCTCTTGGTGTTGTACACCACCACCCGCGCGCGGCCCGAGACGCCCACCCACTCGCCCTTGGGCGACCGGAACCGGGGGTCCACACGGGCCAGGAGTTCGTCCGAGAGTTGATCGAGCAGGCCAGCCTGAGACAACGCCCCCAGAGCGCCGGCGTCTTGCATCAGGACCACGTCCGCTGGGCTGTTCCTACCCTCTTCCAGGATGGTGGCGGCGATGGCGCCGGTGCTGGCATAGCGGGCCCGCACCTTGATGCCCGTGCTCTTGGCGAAGGCGTCCAGGACCGGCTGGACCAGGACCTCGCTGCGGCCCGAGTAGACGACCACTTCAGAGCCTCTGAGATCAGGCGTGGGCGTCGGCGTTGGGACGGTGGTTGCGGCGGGGCTGGGAACTGGCGTGGCCGTTGGCGCCGGCGTCGGGGCTGAGGACCCGCCGTTGCATGCCGCCACAACGAGCGCCAAAGCGGCCAGCGCGAGGCCCCAGCGCAGGACCGAAGCCATCCGTCGATGCATCGGAACCACGGACATGAAACTCCTTTCAGCGCATCCGATCATACGGGTTATGTCGAAACATAGTTATTCACTATGTATGCACGAAGCTCACGACGTAGAGTATACGATGCCGTGTCAATCCCCAGGTCCGCAGGGCCACAGCGCATCCTGCCCCGGCGGTCCGCGACGCGCCAGATACGGTTGCCGGCCATGGCCAGCCGCCCCGGCCTGCCCATTCACCGTCGTTCCCAGTTCCTGGCTCCCAGCTCCTTGTTCCCCCTTCCTTGACCCTGGGCGTGCGTGGCGGCTATGCTGGACGAGCCTTCTGAGGCCGCCGTCCCCATGCTGGACCTCTGACGGCGGCCTCGACTCGGGGAGTAGCGCAGCCTGGCAGCGCGCCTGGTTTGGGACCAGGAGGTCCCGGGTTCAAATCCCGGCTCCCCGACCAGCCCGCGCCTGCGCGCCGGAGCCCGGCTCCACCAGCCCCCTTTCCAACCCGGCTGGGGGCTGGTGGGTGGAGTCAGGTCCGCCTCTTCCTTGACACCCCAGATGGGCCATTCCTATACTGGCAGCGACCTCCGGTCCCCATCCCTCCCCAAGGTGACCCCCATGGACTTCGTCTGGACCAAGGAAGAGCAGGAGTTCCGCGCCCAGGTCCGCCAGCTCCTGGAGGAGAACATCCCCGCCGACTGGCTCCAGCGCGTGGGCGACGAGGAGGACGGCGAGGCCCGCTCCGACTTCGAGACCAAGTTCGCCAGGACCATGGGCCAGCGGGGCTGGCTGACGGTGGGGTGGCCCAAGGAGTACGGCGGCATGGGCTGGTCGCCGCTCCAGCAGATGATCTTCAGCGAGGAGATGTCGCTCCACAAGGCGCCGCGCAAGTTCATGAACGCCGGCCCCCGCATGGCCGGCCCCGTCATCATGATCCACGGGACGGACGAGCAGAAGCGGCGCTTCCTCCCGCCCATCGCCCGCGGCGAGGCCATCTGGTGCCAGCTCTTCAGCGAGCCCAACGCCGGCTCCGACCTCGCCGCCGTCCAGACCCGCGCCGAGGAAGAGGGCGACTTCCTCCGCGTCAACGGCCAGAAGACCTGGACCTCCCAGGCCCACGAGGCCCAGTGGGGCATCATGCTCGCCCGGACCGACCCCAGCGTACCGAAGCACAAGGGCCTGAGCTACCTCCTCGTCGATATGTCCCTCCCCGGCATCACCACCCGGCCCATCCACAACATGGCCGGCGTCCACCACTTCAACGAGGTCTTCTTCGATAACGTCCGCATCCCGCGCAACTGCCTCGTGGGCGAGAAGAACCAGGGCTGGTACGTCGCCACCGCCACCCTGAACTTCGAGCGCTCCGGCATCAGCGCCACCGTGCCCGCGATGCAGCTCTTCGGCGAGCTCACCGAGTTCGCCCGGGCCGGGGCGGACGGCTACCGGCCGCTCCAGGCGAACCCCATGCTGCGCCACAAGATGGCCGACATGGCCATCCAGCTGGAGGTCTCCCGCCTCCTCTCGTACCGCGTGGGCTGGCTCCAGACCCAGGGCACCCCGCCGGCCCACGAGTCGTCCGTCTCCCGCCTCTTCGCCGCCGAGATGACGCAGCGGCTCTGCCAGCTGGGCATGGAGCTCCTGGGCCACTGGGGCGAGCTGACGCACGAGAGCTCCAAGAACGTGCTGCGCGGCAAGGTCCAGAAGCTCTACCGCGGCCAGCGGGCCATCACCATCGGCGCCGGCACCTCTGAGATCCAGCGCAACACCATCGCCATACGCGGCCTGCGCCTGCCCCGCGGCTAGGCCTGCTCGAGCGAGGCCCCCGCTCCCTTGTTCCCCATCTCGGACGCCAACCCCCTCAAGCGGGGTCTGCCGTACGTCAACATCGCCCTCATCGTTATCAACGTCGCCGTCTTCCTCTACGAGCTCACCCTCAGCGGCGATGGCCAGGCCGTATTCTTCTTCAAGTACGGCCTCCTCCCAAAGGAGATAACCCAGGGCGTGTCCTTCACCACTATCGGCTCACCCCTCGGCCCCGGCATCGACACCCCCTTCCCCGACTGGCTGACCCTCTTCACCTCGATGTTCATCCACGGGGGCATCCTGCACATCGCCGGGAACATGGTCTTCCTCTGGGTCTTCGGCGACAACGTGGAGGGCCGCCTGGGGCATCTCTGGTATCTCATCTTCTACCTGGCGGCGGGCGTCGCGGCGGCCTGGACGCAGATCGCCATCAACCTGGACTCGGAGGTGCCCACCATCGGGGCCAGCGGCGCCATCGCCGGCGTCCTGGGCGCCTACCTCGTCCTCTTCCCGTTCAACCAGGTCAACACCGTCGTCATCTTCTTCTTCATCACCATCGTGCGGCTGCCGGCCGTCTGGCTCCTCGGCGCGTGGTTCCTCCTCCAGGCCTTCACGGGCCTTGGCTCGCTCAACGAATCCGCGGACTTTGGCGGGGGCGTCGCCTACTGGGCCCACATCGGCGGCTTCGCCTTCGGCGTCCTCGCCATCGTGGCGCTCAAGCTGCTCCTCTGGCGCGAACGGCTGATGCCCCAGCGGCCGGGCGCCACCGGCTTCTGGCGGCGCTGACCGCTCAACCTGAGAGCCGCCCCACCGTCATAAAACCGGCCGCTTTCCGCCCGCCCCGCCGCAGGCGGGGATCCGGAAGGGGTTTGCTTTGGTGGCACAGTACACAACACAGCAGACGTTACCCCCTTACGCTCTCTTGGTTTTGAGGCTGGTAAGGCCCTAACCCCCTCGCCCTCCTTCGGCAAGCTCAGGACAGGCTCTTCCCTAAAGAGGAAGGGGGTATCGTCCCTCTCCCTTCAGGAGAGGGATAGGAGGGAGAGGGCTGCTTGGCTCCTGCTGCAACGCGATTGTTCAGGCACCAAGAAGCCCCGCAGCTTGCTGCGGGGAGTTTCATTGGGAGGAGGCCTTCCGGACTCGGAAGGGCGGCGAAGCAATCTCGGCCTCAGCCCCGCGCTTGATTTGGGGACAGCCCGTAGCGCCGCGGCACTAGGCAAGTAAGGTGAACGCCCTATCTTCGGCACAGACCCTTGACACGCGGCCCCCCAGTGGTACGATGGGGCCGGAGAGAGAGGGAAAGGAGGAAGCGCGCATGCTAATGAGTCGCCTCCATCAGTGGCACTTCCCTCTAGGGGGCCCGCCGGCGTAGGGCGTGGTGGTTGACGGGAGAGACGCCGGCGGGGTGCGGAAGCCGCTCCGGAGTCCGATCTGCGAAAAGGGCGGACGTCTCAAAGAGACCCGCCACCACTGGTCTCAGCGACCAGAGTAAACGAGCCCCGGAGCGGTGAGTTTGATCCGTCGAGCGCCCTCAGGCCCACCTGGGGGCGCTCTCCTTTGTCCCCATCGCTCCCTGGGCCGTCTCCGTGGACACTCGGAGGAACGGCCCGTATAATTGGCTTCGACGCTCGAACGAGACCACCGGTCCCTGATACCACCAGCATGGAATCGGCCCGACCCCCATCCCAGACCGAACCCGGCGCCCTGCGCCCCGCGGCCGGCGACGGCGACGGGAGTCCAGCCGGGCTGCCCATCCCCGCGCTGGAGGCCAAGGCGAAGGTCTGCCGCCGCCACATCGTGACCATGACCGCCGAGGCCGGCAGCGGCCACCCCGGCGGGTCCCTCTCCGCCATCGACCTCATGACCGCCCTCTACTTCCGCGTCCTGCGGCACGATCCGGGCAACCCCCGCTGGCCCGACCGCGACCGGTTCATCCTCAGCAAGGGCCACTGCTGCCCGGCCCTCTACGCCGTGCTGGCCGAGTCCGGCTACTTCCCCGTACAGGAGCTCCCCACCTTCCGGAAGCTCAACAGCCGTCTCCAGGGCCACGCCCACATCAGGACGCCCGGCGTCGAGATGTCGTCCGGATCCCTGGGCCAGGGGCTCTCCTTTGGCATCGGCACGGCGCTGGCGGGACGCCTGGACGGCAGGCCCTACAAGACCTACGTGATGCTGGGCGACGGCGAGTGCGACGAGGGGCAGGTGTGGGAGGCCGCCATGGCCGCCACCCACTACAAGCTCGAGCACCTCATCGCCATTATCGACCGGAACCGCATCCAGAACGACCGTTGGACCCACGAGGTCATGGAGACGGAGCCGCTGCCCGAGAAGTGGAAGGCCTTCCGCTGGAACGTGGAGGTCATCGACGGGCACCGGATGGACGAGATCGTGGCCGCCCTCGAACGGGCGCGGGACCAGGCCGGGCCCACGATGATCATCGCCAGGACGGTGAAGGGCAAGGGCGTGAGCTTCATGGAGAACAATCCGAGCTTCCACGGCAAGGCGCCCACCAAAGAGCAGCTGGCGCAGGCGCTCCGGGAGTTGGCATGACCACGCCGGCGGCCAAGGCGGCCACCCGCGAGCGCTTCGGCGACGTCCTCCTGCGCCTCGGCGAGGAGAACCCCAACGTCGTCTTCATCGGCGGCGACCTCAACGTCTCGGTCCACTCGGACCGGTTCGGAAAGCGCTTCCCGGACCGGTTCTTCGATATGGGCGCCGCCGAGCAGAACATGATGAGCATCGCCGCGGGGCTGGCCTCGGCGGGCAAGGTCCCCTTCGTGGGCACCTTCGCCGTCTTCGCCACCGGCCGTGCCTACGACCAGATCCGCGTCGGCATCGCCCAGTCCCGGCTCAGCGTCAAGATCGTGGCGACCCACGCCGGCATCACCACGGGCGAGGACGGCATCTCGGCCCAGTCCGTGGAGGACGTGGCCCTCATGTGCGCCCTGCCCACCTTCACCGTCATCGTCCCGGCCGACGTCGTCGAGACCGAGCAGGCGGTGCGCGCCGCCGCCGCCACGGACGGCCCCTTCTACATCCGTCTGAGCCGTCCGGCGACGCCCGTGGTCCTGCCCCCATCCTACCGGTTCCAGATCGGCAGGGCCGCCACCGTGCGCGAGGGGACGGACCTGACGATCATCGCCTGCGGGATCATGGTGGCTGCGGCGCTGGAGGCGGCCGAGCGCCTGGCCGGCCAGGGCGTCCAGTGCCGGGTGCTCAACATGGCCACGCTGCGCCCCATCGACGAGGAGGCCATCGCCCGGGCGGCTGCGGAGACGGGGGCCATCGTCACCGCCGAGGAGCACCTGCGTGCCGGCGGCCTCGGCAGCATCGTCGCCAGCGTGGTGGCGCAGCGCCGGCCCGTCCCCATCGAGTTCGTGGCCCTGCCGGACGGCTACGCCGAATCGGGCAAGCCGGAGGAGCTCCTGGTCAAGTACCACCTGACGGCCGCGGACGTGGAGGGGGCCGCCCGCCGGGTCCTGCGGCGCAAGGCCTGACGGGGTCACGATGCGGGCGCGCGGCGAGGTCCCGTCGGCCACAGGGTCCCGCGATGGCGGAGACGCCCCGCACGGGCGGCCTCCCACGCAGTTCGCCCAGGTCCGGAACCGCCTCCTCCTCCCCCTCATCCTCGCCGTCGCCACCCTCGTCGGCCTGCTGGCCTACGGCGACTTCACCGGCATCGGCGACTCCCTGGCGAGCTTCACGTGGGTCTACCTGCCGGCCATCCTCAGCCTGACGCTCTTCAACTACGCCCTGCGCTTCGCCAAGTGGCAGTTCTACCTGCGCGTCACCGGCGTCGAGGGCGTGCGCTGGCGGGATAGCCTCCTCATCTTTCTCGCCGGCCTCGCCATGACCCTGACCCCCGCCAAGGTGGGCGAGTGGATCAAGAGCCATTTCCTGAGGGAGCGCTACGGCGTGCCGGTGAGCCGGACGGCGCCCATCGTCCTCGCCGAGCGGCTGACGGATGGGTACGCCATGATCCTGCTGGCGGGAGCGGGCCTGATCCTGGTAGACCGGGGGTGGATCTTCCTCGTCTTCTGCGCGGTCCTGGGGGCGATGGCGTTGGTGGCGCTGCGCTACCGGCCCGTGGCCAACTGGGTCATGGGCATGGCCAAGCGGGTGCCCTTCCTGCGGCGCCGCCGGCGGTTCATCGCCGGGTTCTACCGGAGCGCGTTCCTGCTCTTCTCGCCCAAGGCGCTGGCGGTGGCCGTCGCCATCGGGTTCATGTCCTGGATGGGCGAGGGGATCGCCATGTACTACGTGCTGCGGGGCCTGGGCGCGGCCAACAGCTTCGAGCTGGCGGTGGAGGGGGTCTTCATCCTGGCCATCACGTCGCTGGCGGGCGCGCTGCTCCTCGTGCCCGGTGGCCTGGGCGTCTCGGAGGGCGGCATCGCCGGCCTGACCAAGGCGCTGACGGAGCTCTCGCGGGAGGCGGCGGCCACGGCCACGCTCCTGATCCGGATCTGCACCCTGTGGTTCGGCGTCGCCCTGGGGCTCGTGGCGCTCCTGGCCCTCAGCCGCCAGACGATGCGCTACGACGTGAAGAAGGCCGCGCCCGTGGCGCCGGCGTCCTAGCGGCGCCCTACCAGCCCGCCTTCCCCTCCGTCTCCTCCTCCTCCCCCTCCTCCTCCAGGTCCTGGGCGCTGAAGGTCCCCACCTCGCGGCCCTGGTAGACCACGACGACGAAGTCCTCGCACGCGGCGTCGGCCGACATCACCAGCTCCTCGTCGATGACCTCGATGAGGTCCTGGACCTCGTCCTGGGTCACGCTCTCGGCGACGTTGAGGACGCCGTGGACGACGGACGGGGTGAAGTGCAGATCGATGCGGCCCATGAGGCGGTCGCCATCCTGCACCAGATAGGCCTCCGATTGGGCGGTCCGCAGCTCGCGCTCGAACCGGTAGTCAGCCATCCCACGACCTCCCTGGCCCCAGGAGGCGCCGGAGACCGGCGGCCCTCTGGGGAACGTTCAATAGGGGCGCCCAGTATAGCAGACAGGTTGCGGGCCCCTAGGGCCGCACCTGGCCGTTGCCCAGGACAACCCATTTGTAGGTGGTGATCTCCCGCAGGCCCACCGGTCCGCGGGCGATGGTCTTTTGGGTCGAATCGATGATCTCGGCGCCCATGCCGAACTGGGCGCCGTCGGTGAACTGCGTGCTCGCGTTGACATAGGCGACGGCCGTATCGACCTCGTCCACGAAGCGCATGGCCGCCGTGTAGTCCTCGGTGATGATGGCATCCGAGTGCCCCGTCCCATAGCGATCGATGTGCTCCAAAGCCTCGTCCAAAGAGCGCACGACCTTCACCGCGGCCACCAGGGCGAGGAACTCCCTTCCAAAGTCTTCGGGAGAGGCAGGCCGCAGGACGATGCGCGGGATTTGGAGGTTCCGGAGAATCTCCAACGCCGCCTGGTCGCAGCGCATCTCCACGCCGGCATCCGCCCACATGCGCCCGATAGACGGGAGAAAGGCCTGGGCGATCTCCGCATGGACCAGCACCGTATCCAAGGCGTTGCAGATGCTGAACTTCCTGCACTTGGCGTTGTGGACGACGCGGACGGCTTTGTCCAGATCGGCGGAGCGGTCTACATAGGTGTGACAGACGCCGGTCCCGCCGGTGAGCACCGGCATCCTCGCGTTATCCGCCACGCGGCGGATAAGCTCGGCGCCGCCCCGCGGGACCATCAGATCGATCAAGCCGCGCATCTTCAACATCTCGTCGATCAGCGAGCGGTCCGTCGATTCGACAAACTGCACGGCGTCGGCTGGGACGCCCGCGCCGGCGATAGCGCGCCGGACGAGTCCCGCCAGGGCCGTGTTCGTGTGGACGGCCTCCTTGCCGCCCCGCAGGATCGTCGCGTTCCCCGACTTAAGGCATAGGCTCGAGATATCGACCGTCACATTGGGGCGGCTCTCGTAGATGCAACCGACGACGCCGAGCGGCGCCCGGCGTTTCCCCACCTGTAGTCCGTTGGGCAGGACCCGCACGTCGAAGGCCTCGCCCACCGGATCAGGCAGGAGGACGACATTTCGGACATCCTGAGCGATACCATCCAGACGCGACGGATTGAGCCGCAGCCGGTCCAGGACATCCTCGCGCAGTCCAGTCCGCCTGCCCTCCTCCCAGTCCCGCTCGTTGGCGGCCAGGACCTCGGCGGCGTGCGCTTCGAGGGCCGCGGCGATGGCGAGCAGCGCCCGGTCCTTGACGGCGCTGGTGAGCCGGGCCAGGGTGCGCGATGCGGCCTTGGCGGCCTGGGCCTGAGCTTGAAGTTGCTGGGCAGCGGTCGTTGTAGTCATCGGGCACCTCATCCCCGGGTTCGTATTCTCCGTGAGCCCCAGATGGGCGGGCACGGGGGCCCGCCCCTACGGGCTCTCGATTCTCTCGCAGGGGGGCTCCCCTTCCTCACGAGGAAGGGCCCGCCACGCCCTCCGCGAGCACCAGGTCGTTCCGGTGCACGACCTCGTCCCCGAACTTGTACCCCAGGAGCTTCATGATATCGGCCGATTTCGCGCCCTTGATGCTCTCCATCTCGGCGGCGCTATAGTTGGTGAGGCCGCAGCCGATGCGCCGGCCTGCGCGGTCCGCGATCTCGACGAGGTCGCCCCTGCCGAACGCGCCCTCGACGGCCACGATGCCCGCGGGCAGCAGGCTGCGGTGCTGCTCGCTCAGGGCCCGGGCCGCGCCATCGTCCACGACGATGCGCCCACGGGAGCTCAGACCGCTGAGCATCCAGCGGCGGCGGCTATCCGTCCTGGTGGCGGTGGCGGCGAAGAGGGTACCGATCGCCTCGCCCGCGGCCAGGCGCAGCAGCGCCTCCGGCGTGTGGCCGTTGGCGATGATGACGGGCGTCCCCGACCCAGTGGCCGCTCGGGCCGCCTGGACCTTGGTGGCCATGCCGCCGCGCCCCCGGGGCGTGCCCGCGCCGCCGGCCAGCGCCTCGATCCGCCCGTCGATGCGCTCGACCCGCTGGATCAGCTGGGCGTTGGGATCGCGGCGCGGGTCGGAGGTGTAGAGCCCGTCGATGTCCGTGAGGATCACCAGGAGGTCCGCATCCACTAGATTGGCGACGGCGGCCGAGAGGCTGTCGTTGTCGCCAAAGACGACGCCGCCGATCTCGCGGATGTCCACCACGTCGTTCTCGTTGATGACCGGCACGACGCCCAGGTCCAGGAGCCCCAGGAGCGTGTTGCGGACGTTCAGATAGCCCTCCCGGTTGTCCAGGTCGCCCCTGGTGATGAGCGCCTGGCCGATGGTGATGCCGTGAGCCTGGAAGAGCTCCTCGTACCGGCGCATGAGGCGGCTCTGCCCCACGGCGGCCAGGACCTGCTTGTAGGGGATGTCCCGGCGCCCCTTGGCGAGGCCCAGCGCCTCCTGCCCGGCGGCGATGGCGCCGGAGGTCACGAGAAGCACCTGCACGCCCTGCGCATGGAGCGCGGCGATCTGCCCTGCCAGGCTCGCCAGGAGCGCCGGGTCCAGCCGGGCGCCGCCGCCCGTGAGCAGGTTCGTGCCTACCTTGGCGACGATGCGGCGGTAGAGCACGCCCCCGGCGCCGGTGCTCTCCTTGGTCGTGCCGTTGTCAGAGGCGGTGGTCATAGGCGGGACGGACGGTGCGGCGGCGTTGTCCGCCAGGAGGCCGCGCGCCCGGTTCCAACAGAAGAGATTATAGCACGCGCCGGGCCAGGGCCACGGGCGGGCGGCCCCGCCACAGCGGGCTGCTATACTGACGCCCGGACTTGGCAGGGGGTGACCCATGGCGCTCTCGGACTTCAGCCTGCAGGGCAAGGTCGCCCTCGTGACCGGCGGCGGGCGGGGACTCGGCAAGGCCATCGCCATCGCCATGGCCGAGGCCGGCGCCGACATCGTAGCGGCGGCCCGCACCGCCTCCGAGGTCGAGGCCACGGCGGCCGAGGCGCGGGCCCTGGGCCGGCGGGCCGTGGCGGCCGTGGCCGACGTCACCAGGCCAGAGCAGGTGGAGGCCATGGCGCGCCGGGCCCTGGACGAGCTGGGCCGCGTCGACATCCTCGTCAATAACGCCGGCAACTTGCTCTTCAAACCCCTGGTGCCGCTGCCCGGCTACAACCCGCCCGGCATCGAGGCCCTCCCCGAGTTCCGCCAGCCGACCACCGACGACCAGTGGTGGGACATCTTTCACGCCCACGTCGGCGGCACCTGCTACTGCCTGCGGGCCCTGGCGCCCCAGATGCTCGAGCGCCGCCAGGGGCGGGTGATCAACATCGCCTCCATCAGCGCCTTCCACCCGGGCCGCTTCAATAGCGCCTACGACGCGGCCAAGGGCGCCCTCATCGCCCTCACCCGCACCCTGGCCACTGAATGGGCCCGGTACAACGTCACCGTCAACAGCATCGCGCCGGGGCACTTCCGCACCCCCATGAGCGCGCCCATGCACGACGACCCCAAGGGCCGGGAGTGGATGCTGGGGCGCATCCCCATGCGCCGCACCGGCGACCCGCGGGAGGTCGGGGCTCTCGCCGTCTACCTCGCGGGCGACCGGGCGAGCTTCCTCACCGGCCAGACCATCTGCATCGACGGCGGCGAGACGGTGTAGGCGATGGCCCCGCGCCAGCGGCGGGCGTTGCCTCACAACCCCTCTCTCCTCTGATGCGCCTTGCGCCAAAATGTCATTCTGAGGCCCGCTCGTCGGGCCGAAGAATCTGGGGCGGGGCGGCTTACCAGAAGAACCCCACCTCCCCAGACCCGGAGTTTACCCTGAGTATGCCGAAGGGCGGAGTTTATCCTGAGCGAAGCCGAAGGGGTGGGGATGAAGACTAAACGGCGCCCGCGGGCCCGCGAGCTACTGGTCAGGCTTGCGGAAGATCAGGATGAACTCGTGGGCCTTATTGATGCGGAACCGGTACGGGTAGCCCAGCGGCCGCAGGTTGTTGTACTCCTGCCGCCGGTCCCAGACGATCAGGTCGTCGTAGATGAACCCTACGTCCCCCATAACAGCGGCCAGGTCCGCGTGCAGGGGGAAGAACCGGTCCTTCTTCCGCAGGTCCATGACGATGGCGATGCAGTACTTGCCCGGCCGGAGCGCCTCGCAGACCTTGGTGAAGACGTCGCCCAGCCTGTGTAAGAACTCTTGATAGTCGGAGATCTTCCCCAGGTCAGCCGCCGCGGCGCCATAGTGGCGGACGGGCTTGCCATCGGCGGAGCGCCGCTGCAGCAGGATGTCCCAGTACGGGGGCGACGTGATGACCAGATCGACGCTGCCTGGCGCGACGTAGTCGAGCAGGTTCCGGGCGTCGGCTGTGTAGAGGCGGCACTCGCCCACGCGGGGCGAGCCGGCGTCCCGTGGCGCGAGGAGATGGCGCCCGCGCGCCTTCTCAGTGAACTCCGCTGAAAGCTCGATGCCGATGCCGGTCTTGCCCAGCAGCGCGGCCCCGAGAGCCGTCGACCCCACGCCGGAGAAGGGGTCCAGCACCACCCGGTCGTCGCTGGCGGTGAAGCACTGGATGAGGCGGGTCACCAGCTCCAGCGGAAAGATCGCCGGGTGCCCCAGCTTCATCTCCTCGGGCGATTTCCGGATGTCGCTCCAGACGCTGATAGAGTTGCGGGTCCAGGCGCGGCCGTCCAGCTCGTTGGCGCGCCAGCGGCCATTGCCGTGTCCTGAGCCTGTCGAGGGGGCGCTAGCCCCGACGAGTCGGGGCGGCGCAGCCCGGCCATCGGTCTTTTCGCTCTTTCTAGGCACGTCGTCCTTCACGCTCCCTCTCTCCC
This sequence comes from uncultured Dehalococcoidia bacterium, assembly GCA_964555685.1. Lineage (GTDB taxonomy): Bacteria > Chloroflexota > Dehalococcoidia > SHYB01 > SHYB01 > CAZKTO01. The sequence goes on from CAZKTO010000013.1 coordinate 41,757, forward strand.
ACGATAGCGCCGGCGGGCACCCCGCATGCTACCATGAGGCCCGCGCCGGCGGGGAGCCGCCAGAGACGCGCGGCTACCGCACCAGCCGCTCCCGCACCTAGGGGTCGGTCACCTCGCAGGACTCGCGCCTGCCCCAGATGCGGTAGCGGCGCGGGGCGACGGCGTCGTAATTGACAAAGCGCAGGGCCAAGAATACAGTTTGGGCCAATGGAAAGGCCCGCACAGAGATTGCACGTCCACACCTGTAAGGAATGCCCGTTGGATACATGAAAGATGGCTTGCTAACGCGCAGCTCCCTCGGAGGGTGACCCGAGGGAAAGTGGTCGGGAGGAGGCATGCATCATGGGCGAGGAGAAGATCAGCATCAGCGGCGTGACGGGTGATGTTGTTATTGGCTCGGGCACGGGGAACATCGTGGGCAAAAACGTCACCATTTCGGGCACCGTTACCATCTCCAATCAGCAACTGGCGAAGGTGCCCAGCGAGTATGCCAAAAGCTTGCAGGACTTTGTCGCTGGCCTCAACCAGCTCATGGAGAAGCACCGGGTGCCCCCTGAGCAGGCCGGCGCAGTGCAAGAGAAAGTCCAGGAGCTGGCCAAGGAAGCGGAGGGCGTGCGCGGAGACAAGATCGGGATGGCCAAGGAGGACGCGCTCCGCAGCAAGGTCTCCGGGCTGATCGACACCGTGCTCAAGGTCCTCCCGAAGGGGGTGGAGGCAGCCGCCAGCTTCACTCCACTGGCCCCGTTCAGCAAGCTCATAGGCCGGGGGATCGAGCAGATGGTCAAGGCGATGCAGAGCGGGGGCTAACGCCATGGCAGACGAGACCATCAAGGTCAGCGATATCCGCGGCGACGCAACGATCGCCACCGGCGCCGGCAATATCGTGGGCAAAGAGGTGACCATCAAAGGTCACGTAATTCAGCTGGTGAATCCCACTCCGGAGGCGGTCAAGGCCCTGGAGAAGATCGTGGCCATGCCCACAGAGGTGCAACCGGGTGCGGCTGCGGGCATCGCCGGGAGCAGCACGGTGCAGGCCTCCGGCGAGGCCCAAAAAGGCATCGGTGAGATGCTCAGCATGCTGAAGGCCCTCCAGGACCAGGGCAAGGACGCCCGGGAAGTGGTGGCGGGCGAACTGCGTCTCTCTCGCGTGGACCTCATGGTGAAGCAGGCGGTCCTCCTCAAGTCCGAAGCCGACCAGATGATGATCGACCATATTGGGCGGAAGAAGGACCAGCTGGGTCTGTCCGCAGCGCTGCCCGGCTCCACCGTCCAGATCGACATGAACCAGGTGTTCGCCGATTTCGACGAAGCGGCCCGCGAGGCCAAGGTCAAAGAGGCGTATGGACTGTTGCAAGAGGCGCAGGGGATCGACCCAACCAACACCGAAGTGCTGCTCCACCTGGCGGGGCTGCTGGTGGAGCTCACCCCTGACGATCCCAGCGACGAACAGCGGCTGCTGTACAGGATCCAGAGCCTGCTCAGCAACCCCAAGGATGACACCGAGCGATTCCGCCTGGCAACGGCGACCTTCTTGGTAGCCACCACGGGCGAGCAGGTGCACGTGGAATCCCTGCAATCCGCCCGCGCCGTGTTCGACCGGCTGGGCCGGACGGAGTGGGTGCAACAGTGCGACGCGTTGCTGGAGAGCGCCGGCGGCGCCCCGCCCCTAATGCCGGCCTACGCTCCCACCGCTCCTCCAGCTTGGCCCACCCCTCCACCAGGCCAACCGCAGCCCATGCCGCACGCTATGCCGTCAGCGCCGCCGCCACCTCCGGCGATGCCACGCCCGGGAATGCCCCAGGCCGCCGCGTTCCAACCCGTTGGACGATGGCAGATGCAGGCCACCGATGGCTCCGTGACCGTCGCCGACCTCTATGCCAACGGCGCTTTGCAGGCGGTGCAAACGGTCATGGGCATGAACATCCATGGCGCCGGCCAGTGGGCATTCGACCCGTACAACAACATGCTGCAATTTCAAGGGATGGCCAACGGCGTCCAGCCGTTCATGTTTAGCATCTACGTTCAGGGGCAGCAGGGCAACGGTTACCACGGCGTGGGCACCGATGGCCACGGCTACTTCCTCACGCGCGTCTGAACCGTCGATAGTCCTGGCCAGCCAGCTACGCCAGCGTGACCTTGGGCTGCTTCGCCCGCTGCGGCGTGCGCCGGGAGGAGCAAGCGAGGGGGTATGATGGAGCGCGACTATCCGCTGTACACGTTGCAAGGGGTCCCCGACGCGGACGTCACCACCCACTACTTCAGCACGGAGGACGGGCTGGGGCTGAGCATGCTCCGGTTCCTCCGGCGCCCGTGCGACGACGTGGTGCTCATCATCCACGGACTGACGACGTCCACGGACATGTTCATCATGCCGGAGCACCATAACCTCGTCCGCTTCCTGTTGGACAACGGCTTTACCGACGTATGGTGCCTGGACTTCCGCATGAGCAACCGGTATCCTTACAACCTCACATTGCACCGCTACAACATGGACGATATCGCCCTCTTTGACTACCCGCCGGCGATCGCCACGATGCGGAAGCACATTGGGAACCGCCGCCTGCACGTGATCAGCCATTGTCTTGGCGCCGTTTCGTTCACCATGAGCCTCTTCGGCAAGGCCGTCGACGGCATCACCAGCGTGATCGCCAACAGCGCCGGCCTAACGCCGCGAGTCCCCCGGTGGGCGCAGGTCAAACTGACCTTCGCGCCCTTCGCCGGGGAGGTCATCCTGGGCTTCCCGCACTTGAACCCCAACTGGTCGCACGAGCCCGGGCTCTCCCGAGGCAAGCTGTTTGCCAAGGGCGTCTCCTTCTTCCACCGGGAGTGCAAGGTGCCCGCGTGCCACATGCTCAGCTTCATGTGGGGGAGCGGGCATCCCGCTCTCTATAGCCACCAACTGCTCGACGAGGTGACCCACCGCAGGGGAGGCGATCTCTACGGGCCCACCAGCCTCAACTACTATCGCCATGTCCGCAAGATGATCAGCGCTGGCAACCGGGCGGTGAAATACCGCCCCAACGACCCGAAGTACAGCCGCTTGCCCAACGACTACTTCCAGTATGTCCGGGAGGTGACGACGCCGGTGCTCTTCGTGACCGGCGCGAAGAACAACGTCTTCCGGGACTCCAATATCCTCTGTCATCAGCGGATCGAGCAGCTGGTGCCGGGGCGGCACCAGCTCCACGTCTTCCCCGAGTACGGGCATCAGGATGTGTTCATGGGCAAGAACTGCCACGTGGACGTCTTTCCGAGAATGGTGGAGTTCCTGAACCAGCACCGGCGGTGATGCCTGGCCGCGCGCCCCCGGCCCGCTAAGCACCGGGGAAGGGGGCATACCTGGGGCGCCAACGGAGGGTCTGATGCGCAACGAGTACGAGATCACCAGCCACGAGTCGTTCCTGCATGACAGCATCGATAGCCTGGGCTACGATTGGGAGCGCATCGGCAACCCCACGATCAAACCCAAACACCCGCTGAAGGTCTGCCTGCCCCAAACGACCGAGGAGGTCGTTCAGATTGTCAGGGAGGTCAAGACCCTGGGACAGCGGCTGGCCATCCGCAGCAAGGGTCACTCCAGCAACGATCTCGTGCTGGTGGATAGGGGCAACGTGCTGGTCACGGAGAAGCTCAACCGCATCCTTGCGCTGGACGAGACAGCGATGACGGTGACGGTGCAGCCCGGCGTTATTCTCGCCGATCTCGATAGGCACCTGGGGGCAAGGGGGTTCGGCCTCCCCATCATTGGCGATCACAACCACATCACCGCGGGCGGCTTCACCTCCGTGGGGGGCATCAGCCCCGCCTCCCACCGCTACGGCATGTTCATCGATAACGTGAAGGAGCTGCAATACGTGAACTGGGACGGGCAGCTCATTACCTGTAGCAAGACGGCCAATCGCGACCATTTCTACCGGGTCTTGGCGGGCCTGGGCCAATACGGAGTCATCGCCGTCCTCACGTGCAACATCATCCGCGTCAACAAAATGCGGACCGTGGTGAAGAACCATCGCTTGATGTTCCGGCGCGTGGACCAGTTCATCGAAAAGTCCGGACGGGTCATCGCCGACCCTGCCAGCGCGGTGATGGAGCGGGGCGTCTGGCTCGATTACCCCATCTTTGGGCGGAGGTTGCGCATCGGCCAGTTCTCGGCATACCACGAGACCCCGCAAAACCCGTACAAGTCGCTGCGCAACAAGATCTCCTACGGATACCTGCACTACCTGGGTTATTGGGCGGGACGCCTGCCCAAGGTCATCGACGTGTTCGTCAAGGCCATGGGCATGGTGGGGATCATGTTCAGCCCCAAGTACGCCACGATCAAGAACGTGGAGACGTTTACCGACCGCATCCTGGACTCCAGCGTGGGCGATCCCACCCGGATGCTCATCGTGCTGGCGCCGGTGGAGAAGTTCGGCACCCTCTTCCGCCAGATGTACGACCTGTGCCTGGAGCAGCGGCAGCAGCACCACGGCCTCACCTTCATCTCCTTTTACGTGAAGGCGATTCGCTCGGAGTATCTGGCCCGCGGGGACCAGAAGCAAAGCTTCTGCGAGCTCATGCTCTATCTCGGCGTCGATCCCAAAACCATGACTGACGCGCGCCTGGACGAGCTCGTCTCCCGCATCGACGATCTGTGCATTGAGCATGGGGCCTTCCGCTATATGCATACCAGAACGGTCAAGGACCCGGAGCGCAGAAAGCGGATCGACCCGAATGCGGCGTATGCCCGCCCCTAGCGGGAGAAGAGGGTGGCCACGGTGCCCGGCTTCACCTTTCGCGAGACCATGACGGGCGGCTTTGCGCTCGGCGAGACCGACCCCATTGCCGGGGAACGGCGGGGCAAGGCTGCCGGGACGTTGCTGAGCATGCATGCCACCATCACCATCGGCGACGTCAAACGCTTCGCCGCCGATCCCCAGCACGCCGGCGCCATTGCCGGGTCGGTGGAGTACGCCCCCCTTGGCGGAATGGTGGAGACCAAGCGCGGCGTCTTCAAGCTCTTTGCCCCCACCGGCGATCCCAAGCTGACGCACATGGTCTACGAGCTGGCCTTTGAGCACCAAGGGCGGGAGTTCTACCTCGCCGGAAAGAAGTTCGTCAAGGACGATCCTGGGCTGGACCTCTGGTCGGATACGACCAGCCTCCACGTGCAACTCCACCAGGGGGGGGATGCCAGCGGGCCGGTGGTCGGCGCCGGCGTGCTGAGCCTGAACATGCGGAACCTGCTGCGCCTGGCGCTGACGATGCGGGCGAAGGACGCCCGGACGATGCGCGACAAGATTGGGGCCTATTGGAGCTTCTTCCGCTTCTTTCTGCGAGGCTTGTTCCGGGCGTACCGCAAAAGATAGGAGCGCGGGGAAGGACGGAACGTGGCCGCTGACTTCGACGCCATCGTCATCGGTTCAGGGTTTGGGGGCGCGGTCAGCGCCTGCCGCCTGGCCGAGGGTGGGTATAAGGTCCTCGTGCTCGAACGGGGCCGGCGATGGCAGCCCAAGGACTATCCCCGTGAGCCCGGCGACGCGTGGGTGTGGGACCAGCACCACCCGGAGAGGCGCAACGGATGGATCGACCTGCGGTTTTTCCCGCACATGGCGGTGGCGCAAGGCGCCGGAGTCGGCGGCGGCTCCCTGATCTACGCCAACGTATCGTTGAACGCCAAACCGGCGATGTTCGAACAGGGGTGGCCGCGGGAAATCACCTACAAGGAGCTGCTGCCGCATTACGAGGAAGTGGGCCGAATGCTCGACGTCAGGCCGGTGCCGCCGGGCCAGTGGACCGAGCGGGCCAAGCTGGTCAAGGACGCCGCGGAGCGGCTGGGCTACGGCGACCGCTTTCGCATGGTAGACTTGGCGGTCAGCTTCGACGAGAAATTTAGCTACGATCGTGAGGACCCGCACGACCCCCGGCACTCCAAGACCTTCAAGAACGCGCACGGGCAAGAGCAGGGGACGTGCACCCATCTGGGCAACTGCGTGATTGGGTGCGACGTCAAGGCCAAAAACACCCTTGATCTCAACTACCTCGCCCGGGCGGAGCAGCGCGGCGCGGAGATACGCCCGCTCCACCTCGTCCGTCGTATCGCTCCGGAGGACGGCGGCTATCGTGTCCATTTCCAACGATTGGAGGGAGGCCGTTCCCAGCCGGGGAGCAGCACAGGGCGTCTGGTGATCCTGGCCGCAGGTTCGCTGGGCTCCACTGAGCTGCTCCTGCAGTGCCGGGATAGGTACAAGACCCTGCCCAACGTAAGCCGTTTCCTTGGGAAAGGCTGGAGCAGCAACGGCGATTTCCTGGTGCCGGCGATCTATCCCCACCGCCGCGTCTCGCCGACACGAGGCCCCACGATCAGCGCCGCCATCGATTTTCTGGGAGAACGCGCCCTTGGGGGACACGAGTTCTTTATCGAGGATGGCGGATTCCCAGACGTGGCGGGGGACTATCTGGAAAAGCTGATGCACCGCTGGGCATGGAGCGTGCGCGGCCGGTCGATGCGCACCACCCTGCGGCGCGTGCTGCAGTCGCGCGATCCCCTGGCGCCGATCATGCCCTGGTTCGCGCAGGCACGCGACGCCGCCGATGGCACCGTCACGCTCCGCAAACGGTGGATTCTCTTCGGGCCCAAGCGCCTGTATCTGCGGTGGGACCCGGAGCGCTCCGCGCCGACCATCGACGCCGTTGCGGAGATGCACCGGAAGCTCGCCGACGCTACTGGGGGGCACCCCTTCGTGCCTATCACCTGGACGCTGGCGAGGTATCTGGTCACGCCGCATCCTCTGGGCGGCTGCAACATGGGCTCGTCCAAGGAAACCGGCGTCGTCGACCACAAGGGTGAGGTGTTTGGGTACAAGAACCTGTACGTTGCCGATGGCGCCATATTCCCTGAAGCGGTGGGGCTCAATCCATCCAAGACCATTGCCGCGCTGGCAGAGCGGAACGCCAAGCTGATCAAGGACGAGGGCCGGTAACGCGAGCCCCAAGAGATGGGCCGCCGGGGATCATGAGCGGAGTCCTTCGAGGGGACATCGATCGACAGCCAAGGAGAGCAGCATGAGCGCGCCCGTTGATGAACCTCGGCTAGTGCAGCGTCACACCCCGGTGCTGGTGCGCTTCCCTGAGATAGCGCCGGGCACATCGCGCAAAACGCAGCCCGGATACCCGCAGGTGGCGCCTCTCAAGTACGATTACCACCCCAGGGCCATCGAGATTCTCCTGGAACACGCGAACTTTCAGCCCAGGTGGCGTATCTGGCGCGGCGGCAAACGGACCTACACATCGGAAGACATGCTCAAGCTGATGCAGAAGGGCCAGTACAAGAAGGACTTGAAACTCCTGCCCGGCGTGGGCCAGTTGAACCGGGAGGGATTTTGGCTAGGCTACGCGGCGATCCTAAAGAGCGGCAAGAGCTACCCCAAGACCTGCTACGCGCGCGTGGTGCACGGTGAGGGCATCAACGTCGGCCGGCTGGTGGTCCAATACTGGTACGCCTATTTCTATAACGACTTCTGGAACAGCCACGAGATGGACTGGGAGACGGTCATGATCGTGTTCAAACAGACCGATCGAGGCCCCCAGCCCACGGTTTGCGCCTATTCCGCCCACATGGATGGCCACTGGCTTCCCTGGTCCGAGGTGGAGAAGACCGACGACATCCCGGCGCCGGCGCCGGACGGCACGCACCCCATCGTCTACGTGGCCAACGGCTCCCACGCCAACTACTTCCATGGCCCCGCGCTCTACCGGCCGGCGTCTTCCTCGATCACCATGCTCGTGAAGGTGGCGACGGCCGCCGTGGTCAAATTCGCCGGTATGGTCAGGTGGCGCACGCTCTCTCGAATATTCAAACCCAGGCTGAAGCGCGAGTTCCTGGACTACACCAGCTCATGGGAGGAAGGGGTCCACGACCCCATCGAAGCGCGGCTGATCCCGCCGAAAGTGGACAGGCTTTGGACGGGGGAATGGCGCTGGCTCAATCACAAGGGCCGGTTGGGCTCTCCGGGAACGATCCCCAAGCTCGACCTGGGCGATGCGGCGCCGGTTGGGCCGCCCCTGGCCGGGGACCGCTGGAACGACCCCTTCAAGTGGATCGACCTGACGTGCAAGCGGGCGGAGCCACGCGCGGAGGTCTTGCGACCGACGGCGCTGGAACCGTAAGCGCAGGGAGGGGAGTCCCAACGGAGATGGCGGGGTACGTGCGGCCCCGTTCACTGCTTTTCTCCCCGCCATCGGCCCGAAGGGAAGCTCCAACACCCGGCGAATGGTGTAGCTCTTACCTTCAGGGATGTCCCTCCAAGACAGTCACCAGTATGAACTTGGAGAGTCTTACCAGGGAAGCCACAAGTAGCAGTAACGAGCTTGTCCTTAGTTGAGCACGGCAGTTCTGAGACAGGCTCCTTGCTCAAGCTCGATATACCGAACCCATCCCGAAATGTTGAACTGATTCAAGACTAGGTTTTAGAATATGGCTGAGTTGTCTGAAGGAGGAGGGACTCAGCCGCTATGGAGGAAATCACCGACGGCCGATGGGTCTTGATTGCTCCCCTGCTGCCCCCGAGGAAGCCCCGGGGACGGCGGCGGGCCGATGACCGGCAGACCCTGAACGGCATCCTGTGGATCCTGCGCTCGGGAGCACGCTGGAACGATCTTCCGAAGGAGTACGGCAGCGATACCCGGTGCCATCGGCGGCTCCAGGAGTGGCAGGCGCTGGGGGTCGAGGAAGAAGGTCAGCCGCTGCCCGCAGACCCCACCCCGCTCTCCCACTACGGGACAGCGGGACTACCCGTGCTCGCTCCTCCTCGGCGGCGTCGCCAGCGGCGGAGTACGCCGACCGCAGGTCACCGTAGGCCTGGCATAACAAGCGCCGGCCCAACGCCTCGTAGATCAGCGGGAACAGGTCATCATGGTCGAGCCGCAGCAGCGCGCAACGGAGAAGGGCCGCCCAGTCTCGTCGCAGCTGGTC
>CAZKTO010000014.1:0-34921 GCA_964555685.1 uncultured Dehalococcoidia bacterium
TCCTGGTACTCGGACATGTCCAGGCGCACCATGGCGTCCTCGTCGTCGAACATGAACTCGGCCAGCGCCCGGGCCAGCTCCGTCTTGCCGACGCCCGTGGGCCCGGCGAAGATGAAGCCGCCGATGGGCCGCTTGGGGTCCTTGAGGCCCGACCGCGCCCGCCGCAGCGCGTCCGAGACGGCCACGATGGCGGGCTCCTGTCCGATGACGCGCTGGTGCAGCCGCTCCTCCATGTGGAGCAGCTTCTCCGCCTCGCCCTCCAGCAGGCGCGCCACGGGGATGCCCGTCCACGCGCCCACCAGGTCGGCGATGGTGTTCTCCGTGACGCGCGTCTCGATCTTGGCCTCCTGCATCCAGCGGTCCTTGGCGGCGTTGTAGCGCTGCTCCGCTTGGAGCCGCTCCGTCTTGAGCGTCGCCGCTGTCCGGTAGTCCCCCTTCTGGGCCGCCGCATCCTCCTCGTGCTGGAGGCGCTGGAGGTTGCGCTCCAGCGCCGTCACGTCCTTGGGCGCGCTCTGGGCGTCGATGCGCACCTTGCTGGCCGCCTCGTCGATGAGGTCGATGGCCTTGTCCGGCAGGAAGCGCTCGGTGATGTAGCGGGCCGAGAGCTTGGCCGCGGCGACGAGGGCCGCGTCGTCGATGGTGACCTTGTGGTGCGACTCGTACCGCGGCCGGATGCCGCGCAGGATCTCGATGGTCTCTTCGGGCGTTGGCTCGTCGATGTAGACGGGCGAGAAGCGCCGGGCGAGGGCCGCGTCCTTCTCGATGCGTTTGCGGTACTCGTCCAGCGTGGTGGCGCCGACGCACTGGAGCTCGCCACGGCTCAGGGCCGGCTTGAGCAGGTTGGATGCGTCGATGGCGCCCTCGGCGCCGCCCGCCCCCACGACGGTGTGGATCTCATCGATGAACAGCACGATCTCCCCCTGGGCCGTCTTGACCTCGTCCATGACGGCCTTCAGGCGCTCCTCGAACTCGCCCCGGAACTTGCTGCCGGCCACCAGCGCCCCCATGTCCAGGCTGAGCACCCGCCGGCCCTTCAGCGAGTCGGGCACGTCGTCGCCGGCGATGCGCTGCGCCAGCCCCTCGACGACGGCCGTCTTCCCCACGCCCGCGTCGCCGATGATGACGGGGTTGTTCTTGGTGCGGCGGGTCAGGATCTGGACGACGCGCCGGATCTCGAGATCGCGCCCGATGACCGGGTCCAGCTTCCCCTCTCGCGCCATCTGGGTCAGGTCGCGGCTGTACTTTTCGAGGGCGCGGTAGCGGCTCTCGGCGCGCGGGTCCGTGACCCGGTGCGCCCCCCGGACCTCTTGCAGCACCCGGTAGATGGCCTCCCGGTCGATGCCGAAGTCCTTGAGGATGCGGGGCGTGTCGCCGTCGCGTTCCATGGTGAGGGCGATGAGCAGGTGCTCGACCGAGACGAACTCGTCCTTGAGGCGCTTGGCCTCCGCCTCGGCGTTGGCCTGGAGCCGGGCCAGGCGCGGCGTCAGATAGACCTGGTTCGTCGGCTGGGCGAGGCGAGGCGTGTTGGACAGGACCGTCTCCAGGCGGCTTCGCACCAGCTCCGGGTCCACGCCCAGGCGCTTGAAGACCTCGTAGGCCAGTCCCTTCTCCTGCCGGACCAGGGCCAGGAAGACGTGCTCCACGTCCCACTGCTGGTGTTGGTACTCCAGCACCAGGCGCTGGGAGTCCTCGATGGCCTCCTGCGCTTGCTCGGTGAACCGCTCTCGTTTGAACATCGCCAACCTCTTCGGCGCCTTCGCGCCGCACGTGGTATCGTTGCCTCGTTCCTTGTGGCCGCCGCGGCTCCGCTGGCCATGAGCCCCCTTCGCGGAGCCCCAGATGGGCGGGCACCCTTCGGCTAAGAACAGGGCAGGCTCCGGCCCGCCCCTACTCGCGCCTCGCCACGCCGATGACCGGCACGAGGCCGGCCTGATCCAGCTGGCGGCGCATCCGCTCCATCCGCCGCTCCATCTGGGCCATGCGGCCGGCCATGCGAAGCATGACCTCCACGCCGGCCAGGTTCAGCCCCAGGTCCTCCGTCAGATGCCGGATGCGGCGCAGCCGCTCGATATCGGCCTGGGAGTAGAGGCGGTTCCGGCCGTGGGCCCGCGAGGGGCGGACCAGGCCCGCCTTCTCATACGAACGCAGCGTCTGGGCGTGCAGGCCCAGCATCCGCGCGGCCACGCCAACGGCGAAGCACGGCGTCTCTCTGCCGATAGCGCTCCTCACCATCGCGATGGCGCTCCTACGATGCCCGGAGCGCCCGCAGCTCCTCGAAGAGCTGGCGCTCCCGCTGCGAGAGGCCCGTGGGCAGGACGACGCGGACCTTGGCGTACAGGTCGCCGCGCCCCGGAGAGCCGAGCCTGGGCATCCCCTGCCCCGCCAGGCGGAAGGTCCGGCCGTTCTGCGTCTCCGGCGGCACCTTGAGGGCGATGCGCCGGCCGCTCAGCGTGGGGACGGACGCCTCGCCGCCCAGGACCGCCTCTGCCAGCGGCACCTCGACGTCGGCGTGAAGATCGTCGCCCCGGCGCTCGAACCGCGGGTGCGGCGCGACGGCGACGGCCAGATAGAGGTCTCCCTTGGCGGCGCCAGGGCCGGAGCCCGGACCGCCCTCCCCGGCGATGCGCACGCGGGAGCCCGTCTGCACGCCGGCCGGGATCTTGACCTCCAGCCGCCGGGACGAGCCGCCGGCGCCCTCGATGCGCAAGAGACGCGTGGCGCCCTGATAGGCCTCCTCCAGGGTGACCTCCATGGCGTGCTCCACGTCCTGCCCTCGCGCCGGGCCGGCGCGCCGCCGCGTACCCGCAAAGCGGGTGCGGCCGCCGGCGAACGTGTCGAAGATACTGGCGAAGGGGTCGTCCTCGTCCTCGATGCCGAAGCTCTCGACGGTCACGCGCCCCCGGCCGGGCCCGTCGTTCCAGCGCCAGGTGGAGGGCCCCTGGGCGCCCGCATGGGCCCGCTCGTACTGCTCGGCGTGCTTCCAGCCGGCCCCGTACCGGTCGTACTTGGCCCGGCTCTCCGCGTTCGAGAGGACCTCGTAGGCCTCGTTGATCTCCTTGAACTTGGCCTCGGCGGAGCTATCGCCGGGGTTCACGTCCGGGTGATGCTGCCGGGCAAGCCTCCGGAACGCCTGCCGGACCTCCTTCTCGGAGGCCGACCGGGAGACGCCCAGGACCTGATAGAAGTCGCGCTTGGCCACGGCTATCCTCGCATACCTCGCCTACGCTGGCCAGCATATCGTATTCACCCGCTAGTGTCAATGTACCTGTATGGAGCATTGTATGTTCGTTTGATATGGCGTGACTCAAGCAGAGGGGGCGCGCGTGGGCGCCACGGGCGCGACAGCCGCGGAGCGGCTCCTCTGTTTTCGCTGTCGCGCTAAGTAAGGCAGGACTTCCTACAGCGGAATCTGCTTGCCCTCCTTGGTTCTTCGAAACGCGCCGATGCAGAACTCGTTTCCTTCGGGATCGGCCATGGTGACTCCGCCCCCAACGCGAGGCTCACTGATCTGGCTCCCACCCAGCGCCAGTATTCGAGTGATCGCTTCGTCCACGTCATCAACGCGGAAGTCCAGATGGACGCGATTTTTGACCGTTTTGGGTTCGGGCACCTGCTGAAGGATCAGCCATGCGGTGCCCTCAAGGGTACCAACAGTCAGCCAGCCACCGCCACTCCGAGGTTGACCCGACTCCTGCCCCAGCAATTCACCCCAGAAGGCCGCCATGCGCTCGATGTCCCTTACATCAATCACTACCTCGCCCAGTTCACGGACTATCGCATTGTGGGTCATGGCGCTTCCCCTCCAGTTGCTTCTCGCAGAGATTATATTCGCGTTGTAAGCTGCGACTCCTCATCTCGCGCTCGACGCAGTCACCCCAGCCAAAGCGCTGACCCTTTGGTGTGTCAGCGGGATACCCCCCGTTTTCCTTGACACCGGGGGGCCGCTCCAGTAGCATGGCCCTTGAAGGGGGCTCGTTCCGGGCTGCCCGTCCAGATGTAATCGGCGAGAACGAGACCGCAGGTGCGCCGAGCCCCGACGCGTCGGGGACGCCCCCTGCGGTCGCACTGTTTGTAGGGGGTAGCGATGCGCGGCTGGGCGGCCGTGGTCATGGCGGCGGGCAAGGGGACGCGCATGCAGTCCAAGCGTCCCAAGGTCCTGCATGCCATCTGCGGGCGGCCCATGGCCGCCCACGTGGCCCGGGCCGTGGGCGAGGCCGGTGTCTCGCTCACCGTCGTCGTCATGGGCCCGGACTCCGGCGAGCTCCGGGCCGCTCTGGGAGATGGCTTCACGTACGCCGTCCAGCGGGAGCCTCTGGGCACCGCCGATGCCGTGGCCGCCGCCCGCCAGGTCCTGGAAGGCCGCGCCGCCCGCATCCTCGTCCTCAACGGCGACCTGCCCCTCGTGCGGCCCGAGACCCTCCGCTCCATGATGGCCGGCCACGAGGCCGCTGGCGCCCCCATGACCCTCCTCGCCTGCGCCTGCGCCCCGCCCGATGGCATGGGCCGCGTCGTCCGCGATCCCTCCGGCGCCGTCCGCGAGATCATCGAGGAGGCGGAGCTTCCCGAAGCCCTCCGGGGCGTCACCGAGATCAACGTGGGCGCCTACTGCTTCGATGCCCGCTGGCTCTGGCCCGCCCTCGGTGAGCTCCGGCCTGGGCCCCGACGAGGCGGCGAGCTCTACCTCACCGCCCTGGTGGGGCTGGCGCATCGCGCGGGCAGCCCGGCCCAGGCCGTCGCCGTGGCCGACCCTGTCGAGGCCCTGGGCGTCGATACCCGCGTCCGCCTGGCCGAGGCCGAGGCCGCCATGCGCGACCGCATCCGCCGCCGCTGGATGCTCGCCGGCGTTACCATGACGGACCCGGCGTCCACCTATATCGACGCCGGCGCGACGATCGGCCCCGACACCGTCCTGCGCCCCAACACCTCCGTCCTGGGCGACTCGGCCGTGGGCGCGGACTGCGAGATCGGGCCCGGGACCGTGCTGTCCAACGCCCGCGTCGGCGACCGGTGCCGCGTCATCGCCTCCGTCGTCGAGGACTCGACCCTCGAGCCGGAGGTGACCCTGGGCCCCTTCAGCCACCTGCGCGGCGGGAGCTACGTCGAGAGCGGCTCCCAGCTGGGCAACTTCGTCGAGGTCAACCGCAGCCGTCTGGGCGCCCGGACCCGCTCCCACCACTTCAGCTACCTGGGCGATGCGACCCTCGGTCAGGACGTCAATATCGGCGCCGGCACCGTGACCTGCAACTACGACGGCGTCAACAAGCTCCCCACGGTCATCGAGGACGGCGCCTTCGTCGGCTGCGACTCGATGCTGGTGGCGCCGGTCCGCCTCGGCCGCCGCTCGAAGACCGGCGCCGGCGCGGTGGTCACCCGTGACGTGCCGCCGGAGACGACGGTGGCCGGCGTGCCGGCGCGCCCTCTGACCAGGGAGCCCCGACGCGCCGGGGACGCCCGCGCGGGCGCCAGGCCCCCCGGCCCGCCTACGGCGGGCGCCTCCCGAAAGCGGAAGGGGTGATCCCGTCTGGACGCGGGTAACTGGGTGGCGGTGGGCGTTCTTCTTGGCTCGCTGATCGTTCTGGCCTTCGTCTCCGCCAGCGCCGCGACTCTGGCCGTTCTGCGCCGCGCCCACGTCCTGCGCCTCGCCGCCGCGGACCGCGACGCCGTTCACGCGCTGGAGGCGCTGCTGGGCTCCTACCGCTCGGCCCTGGTGGTGCTCCGCACCGCCGCCATGGTGGCCGTCGTCGCCTCCTCCGTCCTTCTCGCCGCCAGCCTCGCCGACGACCACTGGGCCGCCATCACCGGGGCGGCGGCGGGCGCCGCCATCGCCAGCGCCCTCGTCGAGATCTCGGCCCGCTCCCTCGTCTCCCAGGAGCACGTCCGCTTCTTTCGGGCCATGCTCGTGCCCCTGGCCATCGTCCACGCCGTGACCCGCCCCCTCACCCGCGTGGCGCCCTTGAGCTCCGAGGCCGTCTTCCCCCGCAGGGCCGGCGGCCGCGCCCAGCCCTCCGGCGTCCTGGACGAGCTGCGGCGCCTCCAGGAGCTGGCCCGGGGACCGCTCCACGCCGGCCGGCTCGATGCCTCCCAGGAGGAGATGATCCGCTCCATCGCCACCCTCACTCAGACGGCCGTCAAGGAGATCATGGTCCCCCGCCACGATATCGACGCCGTTAGCACCGAGGCGGCCCTCGGCGACGTCATCGACCTCATCGTGCGCTCCGGCCACAGCCGCATCCCCCTCTACGAGGGCACCCTCGATAGCGTCGTCGGCGTGCTGTACGCCCGCGATATCCTGCGCGTCGCCGCGGACCCGGCTGCCGGCCCCATCGACCTGAAGCGCGTCGCTCGCCCGCCCTTCTTCGTGCCCGAGACCAAGAAGGCCCACGAGCTCCTGCGCGAGTTCCTGGCCAAGTCCGTCCACACCGCCCTCGTCGTCGACGAGTACGGCGGCGTCGAGGGCATCGTCACACTGGAGGACGTGGTCGAAGAGATCGTGGGCGACATCCAGGAGGAGTTCGAGCCCGGCGAGTCGCCCATCATCAAGCTCAACGAGACGGAGGCTATCGTCGAGGGGCAGGTCTCGCTGGACGAGTTGAACGAGCGCCTCGGCTCCGCCCTGGCCGGCGAGGGCTTCGAGACGGTGGGCGGCTTCGCCCTCCATCACCTGGGCCGCGTCCCCAAGGCCGGCGACGCCTTCGAGGCCGGGGGCGTCTCCATGGAGGTCGTCTCGATGGCGGGCCGCCGCGTCGGCAAGGTGCGGGTCCGGCGCCTCGCCCGCGAGCCCCAGGGGTAGCCCGCCACCTCCACAGCCCGTCGAAGGCCGCCTTGCACTGCGGGACCCCCGACCAGTCGGGGCTCCTCGTCGGTCAGGCGCGGCGTAAAGACCTCCAGGTCGTAGAACCCAGCGCACCCCGAGAGGGGGTATCGCGTGTCCCGGCGTAGGCGATGGACGCCCGTCGTCTGTTTAGGGGTTGCAAAAGGTGGTTGACGGCCGGAGGGGAGAGGCCTATCATCGGCAGCAATCGGGATCGAGGCTGAGCATGCCTCCCTCAGAAGTTAATATGGGAAATCCCGGCTCGTCGGGGACAGCCGGTGACTCAGGAATGAACGCAGAAAGTTGGGGAGCCCGAGTGAATGTGGGGGAGCGTGACGATTGGCAGACACTGACAGCAGCGTCGATAGAGAAAAGGGAGGATTGCTATGGCAGGACCTATAGACGCGGTGCGAGCGATTCACAATGCGTTCAGGCACGACATGGACCGCATAGACGCTGCGGCGCTGGACTCCGCCCGAGGGAAGCAAGGCCTCGCCGCCACCGTCGAGCGTTTCCGGTTCTTCAACGAAGTGTTGGTCTGGCACGCCCACGGCGAAGAGCTAGCCATCTTCCCCGCGCTTGAGAAGGTCGCTCCCCTTGTTGCCGAAGCCTACGAGAAGGACCATCGTGGCTTGGACGCGGCGTTCGACTCGCTGAACGCTGCGGTTTCTGCACGCGACCCTTTGAAGACTGCCCGTGCCACCGCCGCGTTCCGCTTTCACCTAGACATGCACTTGGACAAGGAAGACGCCCACCTCTACCGGATCGTCAAGGAACGAGTCTCCGTGCCCGAACAAGGGAAGGCCGTTGGCATCATGGCCAGCGAAGTTCCTCAAACGCGGTTCCCCGAGTTGGTGGCGTGGATGTTCCCGCTGATGGGCCATGACGATCGCGAGAATATGACTCGCATTTGGCAGATGGTGATGCCTCCTCCTGCCTTCGCCGGAGCCAAGCAGCTCATCCAGAAGGCCATCGGCAACGACTGGGCTGAACTCGCGCGTCGCATCCCAACGCTGGCGTAGATAGCACGTCGAGTCGACTCACGAACGACGGGTCAGGCCCCAGCTGGTTCTGGCCGGGCGCGTGTCCTCGATCCCCTGGCGGCGCCGCTCGGGCGGCAGCAGGCGCCCCGCCGCCGCCAGGCACGATGCGCTCAGCCCGGCGTCGCGCAGCATCGCCCGCCCCCGCTCGACGCCCAGGCTCTCCAGCTTCGACCGGTGCACACCGCAGCCTTGATAGCCCGCCCTCGCCGCCAGCTCCACCCCGACGTGTCGGGGCTGCGCCGCGGGTTCGAGAACTGGTTGAGCGAGAGCCTACGCAAGGGCGCTCTCCCAGAGCGCGTCGAAGTCCCGGACGATGCGCTGGAGCGCCACCTCGTAGCCCATGGCGGCCAGGTCGTCCGAGATCACCTCGAAGTCGTAGTAGCCCTGGTAGCCGCCTCGCTCGATGGCCCGGAGCATGGAGCGCGCCGGAATCAGCCCTTCGCCCACCATCGCCCGGTCCATGGCCTTGAGCGTGCGGAGCTTATGGTCGCTGGGCTGCACGGCGAACATCCGCTGGGCGGAGCGGGCGATGGTCTCCATCACGCCGCGCTCCCACCAACAGTGGTAGAAGTCGAAGACGTAGCCCACGATGCGCGGATCGAAGGGACCGATGATGTCCATGGCGTCGCGGGCGGTGTTGATAAAGGTGAGCTCCTGGCGCATGGGGTGCACCGGCTCGACGGCCAGGCGCACGCCGCGCTCCTGGGCCGCCGGTGCGATGGCGTGCAGCGCCTCGCCGAAGCGCTTGGCCGCCTCCTCCCACGAGAGCTCCCCCCGCGGGCCCGACATGACGTAGAGGCAGTCGGCCCGGAGCTCCGCCGCCAGGTCCATGCCCGCCAGGTGCGCCTGAGGGCTCGGCGCCCCGGCGAGTCGGGGCAGGAGGGGGCCGATGCCGCCGATGCTGACGACGTGCAGCCCCGCGTCCTTGATCTTCTTGATCCCCCTCTTCGCGCCGTAGGCGTCCAGGCCCATGCGCGTGATCCCGATCCCCGGGATGCCCAGCCGCGCGTAGGCGTCCACGCACTGGCCCAGGTCCCAGTCCTTCGTGGTCATGACGTTGACGGAGAGCCGCGGGTTCATGCTCACTCCTTATCTGGGACTGCCCGGTGTTGGGCCGGCTGCTCTTCCTGGAGGAAGGCGTCGATCAAGGCGGCCACCTCGGCGCTCCGCGTCCAGACGAGCCCGTGGCCGGCCCCCGCCAGGACCGCCAGGCGCGACCCGCGAATTCTCTCGTTGAGCGACCGGGCGAACCGCATGGGCGTGAACAGGTCCTCGTCGCCGAAGAGGAGGAGCGTGGGGCAGACGATCCGCCCCAGCCGGTCCCGCGAATGGAACGCGATGGTGGCCTCCATCTGCCGCTCGTAGGCCTCCGGCTCCTGAAAGAAGGGGTCCTGGGCCAGACGCTGGACCGTCTCCTCTGGGTCGATGGCCGTCTCGTACTCCCGGCAGGTGTAGACCCACGGCAGCAGCGTGCGCTGGTAGTCCTCCCGCGAAAGGATGCGCCGGAGCCGGGCGAACTGGCGGAAGATGGCGGCGCCGCGCGGGTCGCCCGCATCGTACGTGGCGATGAGGACCAGGCGGGAGACGAGATCGGGCCAGCCGATGGCCAGCTCCTGGGCGATGGCGCCGCCCATGGAGAGGCCGGCGACGGCCGCCGGGCCGATTCGCAGCTGCGCCATGAGGCCCGCCACGTCGGCGGCCATGTCCGCGATGGCGTAGGCGGGCGCCCCCCGACTCGTCGGGGCCTGCGGGGTTGTGGGCGCGGCGCGGCCGCTGCGCCCGGCGTCGCGCGGGTCCATGAGCAGCAGACGATAGCTCCGCTCCAGGCGCCGCGCCACGGGCGCCCAGGTATGCGTCGTGCCACCCAGGCTCGGGACGAGCACCATGGGCGGCGCGCCGGGATCGCCCCGGAGCTCGTAGGAGAGGCGCAGGCCCTTGACGTCGCATTCGGGCATGCGGCGATTGTACCAGCCCGCGCGTCTTCTCCGTCATCAGTGGCTGGCGCCATATGCGAAATTGCTTCGTCCCCGCTCCGCGGGCCGGATGGCACTGACCGAGATTCCAGCCCGCGGACGCTCACACCTCCTCCCCCCGGCGGGAGAGAGCCTGCCCTGAGCGAAGCCGAAGGGACAAGAGGAGAGGGGGATTTGGCTACCCTCTCCCTAACCCTCTCCCGTCGAGGGAGAGGGAGTTTTGAGGCAAAGCCCCTGAAGGCGAAGGGGGAACGCCCCTCTCCCTTCAGGAGAGGGGCTGGGGGAGAGGGCTTTCACGCCACTCTCTAGCGTGGCCTGACCGGCACGGCAAAGGGGACCGGGTGCCCTGAGCGAAGCCGAAGGGCCCCTCCGTCGATTCTCGACGCTCGCCCCCTTCGCGCCCTACAACGAAAGCCGAAGGCCGTGGTACACTTTCAGCAGGCGCAGATTGCGCGATGGCATGGGAGGCCCCCCCTATGGTGACGATGGTGAACACCTCCGAGCTCTCCAAGGGCATGATCCTGGAGATGAACAACAGCCTCTTCGCCGTGCTCGACTACGAGCGGATGAAGGCCGGCAAGGGCAACTCGGAGGCCCGCGTCCGCATCAAGATGCGCGACGTGAAGACTGGATTCACCCAGGAGAAGGTCTTCCGCACCGACGACCGGCTCCCCAAGGCCCAGGTCGATAACCGCTCCTTCCAGTTCCTCTACAACGACGGCGACCTCTTCCACTTCATGGATGGCGAGACCTTCGAGGAGAGGATCCTGGCCAAGGACGCCATCGGCGACGCGGCGCTCTATCTCACCGACGGCCTCGCCGTCGAGATGCTCGTCTACAAGAACAGGCCGATCTCCGTGCAGCTGCCCATCACTGTCGACCTGAAGATCGAGGAGACGGATCCCGGCTTCAAGGGCGATACCGCCACCGGCGGCACCAAGAAGGCCGTCCTCCAGACGGGCCTCCAGGTCCAGGTCCCGCTCTTCCTGGCCCCCGGCGACGTCATCCGCGTCGACACCAGGTCTGGCGAGTATCTCGCCCGCGTTTAGCCCAGGGGCGCCCCGCTGTGGCTGAGGCTCCGGAACTCCGCCTGTCCGACCTCCACGACCTCTTCGCCGCCGCGCTCCATGACCCGCGGGTCCAGCTTCAGCGCGGCCTCAGCCCGAAGCACATGGCCGTGGAAGACAGATGGCGTGTCTTCTTCTCGGCGAAGTGCCGGTGCGGCGTCTCGGCGCTCCTCTACGTTGACATAAGCAAGGACAGGACGCGTGCGGAGATCGAGGAGAAGATGGGCTCGCTCCTGGCCGGGCTCTCGGCCCAGGCGGACCAGTTCTACCGGATGCCGTGCGAGATGCACCAGCGGATGCAGCTGCGGTAGCGTTTGATGTGATCCTGAGAGGCTGTGAACAAATCGCCCGTAGGGGCGGGCCCCCGTGCCCGCCCATCTGGGGCAACCACGGGGGGTTGCCCCTACGAAGGAAAAATTCACAGGCTCTGAGCGAAACGAAGGATCTGGGGCAGGGTGATGCAACGACGTACCTGCCACCCCAGACCCTTCGTCCCGATTGCATCGGGGCTCAGGGTGACGGCACGGGTTAACGTGCCGTCACTTCAGCTTCATCGCCGCGACGAGGGACCGCACCTCGTCCATGGACCTGTTGAGGGCCGCCTGCTCCTGCGGCGTCAGCTTGATCTCGATGATCTGCTCGATGCCGCCGGCGCCCAGCTTCACCGGCACTCCCGCGAAGAGCCCGTGGACCCCGTACTCGCCCTCCAGGTACGCGGCGCAGGGCATGATGCGCTTCTTGTCCAGGACGATGGCCTCGACCATCGCCGCGCCGGCCGCGGAGGGGGCGTAGAAGGCGCTCCCCGTCTTCAGGTAGTTGACGATCTCGGCCCCGCCGTCGCGCGTCCGCTGCACGATGGCGTCCAGCCGCTCCTTGGGCAGCAGCTCGGTCACGGGGATGCCCCCGACGGTCGTGTAGCGCACCAGGGGAACCATGCTATCGCCGTGGCCGCCCAGGACGTAGGCCTGCACGTCCTCGACCGAGACGTTGAGCTCCATGGCCAGGAACGTCCGGAAGCGGGCCGTGTCCAGGACGCCGGCCATTCCTACCACGCGGTGGCGGGGGAACTTGCTCACGTGCAGGGCGAGCTGCGCCATGGCGTCCAGCGGGTTGCTGATGACGATGATGACGCAGCTGGGCGAGTGCTTGACCACCTGCTCCGTCACGCCGCCCACGATCTTCTGGTTCGTCGCCAAAAGATCGTCCCGGCTCATGCCGGGCTTCCGCGCGATCCCCGCGGTGATCACCGCCACGTCCGACCCGGCGGTCTGCTCGTAGCTCGTGACGCCGGTGATGCGCGAGTCGAAGCCCAGGATGGGGGCCGACTCCTGCATGTCCAGGCCCTTGCCCTGGGGCAGCCCGTCGATGATGTCCACGAGCACCACGTCGGCGTAGCCGCGCTCGGCCACTCGCTGGGCCAGCGTCGCGCCCACGTTGCCCGCGCCGACGACCGTTACTTTTCTGCGCATGTTGACCTCGTGCTAGCTGAAGACGTACTGCTGCCAGCGCTGGTCCAGCTTCGGGTCCCGCAGCGTCGAGAGGATGTAGTCGCCGAACTCGCGGCCCGTGGCGCCCGTGCTCCGCCCCGTCATGACGAGCTTCTTCTCGTACTGGCCGCAGACATCCAGGCTCTTGTGGAGCTTGCCAGCCAGCTCCTTGTAGCCGATGTGCTCAAGGAGCATGGCGCCGGCTCGGATGATGGAGCTGGGGTCGGCGTACTGGGCCCGGCCCTCCTGGACCATCCGGGGCGCGCTGCCGTGGATCGCCTCGAACATGGCGTAGCGCCGGCCCAGGTTCGCGCTGCCGGCCGTCCCCACGCCGCCCTGCATCTCGGCCGCCTCGTCCGTCAGGATGTCGCCGTAGAGGTTCGGCAGCGCGAGGACCTGGAAGTCCTTGCGCCGCTTGGGGTCGATCAGCTTGGCCGTCATGTACCAGCCTTCCCAGCTGATGTCTGGGTAGCGCTTGGCCACCTGCCCGGCGACCTCCAGGAACTTGCCGTCCGTGGTCTTGATCACGTTGGCCTTGGTGACGATCGTCACGCTCTTCTTGCCGTTGCGCTTGGCATAGTCGAAGGCCGCCTCGATGATGCGCTGGGAGCCGGGCGACGTGATGACCCGGAAGTCGATGGCGAGATCGGGCGTGACGTCGATGCCCTGGCTGCCCACGGCGTACAGGTCCTCCGTGTTCTCCCGGAAGAAGGTCCAGTCGATGCCTTCTTTCGGGATGCGGACAGGCCGGACGTTGGCGAAGAGGTCCAGCTCCTTGCGCAAGGCGACGTTGCAGCTCTCGATGTTGGGCCAGGGGCCCCCCTTCTCGGGCGTGGTCGTGGGGCCCTTGAGCGTCACGTGGCACTCCCGAATCTCCGCCAGCACGTCGTCCGGGATCGCCTTCAGGTGCTTGGCCCGGTTCTCGATGGTCAGACCCTCGATGACGCGGAACTTGACCTTGCCCCGCGCTATCTCGTCCTTGAGGAGCGTCTCCAGGATGCGCTGGGCCTCGGCGGCGATAGCGGGGCCGATGCCATCGCCGCCCAGGATGCCGATGACGATGGGCTTCACCTTGGCGTAGTCGATGGGCGGCTCCGCGATCTTGATCCGCTCAATCCGGGCGAGCTGCTGCTCCAGGATCTTGCCGAAGTGCTCCTTGGCGCGCGCAATGGCCTGAGCATTATCCATGCGAGATGCCTCCTGGCGGGACGTCCGGTCGAATCTTGGGTTTCGATCTGCCCCAGGCGCTAGCCGATGACGGCCAGCACGGCGCCCTTGGCCACCTTGGTGCCCGGCTTCACGGCCAGGCGCTTCACCACGCCGTCCTTGGGCGAAGGGAGTGCGTTCTCCATCTTCATCGCCTCGAGCACGACCACGGGCTCGCCGGCCTTCACCTGGGCCCCCTCGGCCACGAGGTAGCGGATGACCAGGCCGGGCATGGGCGCCTCGATGGCCGCCTCGCCCGCGGCGATGGCCACCTTGGCGGCCGCAGGAGCGGATGGGGGGGCCGTCTTGGGCGCTCTCGTGACGGCGCCCGCCCCGGCGAGTCGGGGGGCCGGCGGGCCGGGGGTGATGGCGCGCACGCCCCAGCCGCCCTCCGAGGGCTCCACGTCCACCTTGAAGAACTCGTCGCCCACGAAGACGTTGAAGGTGCGCGCGCGCGGGCCCCGGGCCGGCGCACGGCCATCGCCCTGCCCGTTGCGCTCCACCAGAGCGCCGGCTCGCGCCTTGGCGATGAGCTCGTCCTCGCGCTTGATGTCCTCCAGCGTCTTCCCCTTGACGTCGTCCGGGATGGGGTCCAGGCCGTACTTCCACCGCAAGAACCGCATCCCCGTGGTGGGGTACAGGGCATAGACCAGCACGTCGCCGATGTCCTTGGCGATGCCGTTGGTGGCATCCTTGGCCTTCTGGAGCTCGGGCGCGAGGATCTCGGAGGTCTTCTTGCCCCTGATTGGCGTCTGGCCTCGGGCGTAGTCCTTGAGGGCGGCCTGGACGAGCTCCGGGTTGATGGGCCGGGGCGGCCGTCCGTAAAGGCCGTAGCAGTAGTCCTTTACCTGGTCGCTGATCATCTTGTAGCGGCCGAAGAGGACGTTGTTGACCGCCTGGACGCCCACGATCTGGCTCGAAGGCGTCACGAGCGGCGGGTAGCCCATGTCGGCGCGGGTGCGAGGCAGCTCCTCGTAGACCTCCGGGAGCCGGTCCAGGGCGCCGGCCTCGCGGAGCTGGGCGACGAGGTTGCTGATCATGCCGCCGGGGAGCTGGTGCATGAGGACGTTGGTATCGATGGCGGCGCTCCTGGTGGTGTCCAGGAAGTCGCGGTAGCGCGGCAGCACCCGCTCGAAGTGCTCGCCGAGCTTGAGGAGGTACGCGAGATCGAGGCCCGTGTCCCGGGGCGTCCCCTGGAGGGCGACGACGATGGGCTCGATGGCGGGCTGCGCCGCCCGCAGGGCCAGGGGTGCCAGGCAGGCGTCCACGATATCGATGCCCGCCTCGGCGGCCTTGAGGACCGCCATGGACGCCATGCCGCTCGTGTAGTGGGTGTGGAGCTGGAGGGGGACGCGGAGCTTGGGTTTGAGGGCCAAGACGAGCGCCGAAGCGTCCATGGGGTTGATGAGGCCCGCCATGTCCTTGATGCAGACGCTATCGGCCCCCAGGTCCTGGTAGGCCAGGGCCTTCTCCACGTAGTAGTCCACGTTGTAGATCTCGCCGCCCAGACGCCCCTGGGTGATGGAGTAGGAGATGGCCGCCTGGGCGTGCTTGCCGCAGGCCTTCACCGCCCGCACCGAGCTCTCGAGGTTCCAGGGATCGTTCAGGGCGTCGAAGATGCGGAAGATGTCGATCCCCACCTCGGCGGCGTGGCCGACGAAGGCCTTGACGACGTCGTCGGGGTAGTTGCGGTAGCCCACCAGGTTCTGGCCGCGCAGGAGCATCTGGAATGGCGTCCTGGGCATCAGCTTCTTGAGGACACGGACGCGCTCCCACGGGTCCTCGGCCAGATAGCGGGTCATGACGTCGAAGGTGGCGCCGCCCCACATCTCGATGGAGTGGAAGCCGGCCCGGTCCATGGCCTCGGCCACGGGCTCCAGGTCCTCCGTGCGCATGCGCGTGGCGATGGTGCTCTGATGGCCGTCGCGGAAGGACGTCTCGGTGATCTTGAGGGGGTTCTTGGCGGCGGCGTTGCGGGCCATGGGCCTATGGGTCCCCTATCGATGGTGATGGGTTAGCGGGAGGGCGGTGCTGTGGCGCTGACCCCGGCTCGTCGGGGCGGTCTTCGCCGGCTGCTAGGCCCACGGCCTGGGGCGCCGAGCCCAGGGCAGGTGGCCCCGCGCCGCCTGGAGGCGCCCGGCGCGGCTCCAGGGGCCGGCGCCCCGGCGCCGGGTCTGGGCCGGCTCCTCTTCGATGTAGGCGTTGACGGCGGCCACAATGGCGGCCATGAGTTTGGGATCGAGCATAGGCGCTAGAGCGGGATGTTCCCGTGCTTCTTGGCGGGCAGGCTGTCCCGCTTGGTCTGGAGCATCTCGAGGGCGCGGATGAGCTTGGGCCGGGTCTCGGCCGGGTCGATGACGTCGTCCACGTAGCC
Organism: uncultured Dehalococcoidia bacterium; assembly: GCA_964555685.1. Taxonomy (GTDB): domain Bacteria; phylum Chloroflexota; class Dehalococcoidia; order SHYB01; family SHYB01; genus CAZKTO01. Next base: position 15,962 of record CAZKTO010000014.1, read on the forward strand.
GCGGGAGGCGGCGATGAACGGGTTGGCGAACTTGTCCCGGTACTCGGCGATGAGACGGGTGCGGGTCGCCTCCGGGTTCTCCGACTTGGCGATCTCGTCGCGGGCGATGATATTCACGGCGCCATCGGGCCCCATGACGGCGATCTCGGCCGAGGGGTAGCTGAAGTTGATATCGCCGCGCAGGTGCTTGCTGCTCATGACGATGTAGGCGCCGCCGTAGGCCTTCCGCGTGATGACGCTGACCTTGGGCACCGTGGCCTCGCAGTAGGCGAAGAGGAGCTTGGCGCCGTGGCGGATGATGCCGCCGTGCTCCTGGCTGGTGCCGGGGAGAAAGCCCGGAACGTCGGCGAGGGTGACGAGGGGGATATTGAAGCAGTCGCAGAAGCGGACGAAGCGGGCCGCCTTCACCGAGGCGTCGATATCCAGCACGCCGGCGAGGTACGCGGGCTGCTGGGCCACGATGCCCACGGGCCGCCCGTTGAGCCGCGCGAAGCCCACGATAATGTTCCCGGCGTAGTGCTCGTGGACCTCCATGAAGTCGTTGTCGTCGGCGATGGTGAGGATGAGCTCCTTCATGTCGTAGGGCTTGGCCGAGTCCTCGGGGATCAGGCGGCGCAGGGCCTCGTCGCGCCGGTCGGGGGCGTCGGTTGGCGGGAGATGGGGCGCGTCCTCCACGTTGTTGGAGGGCAGGAAGCTGAGGAGCCGCCGGACCTGCTCCAGCGTCTGCTCCTCCGAGTCCAGGGCGAAGTGGGCGACGCCGCTCTTGGCCGCATGCGCCATGGCGCCGCCCAGCTCCTCGTGGCTGATCTCCTCGCCCGTCACGGCCTTGATGACGTCGGGCCCGGTGATGAACATCTGCCCCGTGCCCTTGACCATGAAGATGAAGTCCGTGATGGCGGGCGAGTAGACGGCGCCGCCCGCGCAGGGGCCCATGATGACGGAGATCTGGGGGATGACGCCCGAGGCCAGGGTGTTCCGGAGGAAGATATCGCCGTAGCCGCGCAGGCTCGCCACGCCCTCCTGGATGCGAGCGCCACCGGAGTCGGCCAGGCCGATGATGGGCGCGCCGACCTTCATCGCCATGTCCATCAGCTTGATGATCTTGTCGCCGACGACCTCGGAGAGGGAGCCGCCGAAGACGGTGAAGTCCTGGCTGTACACGAAGGCGACGCGGCCGTTGATCTGGCCGTAGCCGGTGACGACGGCGTCCCCCAGGAAGCGCTTGTCTCCGAGGCCGAAGTCGGTGGAGCGGTGGGTGACGAAGGGGTCCAGCTCCTCGAAGGTGCCCTCGTCCAGGAGGAGCGCGATGCGCTCGCGGGCGGTGAGCTTGCCCCGCTTGTGCTGCTGCTCGATGCGCTGAGCGCCGCCGCCGAGGCGTGCCTGGGCGCGCATCTTTTCGAGTTCGGCGAGGCGGTCGTTGGTGGTGGTCATGCGGCCCTGCGGACGTGAGCTACAGAGCGAGCCCCAGCGCCATCAGAAGCGCCTCAGGACTTCGAGCACCGGTATCCTAGCAGAATCGCTCGCGCCGTCGCAAGCTTGGGGCCGGGCCCTGGCTCTTACCATGCTCGCCCTTCGAGCCGCTTGGTCCCCTTCCCATTGACGGGGGAAGGCGAGGATGGGGGCGGGTTTCAAACCCGCCCCTGCGAGGGGGTTAGGGTCCAGCGGCCCTCACCCTCCGGCTCCCTCTCCGGTACGGAGAGGGAGCGTCCCCCTTCCCTCGCAGAGGCCTTGTCTCAGAAGTCGCAGCCGGGGCCTATGGGCGCATCCATTCCTCTCCCCTGGAGGGAGAGGAACAGAAGGAGAGGGGGCCGGAATCACCCTCTCCCTAACCCTCTCCCGTCAAGGGAGAGGGAGTTTTGAGGCAAAGCCCCTCACAGAGAAGGGGGCCAGGGGGTTAGGGGGAGAGACGAACACGCCCTTCCTCTTTAGGGAAGGGGGGCGGGCACCGTCCTGAGCCTGTCGAAGGGGGTTAGGTCTGCCCGCTCACGTAGTCGTCAGAAAGTCGTGCGGCGGGCGCAGGCCGGCGTTGAAGAAGCTCGAGAGGACCATGGCCCGGACAAACGGGTGGTGCTCCACGGGGATGCCATCGTGGGGGTCCAGGGCCTTGGCGGCGGCGGCGGCCAGCCTCGCCTCCTCGCGCTTGCCCAATCGTCCGAGGAGCCGCGACTGGCGCTTGAGCCGCTGGCCGAGGAGCTCGCGCTGCGGCGTCTTGATGAGGTCGGCGGCCGCCAATCGCACCAGCGCGTCCAGCGTGCGCTGGCCCTGCTCGCCCTGCTGCGCCTCCAGGGGCGCGCCGCTCCACTCGTCCACGTACGGCCAGACCATGCCGGGCTCGAAGTACCACTGGCGGAACTCGGGCGTGGAGAGGAGCGCCGCCGTCTTGGGCAGGTGCTCCATCCAGCCGGCCTCATCCTCGGGCCAGAGGGGGACCTGGGCCGGCGGGCCCTCGCCGGGCGCCTCGATGATGCCGCGCCAGATCTCGAGCTCCATGGGCGGGCGGCGCCGCCGGCCGATGGTCGCGCGGCGGGCCTCGGCCAGGAGCTCACGGCAGTGGGGGAGGTCCACCTCCACCGGCGTGAGGCCGTTGCTCGCCAGCTCCTGCCCGATCTCGCCAAGCTCGTCATCGTTCATCATGTCCACGCCGAAGCACGCCTTCACGCCCTCGCCCTCGCCCACGAGGATGGTGACGACCTTCAGGAAGCCGTCGGGGCGGCGGCGGCTGACGAGGATCGCCTGGTCGCCGTAGCGGTCGATGAGGGTTACGCAGGCGCGGTGGACCGGGAGCGCGGGCGGCGGCGCCGGAGCCGGCCGGGCGACGGCCGCCATCTCCGGGAGCAGCGGGTTGGCGCGCATGAGGAGCCGGCCGTAGGCTTCGCGGGCCTGCCTCCGTACGCGGGCGTCGGGGTCGCTCTTGGCCCGCTCGTGGAGGGATGGCGCTCCCTCGGGCGCGCCGAGGGCGTCGATGGCGCCGACGGCGGCCAGCACCGTGGCGGCGCGCCGGCTCGAAAGCAGCGGCACGAGCAGGGCCAGGGCCCGCGCGTCGCGGGTCTCGGCCAGGGAGTTCAGGACCTCGGACTGCGACTCCGGGTCGTCGTCCTCGAAGGACGCCAGGAACTGCTCGCGGAAGGCCTCGCCGGCCTGGGCGCGCTCAAGGATGCTCTCCCAGACGCTGCCCAGGAGCGCCTCGGGATCGGGTACGGCGCCGGCGAGGACGTGGATGGGCGCCGGGTCGCCCAGGCCCTCGAGGACGGCCGCGGCGGCGATCCGGGCGGCGCTGGACGCCGCCCGGTCGCGCAGCAGATCGCGCAGCGGGGCGATGACCCGCGGGCCCTGCAGCTCGCCCAGGAGCGCCGCGGCCAGCTCGCGCTCCCGGTCACCGCCAGCCAGGCGGTCGATGAGGAAGGGCGCGGCGAGCCCGGGGACGGCCTTGAGCCGTCGCACGAAGGGGCGCGCCTCCTTGGCGCGCCATTGGCGCGCGGTGATCCGCCCGAAACCTTCGGCGATCTCCTCGTGGGTCAGCTGCAGAGGGGGACGTCTCGCTGGCCGGTCCGCTGCCATGGGGACCTCCTCGGAAGTCTCGGCGCCGGGCCCGGGCCCCGACAGGTTGGGGTCAGGCCAGGCGGTCTGCTTATCGCATGGACGCTCCGACGGCGCCGCGCTGGGCCTGCCGCGCGTAACTCTATCATCTGCGTGCGTCGCGCGCGAGGGGCGTGGGCCGGGCCGTCTTTGAATTTAGTTCAAAACTCGTTCTCAAACCCTCTTGACAATTGCCCCTTGACACGCCGATCATTTAGTTACGGTCTTGAACGGATTCTAAAACACTTCCAAGGTGTTTGCAAGAGCCGTTCGCCGAATCACACCTCGGAGAGGGAGGCAATATGGCGATCAGTCTAGCATGGCCCGTCTCCGGAGAGCGCAAGGCCGACTGGGAGCGCATGATCCAGTACCACGGCCTCTGCGAGGTCCTTCCCGACCGAACCCGCCCGGGCTCGGTGGAGAAGACTTTCCGCGACTGGGCCCTCAGGCGCCGTCTGGCGTTCGTGGAGGGGGAGAACCTGGTGGCCTTCGACCCGAAGGCCTACAACCCCAAGGACTCGCTGGACCGCGCGCGGTTCGGGTTCCTGCTCCGGTACATCCGGCCGCGGGAGTTCGCGGTCTTCCGGCGGGACGTGGAGACGGCCTTCAACCTGCGCTCCATGTATGTGCTGGATGCTATCAAGGGCTACTGGATCACCGAGGGCGTCATCACCCAGACGGGCAGCCACATCGCTGCCAACCGCGACCTCCTGCGCCTCATCGGCTTCAGCTACATCGATCTGATCCAGGCGCTGGACGGCGTGGTGAAGAAGGAGTACCTGGCCGAGGTCATCAACGGCCACTCCATGGTCTCCCCGGGCTTCGGCGAGGACGTGGGCGGCTACGTCATCAACTTCGACCTGGTCAAGGAGCGCTTCTTCGACGCCGAGTTTCTGCTCCATGCCGCCGGCCAGCCCGTCCCTCTGCGCAGCCTGGGCCAGCAGATGGGCGTGGACGACATCGAAGACGTCAAGACGATCCTGCGGGAGGCCAAGAAGCGCTTCGACCTGAACATCGAGATCTCCAACGACCACGCGATGTTCGGCCCCCCCAGCCAGAAGTCCATCGAGGGCCTTATCACCCGCGAGCGCAACACGAAGCAGCGCCTGGAGCAGAGCGAGACGCAGCTCCGGGACCGGCTGAAGACCATCAAGGACCTGCTGGACCGCTACAACTCCCGCGAGGCGAAGCTTCTCAACGAGTGCGAGCACCTCAAAGAAGAGGGCCGGATGGTCTGGACCAAGGCCAAGGTCGTTCGCACCGCCGTCGATCAAATCGCGAGCAAGAGAGGGTAACCGACCATGGCCACCGTCGCTGAAGTCCTGCCCGGCAACGCCCTCGATGAGGTCCTGCGCAAGGTAGCGCCTGGCGAGGTCCACAACGAGGAGCTGGTCCAGTTCAAGAACTTTATCGGCAAGCTGGAGCACAAGCAGCTCCACTCGCTGGAGCAAGACCTGCGCGTCGCCGCCCGCGTCCGCGGCCGCAAGATCATCCTGCGCGAGAAGCTCCTCAGCCGCCTGGGGACCGACTGGCTCCGCAAGCAGCAGGAGATCGTCGAGAACGACCTCGCCAAGATGGAGGTCGCCAAGGACATTATCGACTTCAACGTCCTCGAGCTCGAGCTCAGCGGCCAGACCTGGAAGCTGGGCAAGATGACCAACGTCCTGCGTCTGGACGAGCAGGTCGGCGCCGATCCCATGATCGACATGATCAAGCAGCACGAGCAAGAGGAAGAGTCCGAGCTCGATCAGGTCGATGGCGGCCTGGACGACGAGCGCCTGGACGACATGTTCGGGATGTAGCCGCCCGTCGCGTCTCCCGAGTTCCTAACCCATTCATCCCGCCCCCCGCCCGCCTCAGGCGGGCGGGGGGCGGGCGCGCAGGTGAGCCCGCATGCCCAAGCGACACCTGATCCTGGCCCAGAAGACCTCCGGTGACCGGGCTGAGGTGGCCGCCTCCACCATGGCGGAGCTGGGCCTCGCCGATGGCGATACCATCGCCGTCACCTCGCCCACGGGCGTCTACCTGCTCCCCGTCGCCGAGGGAGATGTGGGGCCTGGGCAGATCAAGCTCCCGGCCCGGACCTCCTTCGTGATGAAGGAGGGCGAGCGCCTGACCGTCCAGCCCTCGGAGGAGCCGGCGCCGCCGCCGCCCGCCCCCTCGGCCCCGCCGCCCCAGGCCCGGGGCCCCTCCGCCGCCAAGACAGCGCCCGTCCAGGTCGAGTGGGACCCCGTGGCCGCCTCCGACTTCGACGAGATCGCCGGCCTCGGCAAGGTCAAGGCGCGCATCGAGGTGGCCCTGTTCTATCTGACGCATCCGGAGTGGTTCCTGATCCGCAAGAGCCTGCCGCCCCGGGTCTTCCTCTTCTTCGGCCCCTACGGCTGCGGCAAGACGATGCTGGCCAAGGGGATGGTCAGCCGCCTGGCCCGCGCCAACGCCAACGGCGCGCGGCTGGACATGAAGATGAAGATCATCAAGTCCACGGACATCAAGGACCCCTACCTCGGCATGTCAGCCCGGCACATCCAGCAGTACCTCTCGGCCGCCCGCGAGGCCTGCAACAGCGGCTCGACGGTGATCTTCATCTTCGATGAGATCGACTCCCTGGTGGGGAACCGGGCCGACGGCGCGATGCACGAGGAGTACCGGGACGTCATCAACTCGGTCATTCAGGAGGTCCAGGGCGTCCGCGAGCTGGACACGGAGGCTCGCATCCGCCGGCTGTGGAAGGACCCCACGGTGGAGGACCTGCGCAAGGATCTGGCCTCGGTGGTCCGCGCCCAGGGGAAGAAGGACAAGGCCGGGGACATCTTTCTGCCGGAGCGGGAGTGGACGCCCGAGATCCGCAAGGAGATGCAGGCCCTTCGCAAGAGGGTCATGGACGAGGGCGGCGTCTCGACCGTCGTCATCGTGGGCACGACCAACGACCCGACGCGCGTGGACGAGGCCTTCCTCTCCCGCGCCGGCGATAACGTCTTCTTCGTCCCGCGCCCGTCCGAGCCGGCCATCGAGCAGCTGATGCGCCAGTACCTGGACGACGCCTTCGTCGATCTGGTGGACGCGGAGCGGAAGGAGCTGGCCCACCTGGCCTACGTCTCCGGGCTCACGGGCCGGGACCTCGTGCTGGGGTGGCTCCAGCCGCTGGCCCAGGGCGCGCCCGGGTCCCTGCGCGTCGTTGGCTACCAATCGATCCGGGCGCTGCAGCCGCGGCCCCAGGTCGGCATCGAGTGGGAGATGGAGCTCTACCGCCGGCTCCAGGCCAAGGGGCACGAGTTCATGGCGGAGCAGGTGGCGGACTACCTGGCGGAGGTGGACGCCTCTCGCGGCGGGCCGGGCGCGGCGCCCGCGCCCTCGGCCAACGGCCACGCCGCCACCGTGAGCTAAGGACAACAACCGGCCCTGCTCGACTCGCAAGGGGCCGTTGCTATTCCTTTCGCGGGAGGCCCCGTCGAGTCGAGACGGGGCCTCCTCACGTCCAGGACTAGGCCAGGGCCTTGCCCCAGCGGTCGCGGAAGGTGACCTCCTCCACCGGCTTGCGGCGGGTGGGGCCGAAGCTCCCCATAGGATAGCCGATGGGGATCATGCAGACGATATCGTTCCCCGCGGGCACGCCCAGGAGCTCCTTCATCTCCTTGTCGTACCGGCGCAGGAGGGTCGTGAAGACGGTCCCCAGGCCGAGCCCGCGCGCCGCCAGCATGAGGTTCTGCACCGCCTGGAGCACCGAGTCCTGGGCGTTGGCCTGGGTGGAGCAGACGACGATGAAGGCGGGCACCTGGAGGATGCCCTCGGTGGCGAACCGGTGGGCGTGGGAGGCCACCTTTTGGTCCTGGGTCTTCATGTAGGCCTGGGTCTGGGGGTTGCGCTGCCCCTCCTCCCACACCGTCTTGTAGTACCGGGCGATGGTGCGCCGCGTGGTGGCGTCCTTGACGACGATGAACCGCCAGGGCTGGGTATTGATGGCGCTGGGCGCGCGGATTGCCGCGTCCAGGACCTGGTGGATGAGCGCATCGGGCACCGGGTCCGGCTTGTAGCGCCGGACCGCCCGCTGGCTGTGGATCGCCTCGAACAGTCCTATCTCCGCCATGGATGCACCTCCAGGAGCGCGCCTGTCAGAGGCTCGATGGGGGGGCCGGGCCCGTATGCGACCGGGTACGCCCCGCACCGTGGCTCTGACGAGCGCTCCGAGGCGTCATTATAGGAGCAACGCGCGGCGCGGTCGAGGGGGCGCGTTGACGGGCTGCGGGCGGCCGGCCCATACTGGCGCCGCGCCCGTCCCGGGGAGGAGCCATGAACGCCGACGCCGCCCGCAAGGTGATCGAGGAGTACCAGCGCCTGACGCCGGCCTCGCGGCGGCACTGGGAGCAGACCAGCCGGTACATCACCGGCGGCTACACCAGCACCGGCGCCATGTCCCCCTACCCCACGTACATCGCCCGCGCCGACGGCCCGTATCTCTACGACGCCGACGGACGCCGTATCGTGGACTTCATGTGCGGGAGCATGGGCCTGCCGCTGGGCCACAACCCTCCCACGGTCCGGGCCGCCATGCGCCGGCAGATCGGCAACGGGATGTTCTATACCCTGGCCTCCGTCTACGAGGAGCGGCTGGCCGCCCTCGTCTGCGAGCGGGTGCCCTCCATCGACCGGGTGCGGTTCACCGCCAGCGGGAGCGAGGCGACGATGTTCGCCCTGCGGGTCGCCCGCGCCGCTACGGGCCGGGGCAAGTTCGGCAAGATGGACGGCGGCTATCACGGGAACTACGACGCCGTGTGGCAGGGTCTCGGCGGCACCTACCTGCGCGATCCCTCGAAGACGGCGCTGGGCCTAGAGCCGGGCGTGGAGGGGCAGGTGGTCCGGCTGCGGTTCAACCACCCGGACCAGTGCGAGGAGGCCATCGAGGCCAACAAGGGCGACCTGGCTGCCATCATCGTCGAGCCGGTCCTTGGAGGCGGCGGGTGCATCCCGCCCAAGCCCGGCTTTCTCCAGTTCCTGCGCGACATCACCAAGCGGCATGGCATCGTGCTCATCTTCGACGAGATGATCACCCTGGCCATGGCCAAGGGAGGCGCCCAGGCCTGGTACGGCGTCATTCCGGACATGACGACGGCTGGAAAGTCGGCGGGCGGCGGCGTGCCCATGGGCCTCTTCGGCGGGCGCGAGGAGCTGATGGCGCTGACGGCGGCGGGTCCCAACGGCGAGCGGCCCATCGTCAACCACGTGGCCACCTACGCCGGCCATCCGCTGGCGATGGCCGCTGGCGCCGCCGCCATGGAGGCCCTGACGGACGAGACCTACGCCTACCTGCGCGCCATGGGCGACCTCATCCGCACGGAGCTGCGCAAGCTCTTCGCGCGCCTGGAGGCGCCCATCCAGGTGACGGGCGACGGGCACCTCTTCTGCTACCACTGGAGTGAGCAGGAGGTCTGGGACTGGGAGACGGCCAACGCCGCCAAGAACGAGACTGTGGGGGTCATCGGCATGTCGCTGTTCACCAAGGGCTACTTCGCCCGCGGGCGGGGGATCGTGACGGCGGCGCACAAGCCCCGGCACATCAAGGGCCTGGTGGATGCGATGGAGGAGACGCTCGTCGAGCTGGGGCTGGCGCACCGGCGGCTGTAGGGGCGGAGCCGGGCCGACATGCCGGCCAGCCGGGCACCCCTAGTACTCAGTCACCCCGACTCGTCGGGGATGAACCTGCCTCACGCCCCCATCCTAGCCTTCCCCCGTCACGGGGGAAGGGAGGGGATCCTCTCCCCCGTGACGGGGGAGAGTGAGAGTGGGGGTGAACTCTGGGTCCATCCATCAAATCCACCGTGACTGAGTACTACTGTTTCATCTTGCGCACGAAGACCCGAAAGACAGGCCCCTCGCGCACCATGGCCGCCAGCTCGTGTCCCGTGCGCTTGCACCAGGCGGGCATGTCGGCCTCGATCTGCTCGTCGTCAGACAGCACTTCCAGGACCTGGCCGGGGCGCATCGCCCTGATCCGCTTGGCGGCCTCCCAGACTGGCACCGGACAGTAGAGGCCCAGGGTGTCCAGGGTCTCGTCGGCGGGCGGGAGCGGCCCCTCTCCCGTGTCGGGCGCCATGGACTGGGCTCTACCCGGAGCGCGAGAGGGAGCGCAGCCCGGCGATGGCCCGCGGCAGCGCGTCCAAGAGACGTTCGATCTCCGACGCAGTCGTATCGAGGCCCAGGCCGAAGACGAGGGCGCCGGAGCCCAGATCCTCGCCGACGCCGATGGCCTCCAGCACGTAGGAGTGCTTGAGGGCCTTGGCGCTGCACGCCGACCCGCTGGCCGCGGCGATGCCGGCGTCCATGAGGAGCGCCAGGACGATGCTCTCGCTCTCCACGCCGTCGATGACGCAGCTCGCATGGTGGGGGAGCCGCTCGGTTGGATGGCCGGTGACGCGGACGCCCTCGATCCGGCCGAGGCCCTGGAGCAGGGCGTCCCGCAGCGGCAGGAGGTGGCGCCGGCGCCGGTCCAGGTCGCGCGCGGCGATCTGGGCGGCCCGCCCGAAGCCGACGATGGCCGGGACGTTCTCCGTCCCCGCGCGGCGGCCGTCCTCCTGGGTGCCGCCCTCGAGGAGCGGCGGCAGGCGCAGGCCGCGCCGGCAATAGAGGGCGCCCGCGCCCTTGGGCCCGTACATGGTGTGGGCGGACAGCGTGACGAGGTCGGCGCCGATGGCCTGGACGTCGATGGGGACGAAGCCGGCGGTGTTGGCGGCGTCCAGATGGAAGGGGACTCCGGCATCCCGGCAGGCGCGGGCGATCTCGGCCGCGGGCTCGATGGCGCCGATCTCGTTGCTGGCGTGGGTGATGGAGACCAGGGCCGTATCGGGGCGGAGCGCGCGCCGGACCGCGCCGGGGTCGACGAGGCCGTGCCGGTCGACGGAGAGGTACGTTACCTGGAAGCCCTGCCGCTCCAGGGTCCGGCACGGGTGCAGGACGGAGAAGTGCTCGATCTTGCTGGTGACGATGTGCTGGCCGCGGCGCCCCGGCATCTGGGCCACGCCCTTGAGGACCCAGTTGTTGGACTCGGTGGCGGCGGAGGCGAAAAGGATATCGCGGGGCGATGGCGCGCCGATAAGCCGGGCGACCTCCCGCCGCGCACTCTCGATGGCCTCCAGGGCATCCTCGCCCGGCGGGTGGGCGCTCTGCGGGTTGTGGAAGCGCGCGGTGAAGTAGGGCAGCATCGCCTCCACGACCTCTGGGAGGCAGGGAGTTGTCGCCATGTAGTCGAGGTAGACGGGGGCGCTGCTATCGCCGGGCCGGGGATCGCTCATGGTGCTCGTAGCATAGCGCAGAAAAGGCGCGAGGAGACGGGCTGGCCGTCTCCTCGTCGATGGCGCCGCTGCACGCTGGGGCGTGGCGGGCGGTTCTCGCTAGGACTTGCCGCAGGCGCATCCGCCGCCGCAGCCGCCACCGCCCGTCTGCATGTTGGGGTTGACGATGGCGAAGCCCGAGCGCTCCAGGGTCTCCAGGTAGTCGATCTTGGAGCCCTCGAGGATCTGGGCCGTGTCCGGATCGAGGAGGATCTTGAGCCCGGCCGATTCGACCAGCGTGTCGTCGTCCTGGCGCTCGTTTTCGAGCGTCATCATGTACTGGGGCCCGGAGCAGCTCATACCCGTGACGATGACGCGGAGGGAGGCCTCCGGCTCGCCCTGCTCCTTCATGATGCCCTGAATCTTCTGGGCGGCCGTTTCGGTGAGGGTGATCATGCTGGCGCTCTCCTGGGACCGCTCTGGTCAGGTGTTAGGGTCGGCTGCATAGGCTAACTGTGCATCGTAGCATGGGTTAAGGGTCCGGTCAAACGGCGACCGCGGCATAGGCACGCCCCCCCATCCTAGCCTTCCCCCGCAGACGGGGGAAGGAATTGCAGCCCCACCGTGATCGAAAGACCCTGGGACCGGAGCGCTTCGGTAGTGCCGCAGGAAGCGCCCGTGCTATCATGGCTCCGTCCCGCGTCCTGGGCGCTCCCTGAAGCGCCTGGCCCCGGCGACACGGTGCACACCCATGGCCAAACGCAACGCGCCCAGCCAGCCCGCGCTCCCCGACTCGGCCGGCCACTTCGGCGAGTTCGGCGGCAAGTTCGTGCCCGAGACGCTGATGGCGGCCCTCGAGGAGCTGGAGCGGGCCTACGACGAGGCGCGGCGCGACGACGCCTTCCGCGAGGAGCTGGACGGGCTCCTGCGGCACTACGTCGGGCGGCCCACGCCCCTCTACTTCGCCCAGAACCTGACGCGGCACGCCGGCGGCGCGCGTATCTACCTCAAGCGCGAGGACCTGGCCCACACCGGCGCTCACAAGATCAACAACGCCCTGGGCCAGGGGCTGCTCGCCCGGCGCATGGGCAAGCGCCGCATCATCGCCGAGACGGGCGCCGGGCAGCACGGCGTCGCCACGGCGACGGTCTGTGCCATGATGGGCATGGAATGCATCGTCTACATGGGCGAGGAGGACATGCGGCGGCAGGCGCCCAACGTCTTTCGCATGAAGCTCCTGGGCGCCACCGTCGTCCCCGTGGGCAGCGGCAGCCGAACGCTCAAGGACGCTATCAACGAGACGATCCGCGACTGGGTAACCAACGTGCGGACGACGCACTACATCATCGGCAGCGTCGTGGGGCCGCACCCGTACCCGATGATGGTGCGCGACCTCCAATCGGTCATCGGGCGCGAGGCGCGGGAGCAGTGCCTGGCCCAGGCGGGAAGGCTCCCGGACTACGCCATCGCCTGCGTGGGCGGCGGCAGCAACGCCATCGGCCTCTTCCACGCCTTCCTGGGCGACGCCGGGGTCAAGCTGGTGGGCGTCGAGGCGGGCGGCCTGGGGATCGCCAGCGGCAAGCATGCGGCTTCGCTCGTCAGCGGGCGCGTGGGCGTCCTGCACGGGGCCAAGTCCTACGTTCTGCAAGACCGGTGGGGCCAGATCACCGAGACGCACAGCATCTCGGCGGGCCTGGACTATCCGGGCGTGGGACCCGAGCACAGCTATCTCAAAGAGACGGGGCGGGCCACCTACGCCGCCATCGAGGACGGACGGGCCGTCGAGGCCTTCCAGCTCCTCTGCCGCACCGAGGGCATCCTGCCTGCTCTGGAGCCGGCCCACGCCATCGCCTATGCCGTCGACCTCGCCAAGACGCTCCCGCGCGACGCCGTCATCCTGCTGAACCTGAGCGGCCGGGGCGACAAGGACGTGCATACCGTCGCCCAGGCGCTGGGCGTCGAGGGCTGACGGATGCGGCTCCAGGGCAAGGTTGCGCTGGTCACGGGCGCCGCCTCGGGCATGGGGCGGGCCATCGCGCTGCGCTACGCCCGCGAGGGGGCGCAGGTGGCCCTGGTGGACATCGACCGCGCCGGGGGGCGCCAGGTCGAGCGCCAGATCCGCGATACGGGCGGCGAGGCGCTCTTCATCCGGTGCGACGTCTCCAAGGCCGGCGAGGCCAGGGAGGCCGTGGCCGCCACGGTGCGCCGGTTCGGCAGGCTGCACATCCTGGTGAACAACGCCGGCGTCATGGACCCGGGCGACGGTCTTATCGAGAGCATAGCGGAGGAGACCTGGGACCGGGTCATGGGCGTGAACCTGAAGGGCGCGTTCTACTTCTGCAAGTTCGCCATCCCGGAGATCGTCACCTGCGGCGGCGGCGCGGTCATCAACATCGCCTCGACGGCCGGGATCACGGCCACGGAGTGGGCGGCCTACGGCGCCAGCAAGGGGGCGCTCATCGCCATGACCCGAGCCGTGGCCCGCCAGTACGGGCCCAAGAAGGTCCGGGCCGTGGCCATCTGCCCCGGCGCCATCGATACGCCTCTGACGAAGAGGACGCGGGAGGCCCGGAGCGAACGCGACGCGCGGCCCCTGACCTTCCCCATCATGCTTGATCGCCTCGGCCGCCCGGAGGAGGTGGCGGACGCCGCCCTCTTCCTGGCCTCCGACGACGCGTCCTATATCACGGCGGCGGTCTTCCCGGTGGACGGCGGCCGGACGGCCATGTGAGGGAAAAGGGACTGGGAGCTAGGGACTGGTTGCAGAAATGCGCGAACACTCGGCAGCCCTCTCCCCCGGCCCCTCTCCGACGCGGAGAGGGGAGTGGATTTCCCCCTTCCCGCACCGGGAAGGGGGCCAGGGGGTTAGGGTGCCCTCGGGCCTGGGCTTACCCGTCAACTCCATGGGCCTCAAGCGTCGTTACGCTGATTTAGCAAAGTAGGTACTAGGAACGAGGAGCTGGGGACGTGCGTCTGAAGGACAAGGTGGCCATCGTGACGGGCGGGGGCTCGGGGATCGGGCGCGCGTCGGCGCTGCGTCTGGCGCAGGAGGGGGCGCGGGTCACCGTGGCCGACGTGGCCGAGGAGCAGGGGCGCGAGACGCTGCGGCTCCTCGAGGCGAAGGGCGGCGCCGGGCTCTTCGTCCGCACGGACGTGGCCCGCGCGGCCGATGTCGAACGTATGGTCCGGGAGACGGTCCGTCGCTTCGGCGGGCTCCACGTGCTCCTCGCCAACGCCGGCATCTACTCGCCACGCGATCGGAGCATCGTGGAGATCGACGAGGCGGTCTTCGACCAGGTCATGGGCGTGAACCTGAAGGGCGTCTTCCTCTGCTGCAAGTACGCCGTGCTGGAGATCGTGAAGAGCGGCGGCGGCTCCATCGTCATGCTCTCGTCGTCGGGCGCGCTGGTGGGCTCCCACACGACGGCCTACTCGACGAGCAAAGGCGGGGTGATCTCGCTGGCCCGGGCCGTGGCGCGCCAGTACGCCAAGCGGGGCGTGCGGGCCAACGCCCTCCTGCCCGGCCCCATCGATACGCCGATCCACATCGACGTGCGGGCCGCGCTCAAGGAGGCCGCCCCGCCGGGGCAGCCGGCCTACCGCAAGACGCCGATGCTCGAGCGATGGGGCAACCCCGACGAGGTGGCCGCGCTGGTGGCCTTCCTCGCCTCGGACGAGGCGTCGTACGTCACCGGGGCGGCGCTCACCGTCGACGGCGGCCTGACGGCTGTCTAGCGCACGGAAGGCTGCCGCCGCTATGCACGGGGCGGGTCTATTCCGTCGGCGGCAAGGGGCGCGACCGGTTCCCCGCTGGGCGATTCGTACCTCCTGCGCGCTGCCACCAGGGACGCTGCGATGGACACCAAGAGCACTCCGGCAATCACGCCCAGCGAGATGCCGATGGGCACCTTGTACACGTCAGTCAGCAGCATCTTCGTGCCCACCCACACTAGGACCGCCGCCAGGCCATAGTGCAGGTAGCTGAACATCCCCATCACCCCGGCCAGGGCAAAGTACAGCGCTCGCAGGCCCAGGATGGCGAAGACGTTGGACGTGTAGACGATGAAGGGATCGTCCGTGATGGCCAGGACGGCTGGGATCGAGTCGATGGCGAAGACCAGGTCCGTGGTCTCCACGGCCAGCAGGACGATGAAGAGCGGCGTGGCGAAGCGCTTGGCGTTGCGGGTGATGAAGAATTTGTCCCCTTCATAATCCTGGGTGACGGGCATGACCTTTCGGAACACCTTGATGACCGGGTTCCGCTCCGGATGGATTTCCTTGTCCTTCTCACGCGCTAGCCGCAGGCCCGTGAAGATCAGGAAGCCGCCAAAAATGTAGATGAGGAAGTGGAAGTGATCCAGAAGCGTGATCCCAGCGCCAATGAGGATGGCGCGCATGATGAGAGCGCCCAGGATGCCCCAGAACAGCACCTTGTGATGGTACTGGCGCGGAACGTTGAAGTACGTGAAGATCAGGATAAAGACGAAGATGTTGTCGACGCTGAGGGACTTCTCGATCAGGTAGGCCGTGAGGAACCGGAGTGCGGGATCGGAGCCCTCCTGAATCCACACGCCCAGGTTGAAGAGGAGCGCCAGGCTGATCCACACGGCGCTCCAGACCAGGGCCTCCTTGAGCTTGACCGTGTGGCTGTGCCGGTGGAACACCCCCAGGTCCAGGGCCAGCATGCCCACGACCACCACGCCGAAGACGATCCACAGAACCAGCTCGGCAGACATCATTCCTCCGAATGGGTGGGCGCCGCTTTACCTGCGGCACGAGCCGCGCTGTCCGTGGACGGCGGCGCTCACCGTCGACGGCGGCCTGACGGCGGTGTAGGGGCCCTGGCGAGGGTGGCCGCTAGCGCGCCGACTGGAGGTACTCGTAGGCGGCCAGGGCCGCGGTGACGCCGTCGCCGGCGGCGCTGGCAAGCTGGCGCATGGACTGCCACCGCACGTCGCCCGCCGCGAAGACGCCGGGGACGCTCGTCCGCATCAGGAGATCGACCTTGATGTGCCCGCCGGCGTCCAGGTCCACCACGCCCTGGAACGGCCGGGAGTTGGGCACGAAGCCGATGGCCACAAAGACGCCGGCCACAGGCATCTGCCGCCGCTCGCCGGTCTTCACGTTCTTGAGGGCCAGGCCCGCCACCTTGCCATCGCCCTCGATGCGCTCCACGGTGGTGTCCCAGATGAACTGTATCCTGGGGTTGGCGAAGGCCCGCTCTTGAAGGACCTTGGCGGCCCGGAGCTGGTCGCGCCGGTGGATGACGGTCACCTTGCTGCAGATTTGGGCCAGGTAGAGGCCCTCGTCCATGGCCGTATCGCCGCCGCCGATGACGGCCACCTCCTGGCCGGCGAAGAAGTTGCCGTCGCAGGTGGCGCAGTAGGAGACGCCACGGGCCTCCAGCTCCGCCTCGCCAGGCACGCCCAGCTTCAGGTGGTCGCCGCCGGCCGTGATGATGATGCTCCGGGCCAGGAGCTCCTCGCTCTCGGTGCGGACGGCCATGGGCCGCCGCGTCACATCGATGCCCGTGACCTCGCCGAAGGTGTACTCAAGGCCGGCGTTGCTGGCCTGCTCCTCGAAGGCGGCCGCCAGCTCCGGCCCGGCGATCCCCTTGGGGAAGCCGGGGTAGTTCTCGATAGTCCCGGTGTTGACGATCTGGCCGCCCATGAAGACCCGCTCGACGAGCACCGTCTTCATCCTGGCGCGGGCGGCGTAGAGGCCGGCGCTGAGGCCGGCGGCGCCGCCGCCGATGATGACCAGGTCATACACGTCGCTCACTCAATCCCTCCAGGAGGTATTACCGAGGCGTGTGTCACGGGTTCAGCTAGCGCAGCCTCGTTCTCTCTCCCCTGGCGGGGGAGAGAGAGTCGAGTAGTCAGTGCACGTCTCTGCGAGCGCATTCGGGTCACTTGGCGGCGCCGGGCGTCGCGGGGGCCGCCCTCCCGCGCCTGGGCGACCACCAGTGCCGGTACAGCAGGGCGCCGCCGCAGATGACGATGGCGCTGGACGAGATGACGGTGGCTGTGGGCACGTCGCCCAGCCGCCAGTTGCCCAGGCGCAGGTTCTCGAGGCCCAGCCGCACCGCGCCGTACCACACGCCGTACAGGAGCGCGATGTCGCCGTCCTTGAGCCGGCTGGTCCAGCGCCGTCCGATATACATGAGGGCGCCGAAGCCGATGAGGTTCAGCAGCGACTCGTACAGGAAGAGCGGGTGGAAGGTCTCGAAGGTCTCGTAGCCCAGGATGCGGTTGCCGGGATCGATCTCGATGGCCCACGGGAGATCGCTGGGCTTGCCGTAGAGCTCCTGGTTGAAGAAGTTGCCCCACCGGCCGATGGCCTGGCCCAGGATCAGGCCCGGCGCGCCGATGTCCAGCCAGCGGCCCAGGGGCAGCCGCTTCCAGCGCGTGTAGATGAGGACTGCCAGGATGGAGCCGGCGACGGCGCCGTAGATGCCGATGCCGCCCTCGTTGATGAGGAAGACGCGGGGGACGTCGCGGGAGTAGATCTCGCTCCACTGGTCGATGACGTGGTAGGCGCGGGCGCCGATGAGGGCCAGCGGCAGCGCCAGGAGGAGCAGGTTGAAGACGTGGTCGGCGCTCTCGCGCCGGCGCCGGGCCTCGGTGGCGGCGACCCACGCGCCCGCCGCGACGCCGATGGCGACCAGCAGGCTGTACCAGCGCAGGCCGAAGCCGCCGACCTTGAAGACGTACTCAGGGACGAGGAGCTGGTCCATGGCACCTCACGCCCCAGAGCGCCGCGCCCGGGGCGAATCAAGAGTTGGATGCGGACTATGGCGCGCGGGATTCTGCACGGTCGCGGTCAGGGCTGCGTCTTGAGCGCCTGCGCCAGCAGCATCGCCACCTCGGGGCGGGCGAACTCGGCGGGCAGACTCTCGCCCTTGGCCAGCATCGACCGGACCTGGGTCCCGCTGAGGCTGACGTGGGAGGAGGCGCTGTGGGGGCAGGTCTTGGCCGAGGCCATGCCGCCGCAGGCGCGGCAGAAGAAGGTGTGCTCGAAGAAGAGGGGCGTGATCTCCAGGTCCGCCGGTGGGAAGTCGTCGAAGATCTTCTGGGCGTCGTAGGTACCGTAGTAGCTGCCGACGCCGGCGTGGTCGCGCCCGACGATGAAGTGGGTGCAGCCGTAGTTCTTCCGGACGATGGCGTGGAAGATGGCCTCGCGCGGGCCGGCGTAGCGCATGGCCGCGGGGAAGACGCCCAGGAGCGTGCGGCCGGCCGGATAGTACATCGAGAGGAGCTTGAGGTAGCTGGCCATCCGCACCTCGGCGGAGATGTCGTCGCCCTTGGTCTCGCCCACCAGCGGATGGACGAAGAGGCCGTCGACGACCTCCAGGGCGCACTTCTGGATGTACTCGTGGGCTCGGTGGATGGGGTTGCGCGTCTGGAAGGCGACGACGCGGCGCCACCCTCGCTGGGCGAAGGCGGCGCGGCTCTTGGCCGGCGGGAGCTGATGCTCGGGGAACTGGCCCGCCGAGGCCGGGTGATCGATAAGGGAGACGGGGCCGCCCAGCAGGACCTCGCCCTGCTGGTAGAGGCGGGCGACGCCGGGGTGGGCCTCGTCCATCGTCCGGTAGACCTGCTGGGCCTCCCGCCGCTTGTCGTAGCCGAGCTTCTCGTCCACCCGCATGACGGCGAGGACCGCGCCGCTCTCCGCGAGGGCGATCTCCTGGCCCTCCTTGATGGCGGCCGCCTGCTCCTTCTCCGTGGCCAGGGTGATGGGCAGCGACCAGACGAGGCCGCTGGCCAGGCGGGCCTCCTCGACGACGCGGCGGTAGTCGGCGGCGCCCATGAAGCCGGTGAGCGGGCTGAAGCCGCCGATGGCGATGAGCTCCAGGTCCGAGGCCGCGGTGGGGCTCAGAGCAATCTGGCGCAGGCCCCGGGCCTTGCGGAGGGCCTCGTCGCGCTCGCGGCCATGGAGCTCGCGATCGACGAGGGCGCCGCCGTGGGGCTGGATGGACGGCGCCGGCGCCGTCTTCGCGCTCGAGGGGGCAGCAGGGGTGGTCATGGCAGGCGGTGTGCGACTCCTTTGCGTTTGAGGTGAACGCCGGGACTTGCTCCCCGACACGTCGGGGCGCCCACCGAAAAGGATGCGATGTGACTGG
>CAZKTO010000014.1:34931-49789 GCA_964555685.1 uncultured Dehalococcoidia bacterium
TTGTTTCGCAAGGGGCCGGCGACCACCGAGAAGGGTACGATGCGACTGGATGTCCGAAGAGGTATTATCCCATAAGACCAAAGAAGCAGCAATTCCGGACCAAGGATAGGCCCATCTGTCAAGGCGCACTGATAGCGGGTCTGGTGAAAGCAAACGCTCTTCAGCCCAGGCTGGCCAGAATCTGTCGGGCGCCCACGGCCGTGAGACCAAGGGAAAGGATGACCAGAATCACTTTCTGACTGAGACGCTTACCCAGATACACACCTAATTGTCCCCCTATAAGGGCGCCTACGCCAAGCAGCCCAGCCCGCCGCCAGCCTTCGTGGAACTGCCCCGTGAGTATGTGGGTGAGGATACCGGCGAACGACGTGGGGACAAGCACCAGCAGGGTGGTGGCACTAGCCACTCGGGGTGGTACTTTCAGGATGTAGACCAATGCCGGCATATGGATGACTCCCCCGCCAATGCCAAAAAAACTAGACATGAAGCCCGCCGCAGGGCTGACGACCCCTGCCAGTAATCCATTGACGTAGAACCGGTAGATAGCCCCCCTTTTCTCACGGACCTCTCTATTTGGCTCATGTTGCATGTCCAGCTGCGGTCCAGCCACCGTGCTTCTCCACAGGATGTAGACCGCACCGAGGAGAAGTATCACACCAAAGGCCGCCTGGAAGTGCTCCCTGCTCACGATGCCTGACGTTATGGAGCCGAGGACTGCCGCCGGGACAGCGCCAACGACCAGGAGGAGAGCCGTGCGCAGGTCAATACGCCGCGCTCTCGTGTTGCTAATAGTGGCAGAGCTAGCGTTCAGAAAGACCACAGTCAAAGAGATGCTAGTGACGGTGGCGGTAGAGGCTTCCGGGAAAAGCACGATAAGTATTGGGACCAGGATAAAGCCACCGCCCAACCCCACTAGTGCTCCTATGGCCCCTACGGCAACGCCCAGGAGCGGTAGGAGGGCCAAGTCGAAAGGCGTCAACTCGAACGTCATGCCGTTCGTCGCTTCTGTGTAATCGGTCCCGATGCTATGGCCGCTAGGTCATCTAGGGTCGTTGGTGGCCGCATCTTCCCGAACCCGCCCGCCACGAGCCCCTCCTATTAGGAATTCTGACTCCACTCATCTATAAACTGGGATTTCCCATTTAGCCCCGGCCCCGACCCACCCGCCCCCGCTCTCCCGCGGGGAGAGAGGGTTTGTCCGCGCTACTTGCGAGCGGATTTCGTGGCGTGGTCCTTCGCGAGGACGCGGCTCGCGTACGCCTCGACGGCGGTCCCCTTGAAGAAGCCCGGGTTCATGCGGCCGTGCAGGCGGATGGCGTTGTCGCACGTGAACGCCCGGAAGTCGTCATCGGTGATGAGCCCGCGCTCGACGAGCTCGTGCGCCTCCACGACCACCTTGGCCATGTCCGGCACGTCGTAGTGGCCGATGTCGGAGCCGAAGGTGGCGTTGAGCCGCGCGCCATAGGGGTTGACCCTGGTATTGAAGGCGGAGGCGTTGATGGGGTCGTCCGCCTCGCACCCGAAGTAGAGACGGGGCACGAAGCGGTCCCGGAGGTCGTCCCGGCTGCTGACGCCGAGAGCGGCGAACTCGTCCAGGGCGCTCATGTCCACCGCGGCGCTCATGAGGTCGAAGCTGCGCTGGATGGCCTCCATGCGGCCTTCCATGGCCTTGCCGCCGTAGCGGGCCAGGAGGTCCAGGTACGCCTTCCGGTCCAGATTCGCGGGGTTGGTCTGCTCCAGCGCCTGGACGTTGCGTTTGTCCCACGCTCCCAGGACCTCGGCGTACATGGCGCAGGCCCAGCCGACGCCGCATTCCAGGAAAGCGATGTTGAGGGTGGGAAAGCGGTGGGTGACGCCGCCCATGAGGATTCCCTTGCACAACAGGCCTTGGAGGTAGGCGTGGTTCCCCAGGTGGTTGTAGACGAAGTTGGAGATGGAGCGCCCGAA
Source organism: uncultured Dehalococcoidia bacterium (assembly GCA_964555685.1). Lineage (GTDB taxonomy): Bacteria > Chloroflexota > Dehalococcoidia > SHYB01 > SHYB01 > CAZKTO01. The sequence continues at coordinate 36,879 of CAZKTO010000014.1, forward strand.
GATGGGATAGTTGGCGAAGAGCCCGCCGTGGGAGGTGACCGCGACGCCCAGCTCCACGCACTTGGCCCAGACAGGGTCGTAGTCGTACTGGCTATCGATCGAGAAGTGGTCCACCCAGCACGCGTCGGGCCAGGCCTGGGGATGCTCGCGGTGCAGGGCCGGGATGGGGCGCGACACGCCCGGCGGGATGAGGACGGCCTTGTGCCCGAGTTTCCTGACCGAGAAATCGAGCTCGTCGAGGGCCTCCTCGGGCGTGTGCATGGGGATGACGGCGACGGGCGTCATGCGGGACGAGAACTCCCGGTAGAAGTCGGCCTGGAGCATGTTGATGGCGCGGATGGTGTGGCGACGCATCTCCGCGTCGGGCTCCAGGGTCGTGGCCAGGCCCATATTGCCGTACAGGATGGCGTAGTCCATGCCCAGCTCTTCCAGGCGCTCGTAGAGCAGGCGTGGCACCGTGGTCGTGGCGGCGTCGATGGTGCTCTTGGTGGGCAGGAACCACCAGGGCGGGCGGCCGGTCCGCGTGTCCCGCCGCTGCTCCCAGGTCTGGGCCGCCCAGGGTGGGCGCTGTCCCCCGCTGCGGTCGCCCGCGCGGCTGGCGGCCATCCGAGCCTCGTAGCGCCTGGCGAAGTCGGCTCCGCCGGCCTTCCGCAGGTACTCAGGGAGGGCCGGGGTGAACTCCAGCATGTGGCCATCGGCATCGATGATGGGGTGGTCGAGGCGGGCTCGGACCTGGGACGATCTGGACGTGTGTGCGACGGCCATGGCAGGCCTCCTGGCTTCCCCGCAAGGCGAGGGCCGCTGCTCTTGGGTGGCAGTGTAGCCGGGGTGGGAGGCGGGGTCAACGGAAGGAGGCTAGTAGATGACCTTCTCCGCCGTGAGGCGCGCGAAGTCGTCCCTGGGCAGGCCCAGCAGGTCGCAGAAGACCAGCTCGTTGTCCTCGCCGACGAGGGGGCAGTGGTCGCGAACCGAGCCTGGCGTATCGCTGAACTTCCAGTGGATACCGTAGATCATCTCGCGTCCCAGCGGATGCTCCCGCTCGAGCCAGGAGCCGCGGGCCTGCCAGTGGGGGTCCGTGTAGACCTCCGGCGCCGAGGCCGATGGGAAGGCGGCGACGCCCGCGGCCTGGAGGGCGGCCGTCGCCTCGGTGTTCGTGCGCTCGCGGGTCCAGCGGGCGATGATCTCGTCCAGGGCCGGCTCGTTGCGCTTGCGCCGGAACTTGTCGGCGAAGCGCGGGTCGACGCGCAGGGCCGGAGCCTGCCCCCTCGGGGGACTCGGGGCAAGCTCTGGGCCTGTCGAAGGACCGCCGATGACGCGGCAGAGCCCCTGCCACTCGCGCTCCGAGTAGACGGCGATGGTCACCCACCGGTCTTGCCCTTTGCTGGGATAGACGTTATGGGGCACGAAGTCGGCGGCCCGGTTGCCCATGGGGGCGAAGACTCGCCGGTTCCAGTGGTAGTCGAGCATGAGCGGGCCGAGGCCCGTGGACATGCCCTCCCACTGGGAGAAGTCGATGTAGCTGCCCTGGCCCGTCTCGTTGCGGCGCCTGAGGGCGGCCAGGATGGCGTAGGCCCCCAGAACGCCGCCGATGGGATCGGTGATGGCCATGCCGAAGGCCACGGGGCGTTCGCCTTCGTAGCCGTTGATGGCGTCGAGGCCCGCCAGCGACGCCAGCACCGTTCCGTAGGTGTTGATCTGGCTGTACGGTCCCCACTGGCCGGCCGCCGAGGGCGAGATCATGATCAGGTCGGGCCGGACCTGGCGCAGGGTCTCGTAGTCGAGGCCCAGCTTCTTCATGGTGCCGGGGGTCCAGTTCTCGGCGACGATGTCGCTCTCCCGGACCAGGTCCAGGACCAGCTGGCGGCCTTGGGGATGGCGCAGGTCCACCGTGATCCCCAGGTTGTTGCGGCTGAGGTTGTGGGCCCAGAGGCAGCGGTCCGGTTCCTCGATGTTGCCCAAGAAGGGCGCCAGGCTCTTGAGCACCTCCAGCCGCTGGCGGGACTCGACCTTGATCACCTCAGCGCCGAAGTCGCCGAGGATGTGGGTGATGGTGGCGCAGATCCAGTACCAGCCGAAGTTGAGGACCCGGAGGCCTTTGAGGGGGAGGACAGACCCAGTACCGCTGGTCATGGTGGCCTCAGATGACGCCCGCGCGGCGGAGGTCGGCCAGCTCGGCGCGGGGGATGCCCAGGACGCCGCCGTAGACGGCCTCGTTGTGCTGGCCGAGGAGCGGCGCCGGCCGGTCGATGCGCCAGGGATCGCCGGAGAAGCGGAGCGGAGGCCCTGGGACGCGGAGCCGTCCCGCCGCTGGGTGATCGATCTCGACGAAGTAGCCACGGGCCGCGAGGTGCCCATCATGGTAGAGGTCCTGGACGGTGTTGACGGGCGCAGCGGGGACACCGTGGGCCCTGCAAACGGCAAAGATCTCCTGGGAGGTGTGGGACTCGAGCCAGCCGGTCATCAGGTGATAGATCTCGGCGGAGTAGGGAGCGCGCTGGCGTGAGGTCCCCTTGAAGAGCGGCGATTGCGCCCAATCGGGGTTGCCCATGGCCTGCACGAGCGCCTCCCATTGGTGGGGCGCCAGGGCGACGACGCAGGCCCAGCCGTCCCTGGTCTTGCGCATGCCGGCGGGGGCCTGGTTCTCCATCCCGCCGGTCCCGGTGCGCACGCGGAAGGCCTTGTCCTGGTAGAAGCCGCTGACCTCGACGGCCAGGTGGAGCGTCGCCAGCGTCTCGGCCTCGGAGAGGTCCACGTACTGGCCGCGGCCGGTCAGCTGGCGGGCGTGGAGGGCCAGCATGGCCGCGCAGGCGGCGTTGACGCCTCCCCAGAACGAGGCGTGATTCCATTGGGCCCACAGGGGCTCGCGATGGGGGTCGCCGGCGTAGGCGTGGGCGCTGCCGCTTCCGTGCCAGCTGGTGAGGTCGTAGCCCCGGTAGCGGCCGTAGGGGCCCGACCGGCCCAGGCTGCTGAGGGCCACCATGACGAGGCGCGGGCAGGCGTCCTTGAGCTGCGGGTAGTCGAGGCTCAGGGCGTCGAGTTCGCCGGGCTGCGTGCCATCGATGAGGACGTCGGCCCAGGCGGCCAGCGCCTGGAAGATCGACCGTCCCGTTGGCAGGCCGGGGCGCAGGGTGACGCCGAGCTTGTTGGCGTTGTAATAGAGGTGGAACCCGCTCGTCTCGTGGTTGGGGATGTCGCCGGGGAAGGGGCCGTAGGCGCGGCCGGGCTCGTCGCCATCGGGCGACTCGATCTTGACGACGGTGGCGCCCAGGTCGGCCATCATCTTGCCGGCGAGGGCGGCGTTGGCGAAGGGGCCGTACTCGAGGATGCGGACGCCCTCGAGCTCGCGGCGGATGTCGGGCATGTCGGGCGGATGCTCCCGTGGGCGAGGTCGGCGGGAGTATAGCGCCGGGCGGGAGGGCCGGGCAAGGCGACGGGTAGCCCTAACCCTCCTTCGACAGGCTCAGGACGGCGCCTAGCCCCCTTCCCTGCGAGGGAAGGGGGAAGACGCCCTCGCCTCTCTCTTCAGGAGAGGGCGGGGTGGGAGAGGTCCCGCCAGCGCCCGGTTCCTCCATCCGCACGCGGGCCGTACAATAGCCCCATCGTTTGGAGCGCACCGTGGACTCGTCGAATCACAACGCCCGCAGGCTGGGCATCGTCGTCTCAGGCTCCCTCACCAAGGGGATCGAGGTCCGGCTCGACGCGGACGTCTCCGTCGAGGAGATGGCCGTCGGGCGCTTCGTCACCATCGAGGGCCAGCGCCGGCGCTTCTTCGGCGTGCTGACGGACGTGGCGCTCCAGCACAGCGACCCTCGGATGGCCGCGGCCCCGCCGGAGGTCTCGGACCCCTTTATCGCCGGGGTGCTCTCGGGCGCGACCTCGTATGGAACGATCCACATCGTCCCCTATCTCGCCTGCGCCGCGGGCGACGACGCCCCCGTGCCGGCCAAGACCGTCCCGCCGCACTTCTCGCTCGTCCGCGAGACGGAACCCAAGGAGATCGAGCAGATCTTCGGCGAGAGGGACGAGCGGCACATCTGGGTCGGGAGCCCGCTGGACATGGAGGAGGCGCCCGTCTGCCTGGACGCCGAGCGCCTCACGCAGCGCAGCACCGGCATCTTCGGCATGACGGGCAGCGGCAAGTCCTTCCTGACCCGCATCCTGCTCGCCGAGATCGTCCAGAAGAGCAGCGCCGTCAGCCTCATCTTCGATATGCACAGCGAGTACGGCTGGAGCTCGCGGAAGGAGGGCGGCGCCGAGGCCAAGGGCCTGAAGCAGCTCTTCGCCTCGAAAGTTGCCGTCTTCACGGTGGACGAGGAGACGACGCGGCGGCGCGGTGCCAAGGCCGACTACGTGGTCCGCATCCCGTACGACGAGATCACGGCCGAGGACATCGGGAGCCTGGCGGGCACGCTGGGCCTCAACGAGGCGCAGGTGCAGGCGGCGGAGCGGCTGGAGCGGCGCCTCCGCAAGAGATGGCTCGCCACGTTCCTTGAAGCCGACTCGAAGGAGTCCATCGCTGGCCAGGCGGGCGACACCGAGCACGAGGGGACGTTGCAGGCGCTCCATCGCAAGCTCCAGTCGCTGCGCAAGCTCTCGTTCCTGACGGAGCAGGGGAGCGGCGAGGAGGCGGTCCGGCGGATCATGGAGTACCTGGAGCGGGGGACGCACGTGGTCCTGGAGTTCGGGCGCTACCGCGACAAGCTGGAGGCCTACGTGCTGGTGGCGAACCTGCTGACGCGGCGCATCCACGATCTGTACGTGGAGCGGACGGAGCGCGCCCTGGCGCAGGATGGGAAGGAGCCGCGCTCTCTCGTCATCGTCATCGAGGAGGCGCACAAGTTCCTGAGCCCGGAGGTGGCCCGCTCGACGACCTTCGGGACCATCGCCCGGGAGCTGCGCAAGTACAACGTGACGCTCCTGGTCATCGACCAGCGGCCCAGCGGGATCGACGCGGAGGTGCTCTCGCAGATCGGGACGCGCATGAGCTGCCATCTGCAGGACGAGCGGGACATCGACGCGGTGCTGGCGGGCGTCTCGGGCCGGAGCGAGCTGCGGTCGGTCCTGGCGAAGCTGGAGACGAAGCAGCAGGCGCTCATCTTCGGCCACGCGGTGCCGATGCCGGTGGTCGTCCGCCCCCGCACGTACGACGCGGCGTTCTACAAGGAGATGGGCTACCGGGAGCCGGCGGAGCGGGCCGCCGCGCTCGAGCGGGACGTGGACGATCTGTTCGGGCCGAGGTAGGCCCTCTCCCCCTGCCTCCCTCTCCGGCTCGGAGAGGAGGTGGCCCCTTCGCGGAGTTGACCCTGAGAGGCTGTGAACAAATCGCCGTAGGGGCGGGCCCCCGTGCCCGCCCATCTGGGGCAACCACGGGGGGTTGCCCCTACGAAGGAAAAATTCGCAGGCTCTGAGCGCAGCCAAAGGGGAAAGGGCAACCCTCGTCTCGCTCACTCCCTTCCCACCAGCAACTCCTGGACCGGCCGGCCCAGCGCGCGAGCTAGGGCCACGAGCGTCTCATACCTCGGCGACTGCTCCCCGTTCTCGATCCTGACCAGCGTCACTCGCCCAAGCCCCGCCGCCGTTGCCAGCGCCTCCTGCGTCATTCCCGCGGCCTCGCGGACCTGGCGGATGCGCGCTCCAAGCGTCTGTCTTCCCTTCGCAGCGACCGCTGCCACTCGCGGGCGATACGCACGGGCGCAGTAGTGCCGCGCGAAGTCCCATGGCAGCTCCACCGTTGCACCCTTGGCGCTGCGCAGGACAACTGCATACGGATTCGGTAGCTCGATTCCCGCGAGGTTGGAGAGCCTTCCAATCTCTGGAATCTTCGCGAAGGGAATGAGGCCCCTGCGCCCGTCCGCAAAGGCGACCTCTACCCCTTCCTTCACTGGACTTGCGGACGTCATCATTCGCTCTGCGTTCTTGACCAAGACAGTCGTCATGACTGTTCTCCTATCGCCCGTGGACTCCGTCCCAGGCCTTGCGGATTGCCTCGGCGTGCTTGCGGTACACTTCCATGATCTTGCGATGGTTGCCGGGCGGCGGCTCGTCCATGAACTGCCCGCCGTTCAGCTCGATCCGGCATACGTCCTCGTTGCCGGCCCAGATGTGCACATGAGGCGGCTCGAAATCGTTCTCCCGCGTGTTCACCACAAACCGGAACTGCCCCTCCGTCACGACCGTTGGCATCCACCGCTCCTGGGCAGAGCACGCCTGCTGCTAATGTATCATAAACGATACATTAGTCAAGGCGAAGAATGGCTGGTCATTGACTCTCTGTTGTGCGTCATGCCACAATCCTCCCGAACCTGAAGCCCCTGGTCGTGCGCGCTAATTCCCTCTCCCCTGGCGGGAGAGGGCTAGAGCCTGCCCTGAGCCCTTCGGCTTCGCTCAGGATAAACTCCGCGAAGGGGAGAGGGGGAGTCCCCATGCCCTATGACCTCCTCATCAAGAACGGGACCATCGTCGACGGGACGGGCATGCCGGCCTACCGGGGCGATATCGGCGTCAAGGACGGGCGCATCGTCGAGCGCGGGCGCCTCGGCGGACGCGCAGCGCAGGTCATCGACGCCGAGGGCCTCGTCGTGGCCCCGGGCATCATCGACGTCCACACGCACTACGACCCGCACCTGATCTGGGACCCGCTGGTCACCTCCTCCTGCTGGCACGGCGTCACCACCGTCGTCACCGGCAACTGCGGCCTCAGCCTGGCGCCCATGAAGCCCCAGCACCGCGAGCTCATGATGGGCGTCTTCGGCCGGGTCGAGGAGCTCTCCATGAGCTCCCTGCGCGCCATCATCCCGTGGGAGTGGGAGGGCTACGGCCAGTGGCTCGACCGCGTCGACCGGGGCCTGGGGCTGAACGTGGCGACGCTGGTGGGCCATAACGCCCTGCGCTTTCACGCCATGGGCGAGGCCTGCCTGGAGCGCGCCGCCACGCCCGGCGAGGTCGAGCGCATGGGCGACGCCGTCCGCGAGGCCATGGACGCCGGCGCCTTCGGCTGGTCGACGACGATCTCGCCGACCCACGTCCGGCCCAACGGGGAGCCGGTGCCCAGCCGCCTGGCCGAGGACGACGAGCTGGTGGCCCTGGCTTCAGTCCTGGCCGAGTACAACCGCGGCTACATCGAGATCCTGACGCGCGACTTCCTGTGGGGCCTGAGCGAGCGCGACCGGACGCTGCTGCTGCGGCTGGCGCGGGCCGGCGGTCGTCCCGTCACGTGGATCGGCCACGGCTACAAGTGGAACATCCCGGATACGTGGCGTCACGAGCAGGCCTGGATGCGCGAGGCGTCGTCCCAGGGGGCGCTCTTCTTCGGCGGCGTGCGCCTCCAGCCGGTGGACCGGCGCATCGGCTTCAAGCGCACGACGTTCTTCAACGGCCTGGAGACCTGGCGCGACATCATGGACCTGCCGCTCCCGGAGCGCAAGGCCAAGCTGCGCGACCCGGCGCTGCGCCCCGCCCTGCGCCACGCCATCGACAACCCGCAGCGGACGCCGATGCGCGGCCAGCTCCTCCCCCAGATCCGCTGGCCCAGCCTCTTCGTCGACCGGGTCAAGCTGGCCAAGAACAGGGCCTATGAGGGCCGGCCCGTCGTCGGGCTGGCGCGGGAGCGTGGCGTCCACATCGCGGACTTCATGAACGACCTGGTCCTGGAGGAGGACCTGGAGACCCAGTTCCGGCTCAAGTCCTACCTGGAGGAGGACGAGGCCGTCCGGGCCGAGCTCTTGAAGAGCCCCTTCGTGATGCTGGGGAACTCGGATAGCGGCGCTCACATCAACACCGACTGCACCGCCGGCGAGCCCACCTATTTCTTGAAGTACTGGGTGCTGGACCGGCAGATCATGAGCCTGGAGGAGGGCATCCGCCGCTGGACGTGGGCGCCGGCCTGCCTGGTTGGCCTGACGGACCGGGGCCTGATCCGCGAGGGGATGGCCGCGGACATCTTCATCTTCTCGCCGGAGGAGCTGGACCTCAAGAGGGCGGAGGTGGCCGAGGACGTGCCCGGCGGCGAGACGCGCTACATCCAGAAGGCGGCCGGCATCAAGCACACCGTCGTCAATGGGCGCGTCGTGCTGAACGGCGACCGGCACACCGGCGAGCGCCCCGGCAAGGTGCTCCGCTCGAATCGCCCCACCGCCTAGAACGCCCCTCGAAATGTCATTCCGACCCTGAGCTTGCCGAAGGGGAGGAATCGATCGTTTGCGGCAGGAGCCCTTCGCCGATGGCTGACCAGCCCGACGCCTCCATCCCGCCCGAGATCGACCAGTTCCTGGCCGGCCACACCAGGGTGTTCCTCTTTTCGCTGCGGGCCGACGGCTCACCCACGGCGCACCCGATGGTGGGCCTCTACAATCACGGGCGCATCGCATTCAGCACCTACCGGAAGAGCGCCAAGACCCGGAACGTCCAGCGCACCGGCCAGGCCTCCTGTCTGGTCACCACGAGGTACGACGACCCCAGCTTCCGCGCCGTGCTCTTCCGCGGCCGCGCGCGGGTGCTGGAGGCCCAGCAGCAGCCGGAGCGGCGGCCCGGCGTGACCGTCAGCCGCGTCCCGAGCGCCATCGGCTCGCGCTCGCAGCAGCGGCTCAAGGAGGGGAAGCGCATCGTCATCGAGGTCGCGCCGGACGAGGCCGGCTTCCTGGAGCGGAGGCGCAGCGGATAACGCCATGCCCAAAGAATCGATCGCCATGAGCCGCGAGGAGGTCCTGGCCTTCCTCGCCGGCGAGCGCCGGGCGGTCCTGGGGACGCTGGACGCCGACGCACAGGTCTGGCCCGACGCGGCGGCGTGCGCCCTCGCCGGCGAGACGCTCTACTTCCGCCTCCCACGCCTCAGCCGCTCCTGCGCCAACCTCCGGCGCGACCCGCGGGTCTGCTGCGCGATGGAGCGCTTCCCCAGCTACTACGAGATCAAGGGGGCGACGGTCCACGGCCGCGCCATCGAGGTGACGGACCCGAAGGTCCTGCCCCAGGCGCGCGCGGCGCTGGACGCCATCCCCGATCCGGTGGGAGGGCTCACCATCGGCCAGAGCGCCTTCTACGCCCTCGGCCTGGACGACGTCGTCAGCTTCGACTTCGCCAAGATCAAGAAGCGGGTGTAGGGGGCGCCTACACCGGCTTGAGCTTCACGATGACGTGGCCGCTCTTGGCTGCCTGGGCGGTGCGCTCCATCCGTTCGCGGTGCGTGACGCCGTACTTCTTCTGGAGCAGGTCGATCATCATGGGGACCCAGTTGGGCTCGGCCATGACGTCGGCCTGCATCTTGAGGCGGTCGGGGCCGTCCGGCGCGCCGATGGCCACCTCGACGACGGGGCTGCGCTTGACGTGCCAGACCTCGCTGGAGGACTCGGCGGTCAGGAAGTAGAGCCGCTGGCCGTCGTGGACGAACCAGAGGGGGAAGGCTGCCGTCGTCCCGTCGGGGCGGCTCGTCTTCAGCCACAGCTCCTCGGCGGCCTTGATCTTCGCGGCGAGCTCGTCCAGCGTGGGCATGGGGGCCTCCTCAGACGCTGCGTTGGCGAGTGCTATGATGACGGGGTTTGCGCGCAACGGTCAAGGAGCGACGTGCATAGCGTCCCCGAGAACGTCAACCAGCTCTTCTTTCTGCTGGCGCTGGCCGTTTGGATCGGCGGCATCTTTGCCGTCGCCATCGCCGCGCCCATCATCTTCCAGGTGCTGTCCTCGCGGGCTCAGGCGGGCCAGATCGTCGAGCTCGTCCTGCGTAAGCTCAACCAGCTCAAGCTCATCGGCGCCGGTATGCTGCTGGTCACGAGCGTCATCGACTACGCCGCATGGCGAGATGACATAACGGGAGCCCTCGCCGCCCGGTACGCCCTCCTCGCGGCCACCCTGGTTCTCGCGGCCGCCGCCGCGCTCGTCATCACCCCCAGGCTCCAGCGACTCAACCGGGAGCTCGAGAGGATCGAGCGGAACGAGGTGACGGCCAACCGGCGCCGGTTTGACCGCATCCACCGGCTCAACTCCATGGTGACCTCTATCGAGCTGGCCTGCGCCGTCGCGGTCCTTTATACGGTCTGAGGGCGACCGGCTTTGCACCAAACCCCCTTCCCCCTCGATGGGGGAAGGCTGGGATGGGGGTGACGGTCACCCCCACCTTCTGTCCTCCCCCGCAACGGGGGAGGAGATAACGCGGGGCGACCGGCGGCGCCGAGCTGCGAGGAGGCCTGCCCCGTATCCGGCCTTGGGTGCGCGCCCCACGGCGTATGGATTCGATCCTGGGGCTGGAGCGTCCCAGGGCTCGCGAGGAGCCGTTCCCTCGCGGCGCAACGTAGAATCATAGAGACAGGCCGCCCCGAGCCGTCGGGGCCGTGGAGCCGGTCCAGACCGATGCGTCTCACGCCATTGCGTCGCTACCTTATCCTTGGCCTCGCCCTGGCGGGCGTGGCCGGCGGCATCGTCGCCCTGACGGTCACCTCGCCGAAGAGAGCGGACAAGGCCCCCGCCGGGAGTGGCGTCGTCGAAAGGGCCGAGGTCCCGCGAACGGTGAGCCGGGGGCAGCCGGCGCCGGAGCTCACCGGGCTGGCGGGCTGGGTCAACTCGGAGCCGCTGACGCTGCAGTCGCTGCGCGGGAAGGTCGTCCTGGTGGACTTCTGGACCTACACCTGCGTGAACTGCATCCGCACCTTTCCGTATCTCAAGGCGTGGCACGAGCGGTACTCGGCCGATGGTCTGGTCATCATTGGCGTGCACACGCCGGAGTTCGCCTTCGAGCGGGATATCGACAACGTGCGCGCCGCCGTCCAGCGTCACGGCCTCAAGTACGCCATCGCCGTCGACAACCACCAGGCCACGTGGGACGCCTTCCAGAACCGCTACTGGCCGCGCAAGTACCTCATCGACAGGGAGGGCACGATCCGCTACGACCACGCCGGCGAGGGGCGCTACGAGGCCACCGAGTCGTGGATCAGGCGGCTGCTGGCGGAGACGGGCGCCCGGGTCGACGCGCAGACGACGGCGAAGGACCCGGACCCGGGCTCCGAGGCAGCGCACCGCCGGGCGACGCCGGAGCTCTACGCCGGCCTGCGGGGCCTCCTCTCCGGCCACATCGGGAACTTCAACCGCCAGGCCATCGACGCCCCGTTCGACTACGCGCTCCCCTCCAAGCGCGTGGACCACGTCCTGTACCTGAGCGGCGTCTGGGTCCAGCGGGAGGAGTCCGTGCGCCACGGCCGGACGACGCCGGGCTTCGAGGATGAGATCGTGCTACGGTACTGGGCGCGCAGCGTCAACCTGGTGATCCGGCCCGAGACGAGTGAGGTCTTCGACGTCCGAGCGCTGCTGGACGGGAAGCCGCTGGAATCGCTGCACGCGGGCGACGACGTGACGGTGACCGCCCAGGGCGAGAGCGTCGTCCGGGTGGACGGGCCGCGTCTGTACAGCCTGGTGGCCTCGCCCGAGCCGGGCTCCCACGAGCTGCGGCTCAGCGCCAGGAGCGACGCCTTCGCCATCTTCGCCTTCACCTTCGGCGTCGGCGAGCAGAACTAGGGGACGGCGTGGAGATCGGCTACGGAGAGGCCTTTCAGAGGGGGATTTCCGCTCGTGGATTGTTGCGTCGCATCCAACTTCTCGCTGTCGGTGCAGCAACCTCCCTGCTGGTTGTCGTCGCTTGTTCTGGTGGTGGCGGCACGGCAACGGCACCTTCTCAGGCAGCCCGGCCCGGCAGCTCCGGAGGCATCGAAGCCCTGCGCCAGCCCCCCTTGATCCGGGGCCCACTCTCCCGCGATGGACTTCAGGCCATCCTCGTGACCGCCGACCTCACTATCGGTTCAAACCGCGTTGGGTTCCTCTTGACGGCTCCCGATGGGTTCGTGACGGCCCCTACGGCCCAACTCTCCCTGCGGTATCTGGATAGCGGTTCGCGGGAGGCGGTCATCAGCACGGCCATCGCCGAATACCACCCCTGGCCATTCGGCGAACGCGGGGAATACACCGCGCGCCTGTCCTTCGATCAGCCGGGAACCTGGGCTGTCGACATCCGCGTCACCGAGTCCGATGGGTTGGTCAAAACCGCAGAGTTGGCGTTTCCTGTTGCGCGAAGACCTTCTGTGCCAGCGCCGGGCGCGCAAGCCATCCCCAGCAGGACTAAGACAGTCCGTGATGTGTCGGGTATCGCCGATCTCACCACGGGCTCTCTTCACGACCCAGATTTCTACCAGGCGACCCTGGCCCAGGCCATCGCCAGCCGCCGACCCACGGTGTTTGTGCTGGCCAGTCCCGCCTTTTGCACCAACGAAGGCTGCGGGCCGATTCTCGAGACCGTGCAGATGCTGAAGCAGAAATATAGGGGACAGGCCAACTTCGTCCACGCGGATTTCTTCGATAACCCAGGCCAACTCGAGGGTGACCTCAGCAACGCTCGCAAGTCACCCGCTGCGCGGGAATGGGGTGTTACAGATACCGAGTGGACCTTTGTCATCGACCGGCGCGGCGTGGTGTCCCACAAGTTCGAGGGATACGCAACGCTCGAGGAGTTGGAGGCGGCGCTGAAAGAGGTGCTTTAATGCGAGGCTCACGGCCAGCGGGTGCGATGGGGTGTTGCCGTTGTGGCTGGTCTGGCGCTGGTGGCGCTGGGGGTGATGGTCTTCACCGAGCGCTTCGCCGAGCTCACGGGGTATCTCTTCTACCGGAATAGCTGAAGTCACCCCGAATTGTCACTCCTACGAAAATGCGGCCCTCACCCCCTGGCCTCCTCTCCGAGCCGGAGAGGGGGCAGACCGCCCGCCTGCGGCGGGGCGGGGGAGAGGGCCACCAGGCGCCCCTATTTCAACCTTCCTGGTGCTGAACACCAGCGTGATCGATTCTGAGCCGCCAGGCGAAGAATCTGGGGCCGCTGGGACAGCCCCACCCCAGACCCTTCGGCCTTGCAGGCCTCAGGGTGACGGGTGTTTCGCCTTGCGGCC
>CAZKTO010000015.1:0-17226 GCA_964555685.1 uncultured Dehalococcoidia bacterium
AGCGGCAGGTCACCGTGGACGGCGTGACGCACCCCATGCAGCGGCCGTTCCTGGTGCTGGCCACCCAGAACCCCATCGAGTACGAGGGGACCTTCCCCCTGCCCGAGGCCCAGCTGGACCGCTTCCTCCTGCGTATCACGATGGGCTACCCGTCCGTCGCCGAAGAGGTGACGATTATCGAAATGCAGCAGAAGGCGCATCCCATCGACACGCTCAGCGAGGTGGCGCCGGTGAGCGAGGTGATGACCCTCTTGGACGCGGTGCAGGACATCTACGTGGACGTGCTCATCAAGCAGTACATCGTGGCCCTGTCCAACGCCACGCGGCGGCACGAGGCGGCCTATCTGGGCGCATCGCCGCGGGGCTCCCTGGGCCTCTTCCGCGCATCCCAGGCCCGGGCGCTCCTGCGCGGCCGCGACTACGTGGTGCCGGACGACGTGAAGGCCCTGGCGGAGCCGCTCCTGGCCCACCGGCTCATCATCAATCCCGCCGCCCGCATGAAGGACGTGACGGGCAGCTCGATCTTGAAGCAGGTGCTGGATGAGGTCCCCGTCCCCGGCGCGCGCCCGCGCGACCGCGTTCCCTCGTGATGGTGGCTTTGCACCAAAACCCCTTCCCCCTCGATGGGGGAAGGCTGGGATGGGGGTGACCGTCACCCCCCACCTCCTGTCCTCCCCCGCAACGGGGGAGGAGATAACGCGGCCCGCCCGCGCGACCGCGTTCCCTCGTGATGGTCTGGCCTGCGGCGTCCTCGTCACGTCCGAGGGGTACGTGGGCTGGGCGGCGACCTCCCGCGGCCTGCGACGGCTGACGCTGCCTCAGCAGGACCGAGCGCGCGCCCTCACCCTGCTGGGGCTGGACGCCCCCCCGATACGTCGGGGCGAGGGCGAGCGGTCCTGGCGCGACCTGGGCCCCCGCCTCGAACGCCACTTCGCCGGCGAGCCCGTAGCCTTCAACGACCTGCCGCTGGACCTCGATGGGCTGACGCCCTTCGCCATATCGGTGCTGGAGGCCGTCCGCGACATCCCTCGGGGTCAGGTGCGGAGCTACGGCCAGGTCGCGGCGTCGGTCGGCAGGCCAGGAACTGCCCGGGCCGTCGGCTCGGTCATGGCCGCAAACCCCATCTGCATCGTCGTGCCCTGCCACCGGGTCATCGGCAGCGATGGCTCGCTTACCGGCTTCGGCGGCGGCCTCGAGCTCAAGCGGCGGCTGCTGGAGATGGAGGGAACGAGGAACGAGGGGGCATCCGCCCGCCGTGTTCCTTGTTCCCAGGACCTTGTTCCTACTCCTCCCACGGGCCAACGAGGCGCTCCAGGAGGGCCAGGCCCTCCTCGCGGCGCTCCTCGGGGACCATGAGGGCCACAGGCCGCGAGCCGCCGGTGATGAGCGTGACGACGGTCTCCGCGCGCACGTAGGCCGGGAGCCCATGCCTGCGCAGGAGCTCGGCCCAGCTCTCGCCGATGGGCTCGTTGGGAGCCGTGGTCAGACGCACCCAGCGCATGGGGGGATTGTAGCAGGGGACGCTGGCATCCCGCCTGCCGCCTCGCCCGGCCCGTAGCGGCTGGCGGCGCTACGTCAGGTGGACGGCCTCGCGGCCCAGGACGGCGCTCAGCCGCTCGACCAGCTCCTCGGAGGGGGCGACGCCCGGCAGGTCGAGGGTCGAGGGCTCATCCTCGCTCAAGACCCTGAGGCGCACGGGCTGCGCCCCCGGATGGGCGCTGAGGATCTCCTTGACCCGTCGCAGGACGGCCAGGTCGGCGGCCTGATCTTCCGTCTCGCGGAGGCTCAGCCAGAGGACCTGCCCAGGCCCCGACGTGTCGGGGTGGGCCTCGTCCCGCCCGCCGTTGGCTGCGGTGGCGTGGCCGTTCGTCGCGTGGCTGTTGGTGACGCTGGCGAGGGCGAGGGCTGGCTCCGGCCCCCCGACGAGTCGGGGTTCGGCCGGGCGCTCGATGGGTGAGTACGGCTGCGGGCGCTCGGCGATTTGGACGGGTGTGGGAGGCGTAGCAGCCGGTTCGGCGGTCGCGGAGGCGGCCTCGGCCGCCGCGGCCGCGCGGCGCTGGGCCGTGGCCTCGTCGTAGGCCTGGACGCTCTCGCAGGCCACCGAGACCCGGTCCTCGCGGACGCGCACCTTGCCGCGGACGACGACGATGGCCTCTTCAGTCCAGAGCTGGGCCGTCCGCTCGTAGACGTTCGGGAAGACAGTCACCTCCACGGAGCCCAGGAGGTCCTCCAGCATAACGCTGACGAAGAGGCGCTGGTCCTTGCGGGTCTGGAGCCGCCGGAGGGAGGCCACCTGCCCCGCCAGGGTGACCCGCTGGCCCTCCATCTCCGGCGTGACCTGGCCGCAGAAGGTCACCTCCTGCCCCAGCTCGCTGGTCACCCCGGCCAGGGGGTGATCGTCCAGATAGACGCCCATGAGCTCCTTCTGCCACTCCAGGCGCTGCCGCTGGGGGACGTCGTCGCCGCGCAGCTCGATCTCGGGCACGGGCACGGGGACCGCGTCGCCGAAGAGGTCGAACATGGTGGCCTGGCCCGTCCCGCGCAGGTGGGCCTGGCGCTGGGCGGTGGCGACGACGCGGTCCAGGCTGGCGAGGAGCGGTCCCCGCTGCGCCAGGCCGTCGAAGGCGCCGACCTTGACGAGGGTCTCCAGCGTCCGCTTGTTGAGGCTGCGGACCGGCGCACGGCGGCAGAAGTCCTCGACGCTCTTGAACGGGCCTCCCCGCGCGCGCTCATCCACGATGGGCCGCACGGCCGACTCGCCCACGTTCTTGACGGCGGCCAGGCTGAACCGGATGGCGCGGCCAGCGTTGACATCGCGCTCGATGGCGAAGCCGGCGCCGGCCTGGTTGATATCGGGCGAAAGGACGTGGATGCCCAGCTTGCGGCACTCGGCGATGGTGGACTGGACCTTCTCCGTGGCGCCCTGGAAGCAGGTGAGGAGGGCCGCCATGAACTCCACGTCGTAGTTGGCCTTGAAGTAGGCCGTCCAGTAGGCGAGGAGGGCGTAGCTGATGCTATGGGCCTTGTTGAAGGCGTACCCGGCGAAGGGCTCGATGAGGTCCCAGACCTCCTGGGCCAGGGCCGCCGAGTAGCCCTGGCTGGTGGCCCCCTGGATGAAGCGCCCCTTCTCCTGCTGCATGAGGGATGCGATCTTCTTGCCCATGGCCTTGCGGACGATATCGGCCAGGCCCAGGCTGTAGCCGGCGAACTTGCGCAGGACCAGAAGTACCTGGTCCTGGTAGACGATGACGCCGTAGGTCTCCTCCAGGATCTCCTTGAGGGCCGGGTGTGGATAGCGGACCCCGCGCCGGCCGTGCTTCGCCTCGATAAAGGTAGGGATATGCTCGATAGGCCCCGGCCGGTAGAGGGCGATCATGGCGGAGAGGTCGCCCAGAGACGTGGGCCGGAGCTCCTTGATGTAGCGGCGCATCCCCGAGCTCTCCAGCTGGAAGAGGCCGGTGGTCTCGCCGCTCGAGAGGAGCTCGAAGGTCCTGGCGTCGTCCAGGGGCACGGCCAGAGGGTCGATCTCGACGCCGCGGTTGTCGCGGATGAACTGACAGCTCTTCTGGATGATGGTCAGGTTGATGAGGCCCAGGAAGTCCATCTTGAGGAGGCCCAGCTTGGCGATGGCATCCATGGAGAACTGGGTGACGGCGATGCCCGAGCCGTTGCCCTTGATGGCCCGCTGGAGCGGCACGTAGCTCACCAGCGGCTCGTCCGAGATGACGACGCCGGCGGCGTGGGTGCCGGCGTTGCGCGCCACCCCCTCGAGCTGCTGGCTCGTGTCCACCAGGTTCTTGATGATCGGGTCGCCCTCGTACCTCTCGCGGAACTCGGGGATGGAGCGCTTGGCCTCGTCGATGGTCCAGGGCTTGATCTCGCCCTTCTCGCCCTTGACGTAGCCGGCGGGGATGAGGCGCGCCACGCCGTCCACGTCGGCGTAGGACATGCCGAGAGCGCGGCCCGTATCGCGCAGGGCGGCCTTGGCGCCCAGCGTGCCGAAGGTGACGATCTGGGCCACCCGGTCCTCGCCGTACTGCTTGACGACGAAGTCGATGACCTCGTCCCGCCGGTCGTCCTGGAAGTCCATGTCCACGTCCGGCATCTCCTTGCGCTCGATGTTCAGGAAGCGCTCGAAGACGAGGCCGTACTTGAGGGGGTCGACGTTGGTGACGCCGAGAGCGTAGAGGACGAGGCTGGCTGCGGCGCTCCCCCGGACGCCGAAGAGAATCCTCCGCTCCCGGACGAACTTGCTGATCTGCCAGATGACCAGGAAGTAGTTGGCGAAGTGCGTCTTCCGAATGACGTCCAGCTCGTAGGCCAGACGCTGGCGCTGCTCCTCCGTCACGTGGCCGTAGCGTGTCCGGAGCCCGGCCCAGCAGAGCTCGGCCAGGTAGTCGTCGGGGGGCCTGCCCTCGGGCACGGGATAGCGCGGCAGGTGCAGCTTCGTGAAGTCGATGGTGACGTCGCAGGCGTCGGCGATACGGCGGGTGCTGGCGACGGCCTCGGGCAGGTCCTGGAAGAGCCCCGCCATCTCCTCCGTGCTGCGCAGGAAGTAGGAGGGGTCCGCCATGCGCATGCGGTCCTGCTGGTCCACCGTGGTGTTGGTCTGGATGCACAGGAGGATGTCCTGGATCGTGTGCTCGTGCTGGTGGACGTAGTGGACGTCGTTGGTGGCGACGAGGGGGATGCCCATCTCGCGGCTCATCTCGACGAGGCGGCGGTTGACCTCGGCGAGCTCGGGGATGTTGCCGTGGTGCTGGACCTCCAGGTAGAAGTCGCCGATGACCTCCTGGAACCAGCGGGCCATGTCGCGGGCGTCCTCCAGGCGATGCTCTTGGATGAGCTGCGGAATGGGGCCGTTGAGGCAGCCGGAGAGGGCGATGAGCCCCTCGTGGTGTTTCTCTAGGAGCTCGCGGTCGATGCGGGGCTTGTAGTAGAAGCCCTCGAGCTGGGCCTTGGTGGCGATCTGGACGAGGTTGTGGTAGCCAACGTTGTTCTTGGCGAGGAGCGTCAGGTGGTAGGGCTGCTTCTCGGCCATGGAGCGGTCGTGGCGGCTGCCCTTGGCGAGATAGGCCTCGACGCCGATGACGGGCTTGATGCCGGCCTTGCGCGTGGCCTGGTAGAAATCGGGGATGGCGTGGAGGGCGCCGTGGTCGGTGAGGCCCATGGCGTCCATGCCCAACTCGCGGGCCCGCTCCACGAGGGCGTCGATGCGGCAGAGGCCGTCGAGGAGGCTGTACTCGGTGTGCAGGTGGAGGTGAGTGAAGGGCGCGCTCATGGGGGCACGGTCCTGCGAGCGGGGGCGCTGGGAAGCGTCCAACCTCGGCCGCATTGTAGCACCACCAGTGGCCGCCTGTCCATTATGGAAATATACTAGCCTTTGTGGCTTTCGATGCCGAAACCCCAATGAATTGTGTATGCAGTGAACCCATCCCGAAATCCCATCCCCCTTGAAGGGGGAGGGTGAGAGCCTGCCGCGAGCCACGAAGCGGGTGGGGGTGAAACCTAATCTGATGACCCGTATTTCGGGATAGCTTCGCCGTCAACAGGTAGCCCGTGTTCGGCGTGCGGACGCGCCGCGAGCGGTCGTGGATATGGTCTCTCTCCCCTCCACCTGGTTTGCCCTCTGGGCCGGGGGCCCCGACTTGTCGGGGCGCAGGCAACCGCTCTCACCCTAGCGTGGGAAGGTCGATGCCGCGTGAAGCGGGGGGAGGGCCTCGTGCAGGATGCGCGAAGGCCGCCCAGGGCGCTTCCGGTTTGACGGTTCTGGAGCCGCTGCCCTATAATGGCGAGGTTCGCGAGACGCGCTATGCCAAAGAGGACCTACCAACCACGAGCTCGACGCAGGCTGCGCGTGCACGGCTTCCGATCTCGCATGCGCACGCAGGACGGCCGGACGGTGCTCAAGCGACGGCGGCAGAAAGGACGCTACCGCCTCACCGTGTAGGCCGAGCGGGCCATCCAGGCATGCGCAAGGAGCGGCGTCTCAGGCGCAGGGCTGATTTCGCGCTGGTGCACAAAAAGGGGCGGTCGTGGTCCCACCCGCTCCTCGTCCTCCGGGCACTCCACAACCAGCGAGAGACGACGCGCTTCGGGTTCATCGTGAGCCGCCGCGTCGGTACAGCGGTGGCGCGGAACCGGGTCAAGCGGCGCCTCCGCGAGATCTGCCGAAGGGAACCGGTCAGGCCGGGGTGGGACTTGGTCTTGATCGCGCGGGCCCAGATCGCCCAGGCCCCGTTCCCGGAATTGCAACGGGCGGTACAAGAGCTGCTGCGACGGGGCCGCCTCTCCGAGGACGCTCCGAGCGGAGCGGGACGCCGAGGGCACGACCGGTGAAAGGCTTCGCGCTGCTGGGAATACGCATCTACCGGGCGACGCTGGCCCCCTTCACCATGGCGTCCTGCCGGTTTTACCCCACCTGCTCCCACTATGGAGAAGAGGCCATCCAGCGGTACGGCGCCCTGAGAGGCGGCTGGCTCACCGCCCGGCGGCTGGCCCGCTGCCGTCCGTTCGGAGGGCAAGGGCTCGACCCGGTCCCCTAGGCGCGCGCCGCCGGCCCGATTCCTTTGATCACCAGCATGACGCTCTTC
Source organism: uncultured Dehalococcoidia bacterium (assembly GCA_964555685.1). Lineage (GTDB taxonomy): Bacteria > Chloroflexota > Dehalococcoidia > SHYB01 > SHYB01 > CAZKTO01. The sequence goes on from CAZKTO010000015.1 coordinate 6,594, forward strand.
CCACGGCATCGCCCCCGGCTGAGGGCGAGGCTGCCCCTGCTTTCATGGCGGAGCGGCGCGCGCGCGGCGCTGGGCCTCGTGGCCGCCGCGGCGGGCCTCGCCCTCGTCCTCTCGGCCTGCACCGCCGGCGGCGTCGCCGTCGAGAAGGGCTGGTCCGGCCCCCACATCGATGGCGGCTTCCTCTACATCGGCACCCGCGACGGGAAGATTGTCTCTCTCAAGACCACCCGCTTCGTCTCCAACCAGCCCCTGGACGTGGACGCCAAGACGCTGGACACCATCTTTGGGCTCGAGAAGAAGACGTCGTCCGACCCCGCCGCCGAGGGCGAATGGCAGTTCCCTCCCCAGAAGAAGACTACCATCAGCGCCATCTACGGTACGCCCGTCGTAACCAACGACAAGATCTTCGCCGGCTCCCTCAACCGCCGCCTGTACGCCCTGGACCGGAAGACTGGCGCCCCGGCCTGGCAGCCCTTTATCGCCCAGGGCGATATCTACGGCACCGCCGCCCTCGACGGCGACCGGCTGGTCTTCGCCGACGACAAGGGCTATGTCTACTCGATCCGCGCCGAGGACGGCCGCCCGGTCTGGCAGACCAAGGCTTCCGGGAAGCAGTTCTGGTCCTCCCCGACCGTGGCCGATGGCGTGGTCTACATCGGCGGCATGGACAAGACCCTCTACGCCCTGGACGCCGAGAGGGGCGCCATCAAGTGGACGTTCAAGGCCGGCGGGGCCATCGCCTCCGCGCCGCTCGTCGTGGGCGACGCCCTCTACGTGGGGGACTTCGATGGCAAGTTCTACGCCATCGACCGGGCCACGGGCGCTCAGCAAGGCGTCTTCAAGGGCGAGAACTGGTTCTGGAACGACGCCCTCTACCATGACGGGGTCATCTACGTCGGCGACCTGAGCGGGAACTTCTACGCGCTGGACGAGGGGAGCCTGCGGGAGCGCTGGCGCTACCCGCCCCAGGACTCCGCCGAGACGAAGAAGCCCATCCGGGCCAAGGCCGTCATCATCGGCGACAAGGTCTTCGTCGCCAACCGGTCCGGCGCTGTCACCGCGCTGCGCCTGAAGGATGGCACGCCCGACCGGCGCGACTCCTTCGCCGTCGAGGCCCGCGTGCTCGCGTCGCTGGGCCACGGCGACGGCGTCCTCTACGTGAGCGGCCAGGACCAGCGCATCCATATCCAGAGGGCCAAGACGTCATGACGACGCGACGAGCGAGCGCCCGGGCGCTCGCTCCAGGGAGCTAGGGACAGACCCGTGGACGCCATCGGCATCATCTGGAACGAGGGGATCGCGCACCCCTTGACCAACTTCCTGATCCTGCTCTACGCGGGGCTTGGCGGTCAGTTCTGGCTGGCCATCATCGCGTTCACCATTCTGACCCGCGTGGTCCTCTACCCCCTCACGCTCAAGCAGCTCAAACAGTCCCGGGCCATGATGGCCATCGGGCCCAAGGCCAAGGCCCTCCAGGAGAAGTACAAGAACGACAAGCAGCGCCAGAGCCGGGAGCTCATGAAGCTCTACCGGGAGAGCGGCGTCAACCCCCTGGGCTGCCTGGGGCCCATGATCATCCAGCTGCCGATCTTTATCGCCCTCTTCAACGCCATCCGAAATGCGCTGGCGGACACGCCCGAGGGCCTGGTCGGCCTGTCGCAGCAGCTGTACTCGTGGCTGCCCGCGGTGAACGAGGCGATCCCCCTGAACAGCCATTTCCTGTGGCTCGACCTGGGCGCGCCCGATCCCACGCCGGTCCTGCCGGTGCTGGTGGGCGGCTCCATGTGGGTGACCCAGCGAATGATGCAGGTTCCGACGCTGGACCCGAGACAGCAGGCCCAGAACAGCATGATGAACTGGATGTTCCCGCTGCTGTTCGGACTGTGGACCTTCACCTTCCCCAGCGGCGTAGCGATCTACTGGGTCGTCTCCAACGGCGTCAGCATCGCCCTCCAGTACCGCGTGATGGGCTGGGGCGGGCTGGTGAAACAGCCGGTGCCGGCCCCGGCGCCCGCCGCCGTGGCCAGCGAGGCCGCCGAGCCGGAGGCGCCGGCGCTCCCGCCCGGGCCCGAGCCCAAGTCCGCGCCGGCCCCGGCGCCCGCCGCCCAAGGCGGGCTCGTGGGACTGGCCAAGCGTATCCTGTTCGGTTCACCGCCGGCTCCCGCTCCTCAGGCGCCCCCCGACGCCGCCAAGGCCTCGGAGCGCCAGGCGCCCAAGGAGGCGGTGGCCGTTGATGGAGGAGACTCCCGTGGAACCTCTAGAAATGACGGGCAAGACCGTCGACGAAGCTATCGAAAAGGCTCTGGCGAAGCTCGGGGTCGGAATCGACGACGTCGAGGTCGTCGTTCTCGATAGGGGTCGCGGCGGCATCCTGGGCATCGGCGCGGAGGAGGCCCGGGTCCAGGTCATGCCACGGCAGGTGGACCTGATCGACCTGGCCAAGGAGACCATCGAGTCGCTCCTGCGGGCCATGGGCGTCTCGGCCACCGTCGGGCTGCCCGAGACCTCCGCCAGCAAGGCGCCCTCCGCGACCGCTGGCAGCCTGGCGTTCAACATCGATGGCGAAGACGCCGGGCTCCTCATCGGCCGCCGGGGCGAGACCCTCTCGGCGCTCCAGTTCATCGTCAACTTCATCCTGAGCCGCAAGAGCCAGAAGCGCACCATCATCGACATCGATGTCGAGGACTACCGCGCCCGGCGGTACGAGTCGCTGCGCAACCTGGCCCTGCGCATGGCCGAGCGGGTCGCCCAGACGGGTCGCCCCTTCATCATGGAGCCCATGCCGGCCCGGGAGCGCCGAATCGTCCACCTGGCCCTGACCGACCACCCACGGGTGACGACGGAGAGCGTCGGCGAGGGCGAGGCGCGCCAGGTGACGGTGGTGCCGAAGCACGGCCCGCGGCCCCCACAGCACCGTGACGACCGCCCGCGCCATCTCGAACGCCCGCCGGAGCGGATGCCTGACGATTGACCAGGGGTCTCTCGGTCGCTCTGGGAACCCTTTCTTGACAGAAAGGTGTTCCCAGAATAATCGAACGACCCTGGGTGATTGACGGGTGTCCGCCGTTCTGATAGCTTCGTAGCAGAGGCGACGACGGAGCCGAGTAGCCTTCGGACGGACGCACAGCGAGCCCGGTACCGTGGGAGCGGGCGCGCACCACGAAGGCGAAGATCACTCCCGAGCCGCTGCCCGAACGTCCTTCTCGCACGGAGAGGACCAGTAGACGCAGCCGGGTACCCCGACAGGTCGGGGTACGCCCACCGTTATCGGGGCGTTCGAGGCGCTGTCCTTCCCGCATGGGAAAGACGGAACAAGGGTGGTACCGCGGGAGCTTCGATCCCGTCCCTTGGGGGGCGGGATTTTTGTTTTGATCGATGGCGGCCCTGCGGGACCTGGGGAGCGCAGCCATGGCGAAGCAGAAGACGAAGCGTCCGGAGCCCGCCAGGGGCGGGGACACGCCGCTGCCCGCAGGCGCGGCCCGGGGGCGCTTCAATCCCGTCTCCAGCCGCGTCAGCTTCCCCAAGATGGAGGAGGGCGTCCTCCAGCTCTGGCGGGAGCGGGACGTCTTTCGGCGAAGCGTCCAGCAGCGTGAGGGCCGCCCCACGTTCATCCTGTACGAGGGCCCGCCGACGGCCAACGGCAGCCCCGGCATCCACCACGTCCTCTCGCGCGTCTTCAAGGACATCTTCCCGCGCTACAAGACCATGAAGGGCTTCCAGGCCCCGCGCAAGGGCGGCTGGGACACCCACGGCCTTCCCGTGGAGCTGGAGGTGGAGAGGGAGCTCAAGCTCACATCCAAGACGGAGATCGAGGCCTACGGCGTCGAGCGGTTCAATCAGCGCTGCCGGGAGAGCGTCTTCCGCTACGTCGGCGAGTGGGAGGCGATGACGGAGCGCGTGGGCTTCTGGGTCGATCTCGAGCACGCCTACGTCACCTACGACAACGGCTACATCGAGACGGGCTGGTGGATCGTCAAGCGGCTCTGGGAGAAGGGGCTGGTCTACCAGGGGCGGCGGGTGGCGCCCCACTGCCCGCGCTGCGGCACCACCCTCTCCTCCCACGAGGTGGCCCTGGGCTACCAGGACGAGACGCCCGATCCCTCGATCTACGTCAAGTTTCGCATCGTGCCGGAGACGGCGCCCGCCGCGCTGCGTCCGCACCTGAGCGGGCCGGCCTTCCTCCTCGCCTGGACCACCACGCCCTGGACGCTCCCCGGCAACACGGCCCTCAGCGTCAACGCCGAGGAGCGCTACGTCCTCGTGCGGCTCCGGGAGTCGGGCGAGCTCCTGGTCCTCGCCCGCGCCCTGCTGGACCAGGCGCTCCGCGGGGAGTATGCGGTGCTCGCCGAGCTGCCGGGCGCGGAGCTCGCCGGCATGAAGTACGAACCGCTGTATGACCCGCGCAGATATGAAGTCGCGATCGAGCAATTCGTCTACAGCAAAAACGAGTGCGTTCGGGTGTGGCCGCCGGTCCAGGGAGTTGTCAGTCTGTCGCTGCCGGACCCGCTGACCTACCCGGTCATCGCCGCCGAGTTCGTCTCCATGATCGACGGCACCGGGATCGTCCACACGGCCCCGGCCTTCGGCCAGGACGACTATCAGGCCGGCGTCGCCAACGGCCTCCTCTTCGTTCAGCCGGTCAAGCTGAACGGCGAGTTCGAGGGCAGCTACCCGTGGACGGGCAAGTTCGTCAAGCGGGCCGACCCGGCCATCATGGACGATCTCAAGGCCCGCGGGCTCCTCTACCGGCGCGAGACGATCAAGCACACCTATCCCTTCTGCTGGCGCTGCGAGACGCCGCTCCTCTACTACGCCAAGAGCTCCTGGTACCTGCGCACCACCGCCGTCAAGGAGCGGCTGCTCGAAGCGAACCAGGCCATCGGCTGGCACCCGGAGCACGTGAAGGACGGCCGGTTCGGCGAGTGGCTGCGCGGCAACGTCGACTGGGCCATCTCCCGCGAGCGCTTCTGGGGCACGCCCTGGCCCGTCTGGGAGTGCGACAGGATGCACTCTCTTCACCAGGAAGTCATTGGGAGCGTCGATGAGCTGCGGCGCAAGCCTGGAGTCCGGGGAGTCGCCGATAGTCTCGATCTACACCGGCCTTTCGTCGATGCAATCACATTCCAGTGTGGGTTCGAGAATGGCGCCTGCGGCGGGACGATGCGCCGCCTGCCCGAGGTCATGGACTGCTGGTTCGATTCGGGCGCCATGCCGCTCGCCCAGTGGCACTACCCCTTCGAGAACCGGGAGCTCGTCGAGTCGGGCGGCTGGTACCCCGCCGACTACATCTGCGAGGCGGTGGACCAGACCCGCGGCTGGTTCTACAGCCTCCACGCCATCGCCACGCTCCTGGAGGCCGCCACCGGCGGCCTGCTCAAGGCGCCGTGCTACCGGTCCGTCATCTGCCTGGGGCACATCCTGGACGCCAAGGGCGAGAAGATGAGCAAGAGCCGCGGCAACATAGTCAGCCCCGCCGAGGTGATCGACGCCCATGGCGCCGACGCCGTGCGCTGGTACCTGTACACCGCCACGCCGCCGGGCAACAGCCGCCGCTTCTCGGCCCAGCTCGTCGCCGAGGCCGTCCGCACCTTCCTCTTGACCCTGTGGAACACCTACTCGTTCTTCGTCACCTACGCCAACATCGATGGCTTCGATCCGGCCCGGTCGAAGGGCCCGCCGGCGTCCGAGCTGGACCGGTGGGTCCTCTCGCGGCTCCACAGCACGATCGCCGACGTCACCGCTTCCATGGACGGCTACGACCCGACGACGGCGGCCCGCAGGATCGAGGCCTTCGTAGACGACCTCTCTAACTGGTACGTGCGCCGGAGCCGCCGCCGCTTCTGGAAGCCTGTCCTGAGCAGCGTCGAAGGAAGCGAGAGCGACGAGGACAAGGCCTCGGCCCACCGGACGCTCTACGAGTGCCTGGTGACGCTCTCCAGGCTCATCGCCCCCTTCACGCCCTTCGTTGCCGAGGAGCTCTACCAGAATCTCGTGCGCTCGGCGGAGCCGGCGGCGCCGGAGAGCGTGCACCTGGCCGACTACCCCGTCGCCGACGCGGCCATGATCGATGCCGGTCTGGAGCGGAGGACGGACCTGGTCATCAAGGCGGTGAGCCTGGGCCGGGCCGCGCGCAACAAGGCGAAGATCCGGGTGCGGCAGCCGCTGGCGAAGCTGGTTGTGGCGGTGCGGGAGGCGCAGTACCGGGAGGCGCTCATGGCCCAGGCGGGCCAGGTACAGGAGGAGCTGAACGTCAAGGCGCTGGCATTGGTGGACGACGAGGCGGAGCTGGTGACGTACCGGGTGCAGGGGAACCCGAAGGCCCTGGGGCCCAAACACGGGCCGGCGATGGGCCGGGTCATGGCCGCCATCGCCCGTGCCGACGCGCGGCCGTTGGCGCTCCGGATCCAGTCGGGCGCCGCCGTCGAGATCGAGGGCTACGCGCTGGAGCCGGGCGACCTCGAGGTGGTGGCGGAGGACCGGCCGGGCTTCGCGGCGGCGGCCGAGGGCGGGCTGACGGTGGCCGTGATGACGGAGGTGACGCCGGAGCTGGCGCTGGAGGGCCTGGCGAGGGAGTTGGTGCACCGCATCCAGACGATGCGCCGCGCCGCCGGGTTCGATATCGCCGACCGCATCGTGACCTACTACGAGACGGACGACGCGACGGCGCGGGCCTTCGCCGTCCACGGCGCGTACATCGGCCAGGAGACGCTCTCGGTGCGCCTCGAGAGCGGCGCGGCGCCGGCGGGGGCGTACGTGGAGCCGGTGAAGGTGCAGGGGTCGGAGGGGCGGCTGGGGGTGGCGAGAGCTCACGGGCCGTCAGCCGCGGACCCGTAGCGGCGCGCCGTTCACTTCTTCCAGAAGGCCCACCACGGCTTCTTCGCAGGAGCCTTCGCCGCCTCCTCGGGACGTACGACTGCATGCACCGCCGCCGTGCTCGGCAGCGCTCCGAATACTCTGGGGAAGAGGCTTCGCAGCCGCTCGTGCTCTTCCGGCGAGAACTCACGGACCACAGTCTGGACCACCGCTACGTGGCGCATGGCGATGGGGCCGGGCGCTTCGTCAATGAACGCATCGTAAGAGTGCGAAACCTTTTGGACCATCTCGGGGTCCATCCGGAGCCAGACCTGCATCCGCGACAGGGTAAACGAACGCAGCTTGTCCTCCGATAGTTTGTTGTAGGCAGCCTCCTCCATAGCCTTCAGCCGGCGCTTCCGTTCGTCCTCCGGGAGGGCGGCGAGCTCCTCGTATCGCTTTTGCATCAGAGGCTCTCGCGTGCCTTTCTCGAGGTCGGCAAGCTTCACCCAATCGTCCGCTCCGGCGTTCCCGGCGGTAGTCATAGCCTCCCCCTCCCCATGGACCAGGCGCCCCTTCCCGTGACTGGGACCAGACCTGAATGGTGCGGAGAACATAACCGTCAGCTAGCGTACTGTCAAGCATCGCAGCCGTCATTGCGAGGAGTCCCCGACGAAGCAATCTCAAACACAGGCTGGCACGGGATGTTTCAGATTGCTTCGTCCGCCTGCGGCGGACTCGCAATGACCCGGAGGGTCCCCACCGCCGAGAATGAAAAGGCCCTGTGAGGTTCGCGGCGTTGCACCGGTCGCAACGACATCCAATGCTATAATTCCCCCGCACTCCCGTGAATCGCCCCTCGCGGTCGCACCATGCCTGAAAAGAAGCCCAACGCCGGCCCGCCCGTCCTCCTCGTCATCGACGGCCACTCGATGGTCTACCGGGCCTACTTCGCCCTGGCGCCGCAGATGGCCCTCAACCTGCGCTCCACCGGCGAGCCCATCGGCGCCGTCTTCAACTTCGCCAACATGCTCCTGCGAGCCTGGAGCGACGTGGGCCCCGCCTACTGGGCCATCGCCTTCGATACGGCGAAGCCCACCTTCCGCGACGAGCTCCACGCCGAGTACAAGGCTGGCCGCGCCGAGACGCCCGGCGAGCTCACCTCCCAGTTCGCCCGCGTCCGCCAGCTTCTGGAGGCCCTGGGCATCCCCGTCCTCGAGGCCGACGGCTACGAGGCCGACGACGTCGTCGGCACCCTCGCCCGCATGGCCGCCGAGCGCGGCGCCGAGACCGTCGTCATGACGGGCGACACCGATGAGCTGCAGCTCGTCTCGCCCCACGTCCGCGTGCGCCTGACCACCGGCATGGCGGAGACCAAGCTCTACGACGAGGAGCGCGTCCGCGAGCGGTACGGTGTCACGCCCGCTCAGTTCATCGACTACAAGGCGCTCAAGGGCGACACGTCCGACAACATCGCCGGCATCCCCGGCGTCGGCGAGAAGACGGCCGCGACGCTGCTCCAGCAGTACGGCTCCATCGACAGCATCTACCAGCGCATCGACGAGGTGGCCGTGCCGCGCCAGCCGCGCATCCGCGATCTGCTCAAGGAGCACGAGGCGCGGGTCCGGCAGAACCGGAAGCTCGTGGCCATCGTCACGGACGTGCCGCTCACGTTCGACTTCGAGCGGGCGCGAACCGGCTCCTTCGACCGGGCGCGCGCCGTCAAGCTCTTCCAGGAGCTCGAGTTCCAGAGCCTCATCAAGCGCTTGCCCGGCGCACCGGAGGGCGAGCCCGAGCCGCCCCCGACTCGTTGGGGCCCGGCCCAGGCAGCCACCCGCCGGTACGAGACCGTCGATACGGAGACGGCGCTGGAGGCCCTGGCGCGGGCGCTGGAGGCGGCGGGCCGGTTCGCCATGGCCACCCTGGCCACCAGCGAGCGCTCGATGGAGGCCGAGCTGGTGGGCCTGGGCTTCGCCACGGAGCCGGGCCGCGCGTGGTACGTCCCCATGGGGCATCAGCTTGGGACCCAGCTCGCCGCCGGGACCGTCCTGGAACGATTGAAGCCCGTCCTCGAGGATCCGAAGGCCGGGAAGATCGTCCACAACGGCAAGTTCGACATGACGGTCCTGGCCAATCGGGGCATCCAGCTTGGGGGCCTCGCGGCCGACGTGACCATCGCCGCCTATCTCCTGGGGGCCAAGGCCCTGACCATCGAGGGCCAGGCCTTCGAGCGGCTGGGCGAGCAGATAGCGGGCCCAGCGGACGTGACGGGCAGCGGCAAAAAGGCCATCACCATGGCCCAGGCCCTCATCGACCAGGCGGCCCCCCTCTCGTGCGCCCAGACCGACGCCGCTCTGCGCCTCTGGCCCGTCTACCAGAAAGAGCTGGAGCGTCAGCAGCTCACCGCGCTCTTCACCGACGTCGAGATGGCCCTGCTGCCGGTCCTGGAGCGCATGGAGCGCACCGGCGTCGCCATCGACGTCAAGCTCCTCGAACGCATGGCCGCCGAGATGGACGAGCAGATCAAGAAGATCGAGCGTGCCGCCTACGACGCCGTTGGCCACGAGTTCAAGATCAACTCGCCCAAGGAGCTCTCGTTCCTGCTCTTCGAGGAGCTGCCCGGCCTGCCCAAGCCGCGGCGGACCAAGACCGGCTACTCGACGGACGCCCAGGTGCTGGAGGGCCTTCGCGGGATGCACCCGGTCATCGACCACGTCCTGGAGTACCGGCAGGTCAGCAAGCTCAAGTCCACCTACGCCGACGCCCTGCCGCTGCTGGTCAACCCCAGGACCGGGCGCGTTCACACCACCTTCAGCCAGACCGTCGCCGCCACCGGGCGCCTCTCGTCCAGCGACCCGAATCTCCAGAACATTCCGGTGCGGACGGAGATGGGCAAGCGCATCCGCGAGGCCTTCATCGTCCAGGACCCGGCATGGACGATGCTCTCGGCCGACTACTCGCAGATCGAGCTGCGCATCCTCGCGCACATCACCCAGGACCCGGCGCTGGTCGAGGCCTTCCGGCGCGACGAGGACATCCATGCAGCTACCGCGGCGCGCGTCTTCGACGTCCCGCTGGCCCAGGTCACGGCCGACCAGCGCCGCTTCGCCAAGGTCGTCAACTTCGGGCTCCTCTACGGGATGAGCGAGTTCGGCCTGGCGACCCGGGCCGACATGGCGCGGAAGCAGGCGGCCCCCATCATCGAGGAGTACTTCCGCAAGTACCCCGGCATCCAGCGGTACCTGGATGAGACGAAGCGCACGGCCCACGAGAAGGGGTACGTGCAGACGCTCCTGGGCCGCCGGCGCGCCATCCCGGAGGTCAGCGCCGCCAATCCACAGGTCCGGGCCGCCGGCGAGCGCATGGCCGTCAACCATCCCATCCAGGGCACGGCCGCGGACATCATCAAGATCGGCATGATCCGCCTGCAGACGGAGATGGACCGGCTGGGCCTGCGCTCCCGGATCGTCCTGCAGGTGCACGACGAGCTGATCTTCGAGGCGGCGGGGGAGGAGCTGGAGACGCTGAAGGGTATCGTGCAGGCCATCATGCCGGCGGCAATGCAACTGACGGTGCCCCTAAAGGTCGACCTCAAAGAGGGTCTGACGTGGGGAGCGATGGAGTAAGGAGCGCTATGCTGCTGAACGAAAGGGCGGTCATCATCACCGGGGCGGGGCGGGGCATCGGCAAGGCCGCGGCGTTCAAGTTCGCGGCCGAGGGCGCGTGGGTGGCCGTGGTCTCGCGGACCCGCGCCCAGCTCGAGGAGGTGGCGGCCAGGATCAAGGCCCAGGGCGGGCGCGCCATCGCGGTCGAGGCGGACATCACTATCGAGGCACGGGTC
>CAZKTO010000015.1:17236-48236 GCA_964555685.1 uncultured Dehalococcoidia bacterium
CCGACCGCTTGGGGGATACCTTGACCATGGATCAACGCGGCGCTCCCCGGCCCGCAGAAGCCTCTCGTCGAGATCGAGATGAAGGACTGGGACATCCCCCACAGCATCAACCTGCGCGGCACGGTCATGTGCGCCAAGTACGTCCTGCCGCACATGATCGCCCGGCGCAGCGGCAACATCATCAACGTCTCGTCCACGGCCGGCCGGCGCGGCATGGCGGGCCGGACCCACTACTCGGCGTCCAAGTTCGGGGTCATCGGCTTCACCCAGGCCCTCGCCGCCGAGGTGGGCCAGCACAACATCCGCGTCAACTGCATCGTGCCCGGCGCCATCAACACCGAGCTGCTCGTGGCCTATCACCACCGGATCGCCAAGGAGCAGGGCGTCACCTACGAGAAGGTCAAGGCGGAGGCGGCCGCAGCGGCGCCCCTGAACAAGATCGTCGAGCCCGGCGAGGTGGCCGACGCGATGGTCTATCTCGCCTCCGACCTCTCCAGCGGCGTCCACGGCCAGTCCATCGACGTCAACGCCGGCTCCTGGATGACGTAGCTGGAGGATATCCGCAGATTACGCAGACGACACGGAGCCGGAGCTCCGTGTCGCCCTGAGCCACGATCCAATCGGGGCGAAGGGTCTGGGGTGGGGCTTTCACGAATCGAGATCCCGGAGCCCGTGCTGTAATTGGTGCGGCGATGGAGGTGCACCGTCAGATGGGGAGAGGGTTTGCGGAATCGGTCTATCAGGAAGCGCTAGCTATCGAGTTGACGGCTCGAGACCTGCCGTACCAGCGCGAGGTCGAACTGCCGGTGTACTACAAAGGTCAACGTCTGAAGACTGCCTTTCGCGCGGACTTCGTCTGTTTCGAACCGGTCATCGTCGAGCTCAAGGCTTTGGACAAACTATCTGGAGGAGAAGAGGCGCAGATTCTCAACTACCTGAAGGCCACGGGTCTCGAACTCGGCCTGCTCATCAACTTCGGCGCTCCTTCTCTGGAGTATCAGCGGTTTATCCTTTCCAAATCTGTGTAAATCTACGCTCATCTGCGGACGGTCTTTATGCGCCTGAAGGACAAGGTGGCTATCATCGCCGGGGTGGGCCCGGACATCGGGCGGACCGCGGCCATCACCTTCGCCCGAGAGGGGGCCGCCGTGGCCCTCGTCGCCCGCACGGCCTCGCGCCTCGAGGCCATCGCCCGCGAGATCGAGGCGGCCGGCGGCCGCGCCCTGCCCGTCCCCGCCGACATCACCAACGAGGCCCAGGTCGTCGCCATGGCCAAGACCGTCGCCGGCGCCTTCGGCCGGATCGACGTGCTGATGAACAACGCCACCTTCTCGGGCCGCGTCGCGAACCTCGTCGATCTCTCCGTGGCCGAATGGGACGAGGTCGTCCGCGGCGCGCTGACCTGCTACATGATGACCACCCGGGAGGTCCTCAAGGTCATGATCCCCCAGCGCTCCGGCAGCATCATCCAGATCTCGTCGGGGGCCGGGAGCGTCGGGTTCAGCCGGCGCGCCCACTACGCGGCGGCCAAGGCGGGAGTCAACAACATGGTCCACACGCTGGCGTGGGAGGTGGGCCGGCACAGCATCCGCGTCAACGGGATCGTCGTGGGCGCCGTGCGGACGGAGAACTTCGTCCGCGGAGCGCCCGAGCGGGCGCGGGCCTCGGGCATCACCGTCGAGGAGCTGGAGGCACGGTGGGCCAAGCGGTCGCCGCTCCGGCGCATGGTGCGCCCTGACGAGGTCGCGGACACAGCCCTCTTCCTGGCGTCGGACGAGTCCAGCGGGATCACGGGCCAGCTTATCAACGTGACCGCGGGCGTGGTGCAATCTTGATACCGTTCCAGGACCAGGCGTGACGCAGCTCAAGGACCAGATCGCCATCGTGATGGGCGGGGGCCGCGGCCTGGGGCGGGTCATCGCCCTGGCCCTGGCCCGGGAGGGCGCCGACGTCGTCCTGGCCGCGCGCGCGCATGAGCCCCTGGAGCGCACGGCCGCCGAGGTCCGGGCCCTGGGACGGCGCGCCCTCCCCATCTCCACCGACGTCGCCAGCGAGCGCGAGGTCACGGCGATGGTCGAGCGGACCGCCCGCGAGCTGGGCCGGATCGACGTGCTGGTCAACAACGCGGCGGTCACTACCGAGTGGAAGCCGATCGTCGAGACGAGCCTGGCGTCCTGGGACCGGGCCATCGGCGTGAACCTCACCGGAGCGATGCTGTGCGCCCGCGAGTGCCTGCGTCACATGCTGCCCCGGCGCCGGGGGGCCATCGTCAACATCCTTGGGACGGGGGCACGCAACGGCGTGGCCAACATGGGGCCCCACAGCGCCTCCAAGTTCGGGCTCCTGGGCCTGACGCAGGCGCTGGCCCTCGAAACGGCGGCCCACGGCATCCGCGTCAATGCCATCGCGCCATGGGCCATCGAGGGCGAGCACCTGGAGAAGCTGAACGCCATCCGCCGGGAGCGCGGCGAACCGGCGGATGGCCCGCGCGACCGGCTGGGCGCCGCATCGCCGATGAAGCGAATCGTCAAGCCTGAAGAGGTGGCCGATCTGGTCGTCTTCCTCGCCTCCAGCCGGGCCAGCGCCATCACCGGCCAGACCATCGACGTGACCACCGGCGTGACGATGCACTAGGAGTCATTGCAAAACTCGCCAAACGGCCGAGTCACTGTCACCCCGAGGCCGTCTGCGGCCGAGGGGTCTGGGGAGGGGAAGACCTCCCCGCCCCAGATTCCTCGCCTGACGGCTCGGAATGACACTTTTGCAACCAGTTCAATGACTCACCCAAGGCTTCTACCGCCTCGGGTAGCACCTTGCTATACTGGTGCGGTTTCGTCCATCAGGCGCCTGCTCCCCCACACCACCGCATGCATTCCACCGCCCTCGCCGGCCTCACCGTTATCGAGTACGCCTCCTTCGTGCCGGGGCCCTACTGCGCCAAGCTCCTGGGCGACATGGGGGCCGAGGTCGTCAAGATCGAGGAGCCGCCGGTGGGCGATCCGGCCCGCACCCGCGGGCCCTACCCCGGCGATACGCCGCATCCGGAAAAGAGCGGCCTCTTCCTCTACCTCAACACCAACAAGCTGGGCGTGACGATCAACCTGCTCGACCCAGCCGGGTACGACATCTTCCTGGGGCTCGTCCGCGAGGCCGATATCTTCATCCACGACCGCACCGCGCGCCAGGCCCGCGCCCTCAGGATCGACTACCCCAGGCTGCGCAGGGCCAACCCCGGGCTCATCGTCACCTCCGTCACGCCCTTCGGCCATACGGGGCCCTACGCCGAGTGGATGGCCCACAACCTCAACCTGTGCCACGCGGGCGGCGAGGGCTACGTCCTTCCCGGCGGCCTGGGCCATGAGCTGTTCCCGGACCGGCCGCCGGTGAAGCTGGGCGGCCACGCCGGCGACTACGATGGGGGCATCGCCGCCGCCGTGGGCGCCATGGCCGCCGTCATGGCCCGCGAGCTCTGGGGCGTGGGCCAGCACGTGGACGCCTCGCGCCAGGAGGCCAACATCGCGCTCAACCGCGTGACCTTCGTCACCTACCTCTCGGAGGGCAAGCTCTCCCGCCGCGCCAACCGCAACTATCCCTTCGGCGGCCTCTACCCGGCCCAGGACGGCTACGTGGCCCTGCGCCCCACGGAGAACCAGCAGTGGCGGCCCCTGGCCAAGGCCATGGGCCGGCCTGAGCTGGCCGAGGACCCGCGCTTCATCGACCGGCCCGCCCGCGTGAAGAACGGCGCCGCCTTCAACGCCATCGTCGCCGAGTGGACGAGCCGGCGCACCAAGCGCGAGATCTTCGAGACGGCGTGGGCCGCCGGCTGCCCCGTGGCGCCCTTCGCCGACGCCCAGGAGATCGCCGAGTCGCCGCAGCTGGCCGCCCGCGGCTATTTCGCCGAGATCGAGCATCCCCAGGCGGGCCGCCGGTCCTATCCCACGGCGCCCTATCAGTTCTCCCGCACACCGTGGTCGGCCCGGCGTCCCGCGCCGCTCCTGGGCGAGCACAACACGGAGGTCCTGGGCGGGCGCCTGGGCCTCACGGGCGAGGACCTGACCGTGCTCCGCGCCAACGGGGTGATCTGACCATGGCATCGCCGATAGGGAAGGACGCCCTGGCCGGCGTGCGCGTCCTCGATCTCTCGTGGGCCGCCGCCGGGCCCCTGTGTACCCTCTACCTCGCGCTCCTGGGGGCCGAGGTCATCAAGGTCGAGTCGGCCAAGAGCCTGGACATCGCCCGCCGCGGCTACTACACGCCCGTCGAAGACATCAACGCCTCGCCCAACTTCAACGACATGAACCTGAACAAGCTGGACGTGCGCGTCAACCTGGGCCACCAGCGGGGCCGGGAGCTGGTGCGGCGCCTGGCCGAGGTGAGCGACGTGCTGATCAACAACTTCCGCCCCGGAGTCATGGAGCGCTGGGGTCTGGGGTACGAGGATGCCCGCGCCCTGCGGCCCGATATCCTCATGCTCTCGTCGTCCACGGCGGGCCAGAAGGGCCCCGAGCGGGAGCTGGCCGGCTACGCCACGACCTTCGGGGCCTTCGGCGGCCTGGGCCACATCACCGGCCACGAGGGCGGCCCCGCCACCGAGATCTGGGACTCGGTGGACATGCGCCTGGGCACCTCCATCACCCTGGCCGTCCTCATCGGGCTCTATCACCGGCGCCGCACGGGCGAGGGCCAGCACATCGATCTCTCCTCGCGCGAGGTCATCAGCTCCAACATCGGCGATATCTTCCTGGACTATTTCATGAACGGGCGCGTGGCGGGCCCCCAGGGGAACCGGGACGAGATCATGGCGCCCCACAACTGCTACCCCTGCCGGGGGTACCCTTCGGCTGAAGGGTCCGACCGGTGGATCAGCATCGCCGTGGCGACGGACGAGGAGTGGCAGGCCCTCTGCCGGGTGGCGCGCCGCCCGGAGTGGGCCGCGGACCCGCGCTTCGCCGACCGGTACGGCCGCTGGCGGCACCAGGACGAGCTGGACGCCCTCGTCGCCCGCTGGACGCGCCGGCACGACGCCCGCGCGCTGACGGAACGGCTCCAGCGGGCCGGCGTCGCCGCCATGCCGTCCATGAGCGTGGCCGAGATCATCGAGGACCCGCACGCAAAGGCGCGGCGCATCTTCATGGACGTCCGGCACCCGAAGCTGGGGATGACGCACCCCGTCCGCCCGCCGTGGGTCCTGTCCGAGACGCCGGCCCGGGCGCGGCGCTTCGGGCCCATGTTCGGCGAGCACGCGGCCATGGTCTTCGGCGAGGTCCTGGGCATACCCAGGCGCGAGCTGGACGCCCTGGCCGCCGATGGCGTCTTTGAGTAGGGGGCGCGCCACCGGCGAGCCCCACGCCTTCGTGCTCGCCCACGCACGCCCGCCGCCACCGCTGAGATGGGCGGCGCAATTCGGCGTCGTGTGGCACGCGGAAGATCGGAATAGCCCATCGGTTGCGTGACTCTCGCCGTTCCACGACGGCGGCGATACCAAATCCTGTACCGTAGGATATACTGAGCCAAGTCGCCCCGACGCGTCGGGGCCTCTGAGCAGTCCTGATGCCGGCAAGACCCACCCTGGACGCTGCGACGCCCGGCGGCGAGCGGCGGGCCCCGTCGCCCGTCCGCGCCCCCGGAGGGCAGCAGATCAATGCTATCCGTGCCCTCTACTACCCCTCCTACCGGTTCCTGTGGTTCAACATCCTTTTCAGCTCCGCCGCCATCCAGATGCAGCAGCTGGCGCGGGGGTACCTGGCTCGCAACCTGACGCCCGACGAGCTGCTGGTCACCTCCATCTTCGCCATGGGCGCCTTCCCCATGCTCATCACGCCGCTCCTGGGAGGCGTGATGGCCGACCGCATGGACCGCAAACGCCTGGCGCTGACGCTGGACCTCTGCCAGATGACGCTCATCCTGGCCATGGCGCTCCTCCTCTCGCTCGACATGTTCAACATTCAGACGCTCATGGTCTTCTCCCTCGCGTCCGGGACGGTGATGGGCTTCTCCATGCCCGTGCGGCAGGCCATGATCCCGGACATGGTGGGCCCGGAGGCGGCAAACAACGGGCTGGTGCTCTTCTCCGGCGTCTTTAGCATGATGATGATCGTGGCGCCGGCCATCTCGGGCGTGATCATCGGAGCGGCGAACCTCGAGTCGGCCTTCTATTGCAGCGCCGGCCTCTTCGGCATCTCCTTCCCGCTGCTCATGAAGGTACCGGGCGGGAGGGCCCACGTCCCCGCTCGCCAGGAGGCCTTCGCCCACACCGTCCTGGACGGCTTCCGGTACGTGCGGGCGTCGCAGGCGCTCACTATGCTCATGATCTCGGGCGCCCTGGCGACGATCTTCTACATTCCCTATATGTCCCTCCTGCCCATCTTCCAGCGGGACGTGCTGAAGGAGAGCGCCTCGGGGCTGGGCCTGATGTTCACCGCGTCGGGCGTGGGGGCGCTGGTGTCGTCGCTGCTCCTGGCCTTCGTCAGCGCCGAGCGGCCCCTGGCGGGGCTCATGATGGTCTTCGCCGTGGGGGCCGGTCTGGCTATCGCGGGCTTCTCCCAGTCCACATCCTTCCCCCTCTCCCTGGGCGCCCTCGTGCTCATCGGCATGTGGCAGAGCGGCTCCATGACGATGAACATGGCGCTCATCCAGTACCTGGCTCCTAGAGAGATGCGGGGCCGGGTCTTTGCCATCCGCATGATCGTCTGGGGGATGATGCCGGTGGGGCAGGTGGCGTTGGGAGTGGGGGCCCGCGCCTCGTCGCCGGAGATGGCGCTCATGGTCATGGGCCTGGCGGGCTCGGCGGTGCAGGTCATCCTTTGGGTCTGGATGCGCCGCGTGCGGATGGAGGTTCCACAGGAGGCGGGGACGGAGCCCGGCGGGCAGGCGTCTCGCCCCGCCGCTTGACAGGGCACCCCGCGACAGGGGTACCATGCGCACGCCCGCACCTGACCGGCTCGTGTCCCGTGGGGCGTGGCCGTCGAGCAGGGCGGCAAGGAGGTCGTCGTGAAGATTTCGAAGCCGCGCGTTGTGTTGTCCGGCATATGCTTCGCCGAGGGCCCCCGTTGGAGGAATGGGAGGCTCTGGTTCTCCGACATGTACAACAACCGGGTCATGACGGTGGACCCCCGCGGCAAGGCCAAGGTCGTCTGCCGGGTCCCGCAGCGCCCCTCGGGCCTGGGCTTCCTGCCCGACGGCCGCCTCCTCATCGTCTCGATGCTGGACCGGAAGCTCCTGCGCCTGGACGCCGGCGGACTGAAGACCGTCGCCGACATCTCGAAGTACTGCGGCGGCGACACCAACGACATGGTCGTGGACAGCCAGGGCCGGGCCTACATCGGCAATCTCGGCGCCGACCTCCATGGCGGCCAGCCGCCCAAGCCAGCGAATCTGGTCATGGTGACGCCCGGCGGCAAGGCCCGCGTCGTCGCCGATGGCCTCATCGTCCCCAACGGCGCCGTCATCACTCCGAACGGCAAGACGATGATCATCGCCGAGAGCCTGGCGCACCGGCTCACGGCCTTCGATATCGCCCAGGACGGCTCCCTCTCGAACCGGCGGACCTTCGCCGAGTTCGGCCAGGCGATCCCCGACGGCATCTGCCTGGACGCCAAGGGCGGCATCTGGGTGGGCCTGCCCACCACCAACGAGTTCGTCCGGGTCGTCAAGGGCGGCCGGGTCACGGACCGGTTCACCATCCCGGGCAAGCTGACCATCGCCTGCATGCTGGGCGGCCGCGACCGGCGATCGCTCTATCTCTGCACCTCCCAGTCCACGGGCCGGCCCATGAACCAGCGCAACACCAAGGGGTGGATCGAGCGGGTGCGCGTCGGGGTGCCGGGCGCCGGCTGGCCCTAGGCCGCTCCCATCCGCTGGTGTCATAGGCGCTCCCCGCGCAGGAGGTCTCCATGCCCACCCCCGTGCCGCGTCTGCTGCTCGATGGCCTGGTCTTCCCGGAGGGGCCCCGCTGGCGCCAAGACAAGGTCTGGTTCGCCGACATGCATGCGCGCAAGGTCATGACGGTGGACGAGAAGGGGAAGGCCGGCGTCATTTGCGAGGTGCCGCAGCGGCCCTCCGGGATCGGCTTCTTGCCGGACGGCCGGATGCTCGTCGTGTCGATGCTGGACAAGCGCCTCCTGCGTTTGGAGCACGACGGCCGGCTCTCCACCGTGGCCGATATCGCGCCGCTGTGTGGCGGCGATGCCAACGACATGATCACGGACGCCAAGGGCCGGTGCTACGTCGGCAACTTGGGCTTCGGCCACGGGCAGGAGTTCAAGACGACGTATCTTGTGCTGGTGAACCCGGACGGGAGCTACCGCCGGGTTGGCGAGGAGATGCACCTGCCCAATGGCTGCGCTATCACGCCCGATGGGAAGACGTTGATCTGCGCCGAGAGCCGCCGGCACCGGCTCACCGCCTACACCATCGCCGCTGACGGCTCGCTCTCGGACCGGCGCCTCTACGCTGAACTGGGCGAGGGGACCGTGCCCGACGGCATCTGTCTGGACGCTGAGGGGGCCATCTGGGTCGGCGCGGTGACGAACAACGTCTTCCTGCGAGTGCTGCCCGGCGGGCGTGTGACGGACCGGATCCCCGTCCCCGGGAAGTACGCCGTGGCCTGCTTGCTCGGCGGCGCGGACCGGCGCACGCTCTTTCTGTGCACCGCCAAGACGACCCGCGAGGACCTGGCCAAGGGGATCGCCACCGGCTGGATCGAGACGGTACGCGTGCCCGTGCCCGGCGCGGGCGTTCCGTAGGGCCACCGCAGCCGGCCCTCCACGCCCATACGAAAAAGGAAAGGCCAGCGCCGGCGCTGGCCTTTCCTTTTTGGACGGCGTCTGTGGCTCGGAGCTGCTACCTGTTGAACCAGACCCGCTCGAAGCGGTGGGCCGGGCCGACGACGAAGGCCCGGTTCAGGATGAAGCCTTCGACGTAGGGCTGGACGGCGTAGAGCGCCGGGAAGGTGTGGATGGGAACAAAGGCGGCGAAGTCCAGCAATGTGCGCTGGAGATCGCCAAGGGCCTGGGCGCGCTTGGCCCCGTCCACCTCGGCGTCCTGGGCGTCCAGCAGTTGGTCGAGCCTGGCGTCCGAAACCTTACCGTAGTTCAGGCCGGCACCGGTCTTGACGTAGTTGGCGATGATGTCAGCGGGGTCGTCGAAGGAGTTGCCGCCACCGGTGAAGTTCAGATCAAAGTCGCCGCGCAGCATGCGGGTGGTGAGGTCTGACGTGGAGACGACCAGGTCCAGCTTCACGTTGATGCCCAGGGGCAGCAGCAGGGATGCAACGGCCTCGCTGATGTCCTTCTGCGTGGCGTTGGTCACGAGGGCTATGGTGGTCTTGGAGAGGTCGATGCCCGAGTCCTTCAGGAGCTGCTTTGCCAGGTCCGTGTCGGGGGTCTTGGGCTCGCGGAAGCCAGGAGTGCGGAGCAGGTCGTCCTTGCTGAGGCTGAACTTGCCGCCCAGCTCGCGGGGGACGAGGAAGGTGGGAGGATAGAAGCCGGTGCCGCCGCGGAGCACGTCGCGCAAGGCGCCGCGGTCGAAGCCGACGTTGATGGCCTGCCGGAACTTCAGGTTGTTGAAGGGGGCCCGGGCTGTGTTGAAAAACAGGAAGTTGACGCTCCAGGAGGTGCCGAACTTGACGCCCTTAATGTCGGCGGCGGCCTGCTCCTGCTGGCTCACGAGGATGTCCGAGCTATAGCTGCAGGCGCAGGAGAGCCGGCCGGTCCGGAAGGCGCTGAAGGCCAGGGCCTGGTCCGCGATCCAGATGAAGGACAGACCATCCAGGTAGGGCAACGCCTGGCCCCGCTCATCCTTCTTGAAGTAGCTATCGTTGCGGACGAGCTCGGAAGAGGCGTCCTTCACCAGGCTCTTGAACTTGAAGGGGCCGGTGCCCACAGCGCTGGCCTTCCACGTATCGATGGGGGTCACGTGGGCTGGGTAGATGGTGAGATTGGCCACGGAGGCCACGGTGAGGAACGACGCGCTGGGCCGGGCGAGGGTGACGACGACGGTGCTATCGTCGGGGGTCTGGATATCGTTCACGATGGTCAGCCGCGAGCGGTGGAAACCGGCAGCGGGCGTCTCGGGGTTGCGCGCGCGGTTGAGGCTGAAGGCGATGTCCTTGGACGTGAAGGGCTTGCCGTCATGCCACTGGATACCCTGGTTGAGCTTGTAGGTGATGGTCTTGCCGTCGGCCGAGACGGTGAAGGACTGGGCCAGGTCAGGCCGGATGCTGGAGCCGTCCACTGGGTCCAGGATGGTCAGGTTATTCAGGAGATTCTGGGTGATCAGGACGGCGAAGCGGCCGTTGGCGTTGTAGTTGTCCCACTCGTTGCCGAAGCCGCCGGAGACGCGGACAGACATGACGCCGCCGAGCTTGGGCGCGGGGGTGGGCGTCGGCGCCGGGATTGGAGTGGCGGTGGGGCGGGGCGCGGGGGTCGGCGTGGCCGCGGGCTGCGCGGCCGTGGGAGCGGATGTCGCCGCGGGCGCCTCCTCCTCACCCCCGCCGCACGCCGCGACAACGAGGGCCACCGCCACCAACGCCGCGCTCAGCGACCAGAGGCGGGGCCAGCGCAATAGCCTGGTCATACCCTGCTCCTCTCCCATAGACGTTCGCGGCTCGAGTAAGGCCACTTCTCCCACAGGTCGGGCGGTTCGATGACGTGGGAATCGGCGCTAATGATGTCGAAATCCGGCATGATACTCCCCTCCGGGCGGGCTCCCGCAGCCCTGTGTTATGGCACCATCGTACCGGTCACTCGGCTGGCGTTCATGGGGCGCGCGCACCGGTTTTGTAATGCAACCGGCCCATCTTGGCCCGGATTTCCCATAGCAACTGGTCGAGGAGGCACCCCTGTGGGGGTCCTCCGGGGGCGTTGTGGAGTGTGGTGCGACTTTATTGGACGGGGGCAGGGTTGTCAAGGGTACAACGGGGCCCGCCCCCATCAAACCGAACGCCGCGCCGACTGGGCGTGGCGACAGCCCTTCCCCTGGCTTGGCCGCCGGCGGACCGGCTACAGCGGGTTCTTGCGCGGCCTGCCCCGGCGCCTGCCCGAGGCCACCGCCGGGCGGGACTTCACCCAGAAATAGATCTCGCTGCCGGCTTTCTTGATTACCAGCGTTCGGCCCGCCATCTTGGCCGCGGTCCCCAGGCGCCGCCGGACGGCCCGGCCGCTCTCGCCCGGCAGGACCTGAAGCCTGCCGGCCTGCCCATCCGAGAGCTTCGTCAGGTACCCAAGATATTCGCGGACCGCCTCGGCAGCTCGGCCCGTCGCGGTCTTCATCATCGCTTCGTTCTTCGCTACCAGGTCAAACTTAGGCATGCGCTAGCGCTCCTTTCATGATCAAAATGAGGAATTGCTGATCGAGGAAGTAGCAAAACCAGACCAGAATATACCGCCGGCGTTCAGCCTTTGTCAAGTAGCCTGAGGTAGACAACCTTTGCCTTGTCGTCGCTGAGGTCATCGTGAGTTGGTAACCGGCCAAGTTTTCCTCTGTCTTTGTGTTATGGGAATCGCCGTGTCACGCCATCGAGGACGCTATAGTAACC
Organism: uncultured Dehalococcoidia bacterium; assembly: GCA_964555685.1. Classification (GTDB taxonomy): domain Bacteria; phylum Chloroflexota; class Dehalococcoidia; order SHYB01; family SHYB01; genus CAZKTO01. The sequence goes on from CAZKTO010000015.1 coordinate 28,773, forward strand.
GGGTTTCATCGCCTTCGTTTCGGCGTGGGGCGGGCCAGCCGCTTCGGGTGCGGGCGCAGCGCCGGAATGGCCGCAGCGAAATCCGTCGTGGCCTATCGCGGCCGGGGACTGGGGGCTGACCGTGGTGGTGGTCCAGGCGTGACCGGAGGAGGGCTCCACCCACGCCCGGGCCACGCTATGGCGTGCGGCGCCCCGCCTCCCACGCCGCGAGCCTGCCGAGCAGCGGCACGAGGAGCGAGCCCAGCACGTCCAGAATCCCCAGGGCCGCGGCGACTCGCCCGAAGGCGCTAGCTTGAGGTTCGGTCCAGATGCCGGCGATGAGCAGCATGCCCAGGGCCACGATGACGGCGATGGTCCCCGCCATGCATCCGCGCACCGCCACGTGCCGGGAACGAGCGAAAAGGAGCAGGAGGATGTGGTTGGCGAAGAACGCCGCGACGGCGAGAGTGCCGGCCGACTTGGCGGCCGTGTTCTCGTCGAACAGATCGCCCGCCCAGATGATCGCGACGACGGCGACGCAGGTCGCCGCCGACGCCCCAACGGCGGGACCGGCCAGCCACCGATAGCGCCCCTGCGCGAAGTGGTTCAGGCCCGGCAGGGCCATGGCGCTGGCCCCCGCCAGCATGCCGGCCGTGGCAAGGACCTTGCCATCCGTGTCGTTGAGGTCGCCCCGGGCCACGGCCGCGATGGCGACGCCCGCGCTGACCACCAGGGCGGCGACGAGAGCCGCCAGGGGGGCCCTTGTCAGCCACGGGCCACGGCCCATAGAGCTTGGCGGCCGGTCGTTCAGCGGCGGGCCGCCTTGGGCCCCGACGAGTCGGGGCCGGACGGCTGGGGAACCGCGTCTCCCTGGGCGAAGACCTCCCGCGCGACGGCCAGGGCCCGGTTGGCGGTGGGCGCGCCCGAATAGAACGCCAGGTGGAGGACCATCTCCAGGAGCTTCTCCCTGGAGATACCAAGGTTCAGAGCGCCGCGCAGGTGGGAGCGCAGCTCGCCCTCCCGGTTGAGGGCGATGAGGGTGGCGACGGTGCACATGCTGCGCTCCCTGGGCGTGAGCGCTGGGCGGGACCATATCTCACCGAAGAGGATCTCGGTGAGGAGCCCAAGCTGCTCGTCGCCGGGCTGCGGAGCCCTCGGAGCCCCGACTCGTCGGGGCGCGCCGAACACCGTGGCCAGCATCGCGTCCTTCTTGGCTGCTCGACTGGGTGTTGTCTTCACAGGTCCTCCTGATGGCGCGGGCTCACGAAGGTGGACCGAGAGGTCGCACCCCGACAGGCCGGGGTACCCGCCCGTCCCTGGCGCTGGCCATCATTGTACGACAACGACGCACCGGGCTCGCATCCCGCTACAATAGCCACCGGGCTCGCGGACGGGGCCAAGACGATCCTGTCGCAGATGAGCAGGAGGCGCTCGTACGGTGGCGACGGACTACGTGATGATCCACGGCGGCGGGCGCGGCGGCTGGTGCTGGGAACCGACGATCGAGGAGATGCGGACGCGAGGGCATCCGGACCTGGGCCGCGTGGCGGCCATCGACATGCCGGGCGCGGGCCGCAAGTAAGGACGTCTCGCTCGAGGAGTGCTCCATCGCCGGCTACGTCGGGTCGGCCGTGCGGGACATCGTCGAGGCGGACCTGCGCAACATCATCCACGTCGGCCACTCCTTCGCCGGGCTCGTCATGCCCTACGTCGTCACGCGCATCCCGGAGCGTATCCGGCGAGTCGTCTTCATGGCCTGCGCCGTCCCGCCCGAGGGGCAGAGCCTGCGAGACCTGCTGGTGGGCATGGGCAAGCTCTCTCCGAGCACGGTCATCGAGCCGCTGACGCGGAGCGCGACGCCCAGGCGCTTCCCGGAGGAGTGGGACCTGGACCGGTCCAGCCGGCGCCTGGGCCGCCAGCGGGCCCAGTGGCTGCTCGAGAACCTCCGGCGGGAGTACGCCAAGACCTTCCCGTCCCCCGTCACCGAGCGCGTCGCGCGCACCGGCTTCCTGGGGCTCAGGCCAGTGACGTGGGTGCTCCTGGCCCGCGACCGGTCCATGCCGCCCCGCTGGCAGCGCCTCTTCGCCCGCGAGGTGGGGGGCGACGCCGTCGAGATCGTCGAGATCGACGCTCCGCACGACGCCATGATCAGCCGCCCCCGCCAGGTGGCCGAGGTCCTTCTGCGATATGCGTGAGGCGCGGGTGGTCCGTTGCTCCTGCCTCACCACCAACCACGTTTGACATGCCTCGGCTCCAGGGCTACGCTGCCGGCGATCGCGGAGGCTCCGGGAGGGACTATCGATGATCGAGAAGCTCTCGCTCAAGGGGAAGGGCGCCATCGTCGTGGGCGGCGGAGGGGGCGGCATCGGCACGGCCATCGCCACGGCCTTCTCCGAGGCCGGCGCCAGCGTGCTCGTCGTGGACGTCATAGCCGACCGGGCGGAGGAAGCGGCCAAGGCCATCCGCGCCGCCGGCGGCGCCGCCCACACCTACGTGGGCGACGTGCGCGAGAAGCCCGTCGTCACGCGCATGGTCGAGACGGCCGCCGCCAAGCTGGGCGGCGTGCACGTGCTCGCCAACGTCGTCGGCGCCACGTCGGAGGCGAGCTGGAAGCCGGCCCTGGACTACGACGAGCAGGTGTGGGACGACGATATCCGGCTCAACCTGCGCTGCGCCTTCTTCTCCTGCCAGGCGGCGGCGCGCCAGATGGTCAAGCAGGGGCGCGGCGGCAGCATCGTGAACATCGCCTCGACCAGCGGCCTGCGCGCATCGACGCTGCACATCGCCTACGGGGCGGCCAAGGCAGGGATCATGTCCATGACCCGCACGCTGGCCGTCGAGTGGGGCCCGCACAAGATCCGCGTCAACGCCGTCGCGCCGGGGGCGATCCGCACGCCCAAGACCCGGGACCGCATGGACGCCGACCCCGGCCGGGTGAACTACCTGAGCCAGCTGGTCCCGCTGGGGCGGCCCGGGCGCCCCGAAGACATCGCGATGGCGGCCCTGTTCATGGCGTCGGAGCTCGCCCAGTACGTGACGGGCCAGACGATCACCGTCGACGGGGGCGTCATGGCCGTCTACCCCCTCGGCGGAGGACGCCGCTAGTTGATCCGCTGGAAGATCGTCGCGGCGCCCTGGCCTCCGCCAATGCACATGGTGATGAGGGCGTACTCGCCGCCCGAGCGCTCCAGCTCCTCCATCGCCTTCACCGTCATGATGGCGCCCGTGGCGCCGACCGGGTGCCCCAGGGCGATGCCGCTGCCGTTGACGTTGGTCTTTTCGATATCGAGGCCCAGCTCACGGATGCAGTAGGCGGCCTGGGCGGCGAAGGCCTCGTTCAGCTCCACCAGGTCGATATCATCCAGCGTCATGCCGGTCTTCTGAAGCACCTGGCGCACCGCGGGGACGGGGCCCGTCCCCATCAAGGCCGGGTCGACGCCGGCCACGGCCCGGGCGATCCACCGCAGGCGCGGCTTGAGGCCCAGGGCGGCGGCCCGCTCCTCGGACATGATGACCACCGCCGCCGCGCCGTCGTTGATGCCGGACGAGTTGCCGGCGGTGACGGTGCCGCCCTGCCTGAAGGCGGGCTGCAGCTTGGCCAGCGCCTCGAGGGTCGTGCCGGGCCGCGGGTGCTCATCCTTGTCGACGACGATGGGATCGCCCTTGCGCTGGGGGACGGAGACCGGAATGATCTGGCGCTGGAACCGGCCCTCGCGCATGGCCCGCGCCGCCCGCTGCTGGCTGAGAAGCGACAGCTCGTCCTGCTCCTTGCGCGAGACCTCGAACTTGGCGGCGACGTTCTCCGCCGTGACGCCCATGTGGTAGTAGTTGACGGGGCAGTTGAGGCCGGCGATGAGCCCGTCCCGGATGGTGGCGTCGCCCAGGCGCAGGCCGTCCCAGCGCGCCTGCTTGGGGAGCATGAATGGCGTCTGGCTCATGTTTTCGGCGCCGCCGGCGATGGCGAGATCGATCTCGCCCGTCATGATGAGCTGGGCCGCGAGGTTGATGGCCTCCAGCCCCGACGAGCACCAGCGGTTCACCGTGAAGGCGGGGACCGTCTCCGGGATGCCGGCCCTGAGGGCGGCGAGCCGCGCGGCGTAGCCGTCGTCGTTCACCTGCAGCACGTTCCCCAGGGCGACCTCCTGGACGTCACCGGGGGCGACCTGGGACCGCTTGAGCGCCTCTCTGATGGCCACGGCGCCCAGCTCAGCCGCCGAGACGTCCTTGAAGCCGCCGCCGAACCTGCCCACAGCCGTCCGGGCCCCGTCGATGATCACTGGCGTTCGCATCGTAGCCCCCTTGCTTGCGCGACCGCGCGTCTGCGGGATGGCTGCCTCTTCCGGAAGGGAACGCTCAATTATCGGTACGAAAGGCAATGGTGTCAAAGCGGCGCCGGGCAGGCGTCATGGTCTTTTAGCTATCCTGGGAACCCTTTCTTGACAGAAAGGCGTTCCCAGAATAACTACAGAGCCGAGCATTGAGATCTAAACCAGGGTGCCGGGGGGGCCTCGGCCCTAACCCCCTGGCCCCCTTCCCCAAAGAGGAAGGGGGTATCGTCCCTCTCCATTCAGGAGAGGGACAGGAGGGAGAGGGCCATCGCCGGCAAGCGGAGCTTTGGTTTTAGAAACCTATGCTCGTCTCTGTAACCGCTCCCGGGCGTGAGGCCCTTTGCCCGGCGAGCGGTGGGCCTCGATCTGGCTACCGGCTGCCGGCGGCTGCCCGGCGCCTGGAGTCGATCACCTCGCGCACCGCGGCCGGCATTCGACCGGTCCGGAGGAGGAGCGTTTCCTCGGTGCTGGTGAGCTGGTAGCCACACTGCAGGCACGCCACGAACGTTCCGAACACGTCGGCGTCCGAGTGCAAGTCTCCCTGACACTTGGGACAGCTCTTGAGCCACAACATGGCGTCATCCTTCCCCCCGCCGTTCCGGTGTGGAGAGAGCGGCGCGTGTTGGTCAATCGTCCACGGCCCCGCGGCCGCCGTCCCGCGCCGGACGCTCGGCGCCATCCGGCGAGAGGCCCCCCGTGCCGCTCATGAGCGACTCTAGCGTCCGGACGAGATGCCACGGGTCGAAGGGCTTGGCCAGAAAGTGCCCTTCCAGGGAACCGTAGCGGCGGGTCGCATCGTTCACGTCCATGGCGGAGATCACCACCCAGACAGGCGCACCCCCTGGCGGGCCGTCGGGGTGGCGGAGCCGGTCCAGCACGGCGCCGCCGAGACCATCGGGGAGGCCCAGGTCCAGGACCACCGCATCGGCCGGCTGGGTCTCCAACATGTGCAACGCCTGGGCGCCCGTGGCGGCCCTGGCGACATCGAAGCCACCCGACCGCAGAGCGAGCCCCAGCATCTTGGCAACGCCCTGGTCGTCCTCCACCACCAGCACCCTTCTTGCCTCGCTCATGGTCCCACGATCCCTGGAGATCCCTCAGCGCACACGAGCCATCGGCGCGTGGCGCGGCGCACCCCGGGGTCTTCCACGCTCCGTCGCGCCACGACCGGACCCTTCGCGAAGGCTTGCTCCGTTAGCTGACCTTCACCTTCACGCCCTTCGACTCGACGGGCTTGGGGTTGGGGAAGGTCACCTCCAGCACGCCGTCCTTGTAGGAGGCCTCGATCTTCTCGGCCGTAACGCCCTCGGGCAGGCGCAGGGTGCGGCAGAACTCGCCGGCGGCTCGTTCAGACACGTAGTAGTCGGCGCCCTTTTCCTCCTCGGCTTCCTCCCGGCAGCCGTGGATGACGAGCATGCCGCCCTCGACGGAGACGTCGACGTCGTCTTTCTTCACGCCCGGCAGATCGGCCCGCACGACGGTCTTGCCGTTGCGCTCGAAGACATCGATGCTGGGCGCCCACTCGAACTCCTTGATCAGGCTCGGCTTCATCGAAAGCCGGGGCCAGAATGCGGAGCCCAACGGGCGCATCATGCGGTCGAAGAGGCGGTCGAACTCGCCGAACGTCGAGAGCGGCGGCGCGGGCCGTTCGTGCTTATGCACCGCGATGGCCTTGCCGGTCTTCTCTGCTTTCTTCTTCGCCACGGCTCACACCTCCACGAGTGAATGGTCCAGGGCCATCGTACGCAGCGTCCATGGCGATTGCGTGAGCATGGGGCCGGGCCGTGTGAAAAAGGCGTGAAGGTCGGGGAGGAGGGGGCGGGGCGTCCCGGCAGTGGTCTGGAAGTGGCCTTGAAAACGTTCAAGCGCCGTGTCAACAACTATCTGCTGGATCTCTATCCCCGCTGCGCCCCAGGAGTTTCGAGAGGACGTTCCTACGCCCGCGGCATGCGGTAGCCGACCTGTGGCTCCGTGTGGATGAAGCGGGGGTTGCGGGCGTCGTCGCCCAGCTTACGGCGCAGGTTGCGGATGAAGGAGCGGACCAGCTCCGTCTCGCCCGAGTACTCGGGGCCCCAGACCTTGTGGAGGATCTGTTCGTGGGTCAGGACGCGTCCGGCGTTGGTGGCCAGCTCGTAGAGGAGCTTGTACTCGGTGGCCGAGAGGGAGACGGGCTGCCCGCCCACGGTGACGCGCCGCTCGGTGAAGTTGACGGCGAGATCGGCCAGCGCGAAGGGCGGGCGCACCTCCGTCTGGTCGGGCAGGACGCGCCGGCGCAGGGCCGCCTCGATGCGCGCCAGGAGCTCGGAGGTGGAGAAGGGCTTGGTGATGTAGTCGTCGGCGCCCATCTTGAGAGCCTTGACCATGTCCTCGTCCCGGTCCCGCGCCGTGAGGAAGATGACGGGCACGCCCGAAAACTCGCGGAGGCGCTTGAGGAGATCGAAGCCGGTGGCGCCGGGGAGCATCACGTCCAGCAGCACCAGGTCCGGCTCCTCCCGCTCCGCCAGGCGGACGAGCTGGGCGGGGTCGCCGGTGAGGATGGGCCGGTAGCCCGCCTCGTCCAGGACGCGCTGCAGGAGGCGCTGGACGGAGAGGTCGTCGTCCACGGCGAGGATGCGGGTGCGCTCGCCCGGCCGGCGGACGCGGCCCACGTGATCGGTCCGGCGCGTGACATCGGCGGCGGGCGCCGGCGCCTCCCCGGCGGCTACCGCCAGGGTGAAGCCGAACGTGGCGCCCTTGCCCTCGCCGTCGCTCTCGGCCCAGATGCGGCCGCCGTGGGCCTCGACGATCCCCTTGCAGATGGCGAGGCCGAGGCCGCTGCCTGAGAGCCTGGGGGCCGAGTCAGGGTGAATCTGGGAGAACTTTTTGAAGAGGTGGGGTAGCTGGTCCTTGGGGATGCCCCGGCCCTGGTCGCGCACGCGCACGGTCACCTGATCGCCGGCCTGCTCCACGGCGATGGTGACGGGAGCGGTGGCGGGCGAGAACTTGGCAGCGTTATTCAGGAGGTTGCCCAGGACCTGCGTTATGCGCCGCCGGTCGGCCTTGACGGGCGGCAGGCCCTCGGGAGCGCGGAGGACGATCTCGTGGGCGCCGCCGCCGCGGGCGAAGGTGGCCCTGGCGTCCTCGGCGATGGCCATGAGGTCGCAGGCGTCCGCTTTCACGGAGAGGGCGCCGGCCTCGATGCGCGTCATGTCCAGCAGGTTGTCCACCAGGTCTCGCAGCCGGTCGGCCTGCTCGTCGATGATCTGGAAGAGCTCGCGCGTCTCCCCCTCTTCGATGGGCCGTTCGCTCCCCAGGACCATGGCGGCGGAGCCCTTGATGGCCGTGAGAGGCGTCTTGAGCTCGTGGCTCACCATGCCCAGGAACTCGCCGCGCAGCTTCTCCAGCTCCTCCATCGGCGTCATGTCCTGGATGATGCCGATGGCGCCGCTGATCGTGCCGTCGGCGGAGCGGATGGGGGTGGCGTTGACCAGAGTGGGGACGGTGCGCCCATCCGGAAAGACGAACCGGAACTCCTCGGCCCGGACCGTCTCGCCCCGTTTGAGGGCTCGCTGGAGGGGAAGGTTCTCGAAGGCGAAGGGCCGGCCGTCGGGCCGCCGGTACACCACCGTTCGCAGACTCCGCTCCAGCGTCTCGCCCTCCAGGCGAGGGGTCCCGACGATGCGCTTGATCTCCTCGTTCGCCAGGAGGACCCGCTCGGTGCCGGCCTCGACCAGGACCACGCCCACGGGCGAGGCGCCGACCACCGCCTGGAGCCGCGCCCGCTCCTCCTCGACGCCCAGGTGCAGCCGGGCGTTCCGGATGGCGATGGCGGCCTGGGCGGCGAAGAGGACCAGGAGCTCCGTGTCCTCAGGCGTGAACTCGTCCCCGCCCTGCTTCTCCGTCAGGTAGAGGTTGCCGAGGCTCTCGCCGCCGTCGAGGATAGGAGCGCCGAGGAAGGTGCGCATCCGGGGGTGGTTGGGCGGAAAGCCGACGGACCGCGGGTGCTTCCCCAGGTCGGCGAGGCGCAGGGGCTGGCGGAGCTCCTGGAGCCAGCCCAGGATGCCGAGGCCCTGGGGGAGCGCTCCGATGCGCGCCCGCTCCTCGGCGCTGATGCCGTGGGTGGTGAACTGGACGATGCGGCCGGAGCTATCGAAGGCCCCCAGGGCGCCGTAGCGGGCGCCGGTGAGCTCGCAGGCGGCGTTGACGACGTTCTGTAAGACCGTCGGGAGATCGAGGCTGGAGGCGATCTGCCTGCCCAGCCGCCCCAGCAGGACGATCCGCTGGCGGAGCCGCTCGTTCTCCTGGCGGAGGTTGGCGATCTCCCTGGTTACCCGTGGATCGGGGGTCTCTGACGGAGGCATGGACATTCCCTGGATGGCTCCGGTGCGGCCCCGATTGTACCACCGTTAGGAAGGAGTAGGGATATGGCGCCGGGCGGCCCGTTGGCGCGGGGCCCGGGCGAGGCGGGCGCGCTCGAACGCCGCGAGCTGGCGGGCCAGGCGCCCGTCCCGGTCGTCAAACTCATAGGTGACGTTGACGATGGGCACATCCGCGCGGATGAGCCGTGAGAGGTCCACGGGCGTGGCGTCGATGACGAGGTCGGCCCGGGCACGGCGGATGCTCGATTCCAGGTCACGCACCTGGCGGGGCGTGTAGCCCAGGGCCGGAAGCTCGGTCTGGATGTGACGGTAGCGGGCCAGGGCTCGCCGGACCTCGCCCACGGCGGCCTCCCGCGGGTCGATGATCATGGCGCCGTGCTGGCGGGCGACGAGCGTCCCCGCGCCGAAGGCCATGCCGCCATGGGTCAGGGTCGGCCCGTCGCCCACGATGATGACCCGCCGGCCCCTGAGGCGCTGGGGCCGGTCCGCCCGCACGGCCAGATCGCCCACCAGCACCGGCGTGCCGGGCCGGAGCGCCTCGAGCCCGGTGCGCATGGCCGCCACCGCCTCGGGGCCCGCGCTGCCCGCCTTGTTGATGATGAGCACGTCCGCCATGCGCAGGTTCGTCTCTCCCGGGTGATAGGACGTCTCGTGGCCAGGCCGCAGCGGGTCCAGCAGCACGATATGAAGGTCCGGCCGAATGAAGGGGGTGTCGTTGTTGCCCCCGTCCCAGAGGACCAGGTCGGCGCGCCGCTGCGCCCGTCGCAGGATGGCGGCATAGTCCACGCCGGCGTAGACGGGCACCCCCATGCGCAGGTAGGGCTCGTACTCCTCCCGCTCCTCGATGGTCGCCCCCGCCTTGGCCAAGTCATCGAGGGTGGCGAACCGCTGCACCGCCTGGCGGGCGAGGTCGCCATAGGGCATGGGGTGCCGCAGGACGGCGACGCGGTGGCCCCGTTCCAAGAGCCAGCGGACGATCCATTGGGAGACGGGGCTCTTGCCCGCACCCGTGCGGACGGCGCAGACGGCGATGACCGGCACCCTGGCCCGGAGCATCGTCTGACGGGGGCCCAGGAGTCCGAAGCTGGCGCCCGCCGCCAGCGCCCTCGAGGCGATGTGCATGACGTCCAGGTGCGAGACGTCGCTATAGGAGAAGTAGACCCACTGGACGCGGCGGCGACGGACCATCTCCTCCAGTCGCGCCTCTTCGACGATGGGGATGCCGCGGGGGTAGAGGGGCCCCGCCAGCGACGGGGGGTACCGCCGGCCGGCGATGCCCGGGATCTGGGCGGCCGTAAAGGCGACGACGCGGCAGGACGGGTCGCCGCGGAAGACCTGGTTGAAGTTGTGGAAGTCGCGGCCTGCGGCGCCCACGATGATCACGCGGGCCGCCCGCCGCCGCTCCGGGGGCTGGGCCGTCATGACGGGACGGCTTCCGGCGTCCGCTCCTCGGCCGGGACGATGCGGGCGCCCCCGCGCCCATCCAGGGCCCGGGGCAGGGCCGCAGGGGTGGTGATGAGGGCCCAGCGGCCCCCGCCCCGCAGGAACTCCGCGGCGGCCTGGACCTTGGGGCCCATGCTGCCGGGCGGAAAGTGGCCCTGGGCGGCGTAGGCCTCGGCCTCCACCACGGCGACGGAGAGGGGAAGCGGATACGCCTGGCCCCGCGCCAGCTCGCTGCTGAGCACGATCTTCCCCACCTGGGGGCCGTTGCCGTGGGTGATGACCAGCCCCCACCCGCGATCGAGCAGCGAGAGCACCGCCCGGACGGCCCGTCGCGCGTGAAGAAACTGGCGTCCAACGCTCGCCCGCTCCCCCTTGGGGAGAGGCGCGTGCCCGCCCAGGGCAACGACGCACAGGCGGACTTCACCGCCCTTCGCCACGCCGGGCGAAGAGCCGCGCGGCTCTGCCGGCCGGCCCATGGCCCAGGTCACCAAGCGTCCGTCACTCGTGGAGATGCTTGGGCCGGACCAGGAGCACCGGCGCCACGCCGGCGGCGAGCACCTTGGTGGCCACGCTCCCAGTGATCAACCGCGCCAGCCCCGAGCGCCCGTGGCTCGTCATGGCGATCACGTCCACGCGACGCTTGCGGGCCTCCTCCAGGATGGCCGAGGCGGCATCGTCCCCGTCCGCGACGTTCACCTGCGCCCCCATCGGAAAGGTCTTGTGGGCGATGCGCTCCAGATAGTCCTTGGCCTCGTTCCGAGCGCGCTCGTCCGCCTGCGTGGATGTCTCCACCAGCACGGCCTGCTCACGGCGCGGCGGGACGACTATCCTGCCCGAGAGGTCGGCCTGGCCCTGCACGTCCACCGGCGAGGGCGGCGGCTTGAGCCATGGGGAGCGCGGAGGGCTCTTCTCGAGCACCGTCGTCAGGATGATCTCCGCCCCGGTCGTTCTCGCCAGGGCGGCGACGACCGGCAGGACCGCCTCGGAGAACTCCGATCCATCCAAGGGCACCAGAATCTTCATGTCAGCCTCCTTCTTCCGCCTCGGGCGGAGCGCTGCGCTTGCGTCGTGCCCGCGTTCAGCCATCGTTCTGCGCCGGGCCGGGGGGCGCGTCGCCGGCCTTCGCCTCCTCGTGGGTGATCAGCTTCAGCAGGTCGTGGCGCGAGATGATGCCCACGAGCTCCTGGCCGCGCACCACCGGCAGCCGGTGGACCCGGTGCCGGAGCATGAGATCGGCCACGCGCGCCACGGGCGCCTCCTCGTCCACGGTGACGACCTCCCGCTCCATGACCTCGCGGACGGGCACGCCCCGCAGACCCTGGGCCACCTCCTCGAGCTGCTCAGGCGAGGCCCAGCGGCCCATGAGCGTGTACAGGCTGCCCGCCAGCGGGAGATACCGGGGGTGCAGGCCAAAGTCCGTGTGTGTCAGGATGCCCACCAGCCGCCCCCGCTCATCGACCACGGGCAGGCAGCTCACGTTGCGCTCGAGCATCATTCGCGCGGCCTCGCCGACGGTGGCGTCGGGGCCGATGGTAACGACCCGATGGGTCATGATCTCTCTCGCGCGCATGGCGCTACTCCGCCCGCGCCGGCGAGGCCGCGCCCGGCGCCTGCTCCGGCCCGGCGGGCGTGACCAGCACCGCGCCTCGTCCGTAGCGCACGATCCGCTCGGCGACGCTCCCCAGAGCCCACTGGCCGAAGCCCGAGTGGCCACGGTTGCAGATGACGATGAGGCTCGCCCCGGCGCCCTTGGCGTAGTCGAGGATCTGGGCCGCGGGATCGCCCACCAGGACCTTCTCGGTCGTTCGCAGGCCCTGCTGGCGCAGGCGGCCGGCCGTCCGCGCCAGGTACTGGGTCGCGCTGCCCATAACATACTCGTCGAGGCGCGGGTCGTTGGCACGGCCCTGGCGGGCCAAGAGCTCGAACGTTGAGGATGGCACCACGTGGACCAGGGCCACATCCACGCCCAGCTTGGACGCCAGGGCCCGAACATGGGGGAGCGCCGTCTCCGCCACCGGCGATCCATCCAGCGGCACGACCAGGCGCTGGATGGGCCGTTCAGGCGTCTGGCCGCGGCCATCGGTGGCCGGCGTGACCAGAAGGACCGGCACGGTGGCGGCGTGGAGCACCTTGTCGGCGACGCCTCCCAGGAACCATGCGGCGGGGGCCGTACGCCCGTACTTCGTCATCGCGATGATGTCGCACCCATGACCCCGGGCGTAGCGAACGATGGCGGCGTCCACCGGCCAGCCGGCGACGACCGCCGTGGCGGCGTTGACGCCGTGCCCCGCCATGGTACCATGGGCGCCGCCCAGCGCCCGCTCGCGAGGGCCCAGCGGACGCGCACCGGCATGGCCCCGCGAGGCGGGAGCCGGCTCGCTCACATGGAGGAGCGTCGCCCTGGCCCTAAAGGCCTGCGCCAGCTGCAGCCCGTACGCCAGGACCTCCTCAGCTTGCGCCGACCCGTCCAGGGGGAGCAAGATGTGCTGGTACATGGGGCCCGTCCCTTCTTCAAGCGCTCGGCGAGGCGCCGTCGCCGCGCCGACGCTGAAGCCTACGGTAGGCCCGTCTCGTAAGGCCCGTATGATGCCGTGGATGCGGCGTGTGAAGGTCCGGTGAAGGCCGCGTCCGCCTGGCCGTGAGGCCCCGCGAGGGGTGGATGCGCCTCAGCAACGGCCCAGGAGGTCGGGGCCCGCTGGGGCCCTTCACGGCGCCTTCACGACGAGCGTGGAGGACTTCATGGCGACGCTACGCCCGGCGGGTAGCCTGACTGTCAGCGACGGCACAGCGGGCGCTCGGGGCGGCCCGCCATGGCCAGGGAGAGGAGCCAGCTATGTTCGAACGACTCTTGGTGCCGCTGGACGGGTCGGAGATCGGCGAGGGTATCCTGGGCCAGGCTACTCAGATAGCGAAGGGACAGCGCTCTCAAGTGACGCTGCTCTACGTGGCCCCGGCGGAGATGCACGGTCTCGCCTCGGCGCGGCGGGCCCACATCGGGGATGGCGACGGGCGGACGGCGGAGGAGTACCTGGAATCGGTGGCGGGCCGCCTCCGGCCCGAAGGGCTCGCCGTCGAGACGCGGGTGGTGGGCGGCTATCCCTCGGTCGAGATCACGCGCATCGCCCAGGAAGAGAGGTTCGGGCTGATCGCCATGGCGACCCACGGGCGCTCGGGCGTGGGCCGATGGGTCTTCGGCAGCACCACGGACAAGGTGCTGCACGCGGTCGCCACCCCGCTCCTGCTGCGGCGCCCCAGAGCGGCCGACCCCAAGGCTGGCGCGGACCGCCTGCGGACCCTGGTGGTGCCGCTGGACGGCTCGGAGCTGGGCGAATCGGTCCTGCCCCGCGTGAAGGCCCTGGCCGCCAGCATGGAGCTACCGGTCCGCCTGGTCCAGGTCGTGCCGACGGGCACCATCGCCTTCGCTGGAATGGACCCGTACGCCTACGATCCGAAGGTCTTCGAGATCATGACCTCGGCGGCCACCGAGTACCTCGAGGGTAAGACGCGCGAGCTCCAGCAGCAGGGGCTGCAGGCCTCTTACCGCGTCCTTCAGGGCTACGCGCCCAGCCGCATCATCGACCTGGCCGAGGAGACGGAGGGGAGCCTCATCGTTCTATCCACCCACGGGCGCTCGGGCGTGGGCCGGTGGGTCCTGGGCAGCGTGGCGGACCGCGTCCTGCGCGCCTCCTTCCGGCCAGTGCTGATCATCCGCCCCCAGACCGTTCAGGAGCAATAGCGGCCCCGACCTGTCGGGGCCCGCTGGAAAAGGAGACCCACGTGGTTACCGTACCGTTCCTGCAGAGCTATCCGAAGAAGATCGCGCTGCGAGACTCGACACCCGTCCACCTGAGGCCCCTGGACGCCTCGGACAAGGTCCGGCTCCTCAAGTTCTTCGAGCGGGTGCCCGAGGACGAGCGGCACTACCTCAAGGAGAACGTGACGGCCCCCGAGGTAGTCCACGCCTGGACGCACGCCATCGACCTCCAGCGCGCGATCCCCATCGTAGCCGTGGCCGGCGACGAGATCGTCGCCGATGGCACGCTGCACCGGAGCCGCGCGCCCGCCCGGCGCCATACCGCCGAGATCCGGCTGGTCGTGGACCCCGGGTTCCGCGAGAAGGGCCTGGGCAGCCGCATGATCCGCGAGCTGGTGGACCTGGCCGTAGACCTGGGTGTCCACAAGGTCTTCTTCGAGCTGGCTGACCGCCGGGAGCAGGCGGCCATCCTCGCCGCCAAGGGCATGGGCTTCTCCGAGGCCGGCGTCCTGAGCGAGGCCATCCGCGACTACTGGGGCAACCTCCAGGACCTGGTCATCCTGGAGCTGCCGCTGAAGGACCGCGAGTTCTGGTGGCGGTACTAGCCCCGGCAGTCCACGAGGCGGTCTCGTAAGGAGCATGCCATGATCATGAAGGCCCACACCTACAAGCTGACGGCCTACCCCAAAGAGGTGACCCTGCGCGATGGCACCAGGATCACGCTCAAGCCCATGGCCCGCGCGGACGCCGGCGCTCTCCTGGACTTCTTCCGGCGCATCCCCGCCGATGACCGGTTCTACCTGAAGGAGGACGTGACGGATGCCCGGGTGATCCAGCGGTGGGCCGACGAGCTCGACTACGACCGGGCGCTGCCGCTCCTGGGGTGGGTGAACGGACGGGTCGTCAGCGACGCCACGCTTCACCGCTCCCGCGCCAACGCGCGGCGTCATGTCGGCCAGATCCGGATCGCCGTGGACCCCGAGTACCGGTCCAGGGGCGTCGGCGCGACGATGCTGCACGAGCTGGCGGCCATCGCCGATGAGAACGGCCTGGAGCGGATCGTGCTGGAGGCGGTGGCGGAGAAGGAGGACCAGGCCATCAAGGCGGCCGAGTTCGTCGGCTTCGTCCGGGTGGGCCTGCTCCCGGGCCACGCCCGCGATCTGGACGGGCACCCGCGCGATATCGTGCTCCTCGAGATGCCGCTGGGCAAGTGGTTCGACTGGTGGGACTACTAGGCCGCCGGCGGCGCTCGCCGCGCCCATCCCCGAACCGTACGCGCCCCTGAGCATGAGTGGAGAGGAGATCGTTTGTGTCGCAAGCCAGACACCTTCTGCACCGGGCTCCGAGGGCCGCGTCCGCCCTCGCCACCGTGGCGGCGCTGGCGCTGCTCGTCGCGGCGTGCCAGGACAAGACGCCCGAGCGGTTCCTGACGGCCATCGCCACGACGCCCACCCCGGCGGCGCCCGCCATCGGTCCCACGACGGCGCCCGCCACGGCGGCCGCCGACGGCGCAGTTGCCGAGGGGCGAGCCTTGTTCTCCTCAGTCGGATGCTCTAGCTGTCATGGGGCCGACGCCAGGGGCACGAACATAGCGCCCCCTCTGGCTGGCCATACGGCGGAACAGGTCAAACGGCAGGTCCGAACCCCTCAAGGCGCGATGCCGGCCTTCTCGATAGCGCAGCTCAGCGACGAAAGGCTCGGAAAGATAGCGGCATACATCACGAGCCTTGGAGGGGCGCCACAGGCCGGCGAACAAAGAGAACAGGCAGCGAGCATCGTCCGGGAGCCGACAGACATCCCGCCGCCCATAGGCCGGAGAGGGCCGCAGCTCGTCCGGTTGTCCCTGGAGACGGTGGAGATGGAGGGCCAGCTGGCCGACGGCGCCACCTACACCTACTGGACGTTCGGAGAGCGGGTGCCCGGTCCGTTCCTGCGCGTGCGGGTGGGCGACACCGTGGAGCTGACCCTGCGGAACCGGGAGAGCAGCCGCAACATCCACTCCATCGACCTGCACGCCGTGACGGGTCCCGGGGGCGGCGCGGCGGTGACGCAAGCGGCGCCCGGCCAGTCCAAGACGTTCACGTTCAAGGCGCTGAACCCGGGGCTCTACGTCTATCACTGCGCCACGCCCTCGGTGGCCCACCACATCACCAGCGGCTTGTACGGGCTCATCCTGGTGGAGCCCGAAGGCGGGCTGCCGCCGGTGGACCGCGAGTTCTACGTGATGCAGGGGGAGATCTACACGGAGCAGCCCTTCGGCGGGCTCGGCCGCCTGGGCTTCAGCGTGACGAAGCTCCTGAACGAGACGCCGGAGTACTTCGTGTTCAACGGCGCGGTGGGCGGGCTGACGCAGGAGAGGCCGCTGCGGGCCAAGGTGGGCGAGACGGTCCGCATCTTCTTCGGCGTGGGCGGGCCCAACTTCATCTCGTCCTTCCACGTCATCGGCGAGATCTTCGACCGGGTCTTCGACCAGGCCTCGCTGACCTCGGCGCCCCTCAAGGACGTCCAGACGACGCTCGTCCCGCCCGGTGGCGCGGCGATGGTCGAGTTCCGCGTGGAGGTGCCCGGGCGGTACATCCTCGTGGACCACGCCCTCTCGCGCCTGGAGCGCGGGCTCGCCGGCTTCCTCGTCGTCGAGGGGCCGGAGGACCCGGCAGTCTACAAGGAAGGCAAGGCACAATAAGCCAAGCCAAGGAGCGCACCGTGACATCCATCGAAGACCATGAGCCCGCAAAGGACCCGGCGCATGCGCCAGGCAAACAGAAGCGGCCGCTGCCACGTTCGGCCAAGGGCGGCAAGCCCGAGCAGACCAGCGCTGAAGCGACGCACATCCAGCAGATTGGCACGCAGCGGTCCGTGAAGCGCCTGCGTCGCGACCGGGGCCGCCCGCCGGAGCACCGGCTCCAGGGGAGGAGGCCGGGCGACCCCCGGAAGGAGTAAGAGCGGGGTTCTCCGGTTAGCCCTCGCCCAACTCGCGGCGCCGGACCTCCTGCGTCACCTGGGCCTGCAGCGCCTGGAGCTGGGAGCTCGTCTCGACAGGGTAGGGCTCGGGGGCCACGATCGCCTTGTGGCGCGGGTGCAGCCGCCCGAACTCCTCCAGGAACCGCTTCCGGACCTCCGGCAGCGAAGGGCGGGGCCGAAGGGCTCGCCCCCTCTCCATGACCGTCTCCAGCAGAGGCTCCGCCAGATCCCCCGACTCGTCGGGGCGCGGCGGCTCCTCCTCGCGCAGGGTGATGAGGTCCCGCTGGAGCGCCCCGTCCGGCGAGCGCACGCGAAAGACTTGCTTCCCGCCTACCAGCGTCGCCTTGCCCGTGCTGAGCTTCATGACGGGACGACCGTCGTAGCGTACGAGCTTGTAGGCGATATCGAGCCAGGGTGCGTCGGCCGAGACGCCCATCTTGGTCCCCACGCCGAAGCCATCGATGCGGGCGCCCTCGCCGATCAAGCGCTGGATCTTGAACTCGTCGAAGGCGCCGCTGGCGAAGATGCCAACGTCGGTGAGGCCGGCCTCGTCCAGGACCCGCCGGACCTCGCGGCTCAGGCGGGCCATGTCGCCGCTGTCCAGGCGCACGGCGTGGAGACGCAGCCCCCGCTGGCGCAGCGCGCGGGCCACCTCCACCGCCTTGCGGGCCCCCTGGACCGTATCGTACGTATCGATGAGCAGCGTCGTCTCGGGGTAGGTCTCGACGAAGGCGCGGAAGGCGTCGATCTCCCGCTCGAAGGCCTCGATGTAGGAGTGGGCCATGGTCCCCGCCGTCGGAATCCCGTAGAGCTGGCCGGCGAGCACGTTGCTCGTGGCGTCGAAGCCCGTGATGTAGCAGACGCGGGCGACCTTCATGCCGGCATCGGTCCCCTGGGTGCGGCGCAGGGAGAAGTCCACGAGCTGCCGGCCCCCGGCCGCCCAGTAGGCGCGCGATGCCTTGGTGGCGAGCATCGTCTGGAGGCTCATGGCGTTGATGACGAAGGTCTCGACGAGCTGGGCCTCGATGATGGGCGCCGTGATCTCCAGCACCGGCTCGTTGACGAAGAAGAGCCGGCCCTCCGGGACAGCGCGGATCTCCCCGGTGAACCGAAGGCCGGCCAGGTAGTCCAGAAAGGCGGGTGTGAACCGCCCGTCCCGGCGGAGATAGGCGAGCTCGCTCTTGGTGAAGCGCAGCCCCTCGAGGAACCGGACGACCTCTTCGATGCCCGCCGAGACGAAGTAGGCCCGGTCCGGCGGGTACTCCCGCACAAACAGGCTGAACGTGGCCGGAGCGAACATCCGGCGGTCGAAGTAGCTGGCGGCCATGGTCAGCTCGTAGAGGTCCGTGAAGAGGGCCGGCACGCGCTGGGGCCTCATCGCTCTCACCTCTGAACGCCCGCTGGCGGTCCTTCCGTCCGCGCCCGATACCCGCCAGGCATCGCCGAGACGAGACGGCGGGATATCCTGGCATGGCGAGGCCGCGGAGCGCAACCCGATCCGATGGGCGTGGCGGCTGCAGGGAGAAGCACGCGGGCGCGGGAGCAACCCTGGGGGCAGCGGGAGCTGTGGTACCCCTGGGGTGACTCGAACACCCGACAAACGGTTTAGGAAACCGCTGCTCTGTCCACCTGAGCTACAGGGGCACGACCGGACGCCTCTATTTAGCCAGAACCGGCCTGGGTGCGCAACCGCAAAGGAGACGAGGAACCAAGGGACAGGGAGCAAGAGGCGACAGGATGGTGGAGATAGGGGGAGTCGAACCCCCGACCTCAGCGATGCGAGCGCTGCGCTCTGCCAACTGAGCTATATCCCCAGCAAGGGCGCACCACGGCGCCACAAGGGCCAGTATACCAACGCGCCTTCTGTAGGGTCAACGCTGGCAGCGTCAGAACGCCCGGTAGCGGTTCACGATGGGCAAGCGCCGGTCGCGGCCAAAGGCCCGCGCCGTGATCTTCACCCCCGGGGGAGCCTGCCGGCGCTTGTACTCGTTCCGGTCCACCCACGCCACCACCTGCTTCACCCGCGCCTCGTCGAAGCCCATGGCCAGCATCTCAGCGAAGGTTCGGTCCTCCTCCACGTACGCCTTCAGCATCGGGTCCAGCACGGCGTACGGCGGGAGCGAGTCCTCGTCCCGCTGGTTGGGGCGCAGCTCGGCCGTGGGCGCCTTCTCGAAGACCCGCTGGGGGATAACGGGCCGGGGCCCCGTGCCGTTCCGGTATCGGGAGATCTCGTAGACCAGCGTCTTCGGCACGTCCTTGATGACCGCGAAGCCGCCGGCCATGTCGCCGTAGAGCGTCGCATAGCCGCAGGCCATCTCGCTCTTGTTGCCCGCCGTCAGCACGGGCTGCCAGCCGAACTTGTTCGAGAGCGCCATCCAGACGTTCCCCCGGATACGTGACTGGATGTTCTCCTCCGCTGTCCCCGGCTGCGTACCGCTGAAATGAGGCTCCAGCATCTCCAGGTAGGCGGCGTGGGCCGGCTCGATGGGAATGATAAACATTCTCATGCCCAGGTTATCCGCTACGCGCCGGGCGTCGGCAATCGAGCCCTCCGATGAGTAGCGCGACGGGTTGGAGACGCCGACGACGTGGTCCGGGCCAAGTGCGTCGGCGGCGATGGTTGCTACGAGGCTCGAATCGA
>CAZKTO010000016.1:0-9193 GCA_964555685.1 uncultured Dehalococcoidia bacterium
CCTCCACGGCGGTCTCCGGCGGCACCCTCTATGACATCACGGCGCTCACGGAGGATGGGACCATCGTCCAGTCCCGAGTCTACCTCCAGTGGGATAATCGGATCGAGGTTCTCTCATGGCAGATCCAATAGGGAATGGAAAGAATATGATAACGGCACTAGGTTCTGTTGACATTGTCATCGTAACCAGATGAGGGAACTGACGAAGTGCAGGAAGCCGAGGGAGGTCTTAGCCCCAACGAGTCGGGGTCAGTTCGAAGCGGAGCGGGTTTCCCAAGGCGTCGACGCTGATGTGGACTTTGCTGCTGAACCCACCCCGGCTCCGGCCCAGGCCCTGGGCCGCTTGGCCCCCCTTTTTTGCGGGGCGTCTGCCGCACAGGGATGGGCGCGGATGATGGTGCTGTCCAAAAGGAGGTATTCGAGGTCCGGGTCATCGGCGCCCCGACACGTCGGGGCATCCGCGCCCAGACGCCCTTGTCGCACCAGCGAAGGAAGCGCTTATAGACGGTGTCCTATTTGCCGTACCGCTCCGGAAACGCCCGCCATTGGGCGCCCGTGCGGGCGATCCAGAGAACGCCTCCCCGACACGTCGGCGGCAGTCCGCCTCCTGCCCGACATACACGTCCGGACAGGTACGCAAAAACTGGAGGATGATTGCCCATTGGCCGGAGCGGAACTCTCCTGTAGCCATGCCTCCAGTCTAAAACACAGTCTGAAATAAGTCTAAAACGGCAACAGAACCTAGTGCTCACTTGCGCAACTCTCTGCACCGTGTCCGAATCTGTCGGTAATGTCTAGGAATTAAAGTCACCAAGTGCTAGATAGCAGTGGGGAGACGGTATGAAAGTGAGCCAACGCGCCTTCGCTTGGGCGTTCCGGGATCTGCTCTCCTTCCGCTGGCTGAGAGGCGTATACCTCCTCTCGGTCAGCATCCTTCGCCTCGCCAGGCGTTCCGTCGTTGCTACAGCAATGGCCCTGTACGTGGTCCTGTGGCGCCAACCGTCCCTCTACGTGCAGAGGCTTCGGGAAGGGCTGCGTACTCTGGCAAAGCGCCCCGACCGTCCTGAGACCACCGTTGCTCCCAAGGCTGTGCTTCGGGTCCGGCGGCTCAAGCCCGCCTACCTGGTGCTGGCCATCGCCGTGGGAGTGGCCATAGCCAGCGGGGCCCTGGGATATTCCTTCTGGCAGAAGACCCAGGAACGAGAGCAGACAGAAGACAAGATCGCTGGCGCGCGTCGCTCCATCATCAGCAGCCAGGGGCTCTCCATCGGCGACGACCTCCAGGTCCAGTTGCAGGGAGCGAAGGACCGGTTGGCGGCTGCCCAGGCGGCCCTTCCCGAAGCGGTTGAGGCGACCGCTTTCATCGGTGGGCTGGTCAAGCTGGCCGAGGGCCACCGGGTAGCGATACCGAGGATCCAGCCTCGCCCGCCCAGGGAGCAGCTCATCGGGCAACACCCATACCTCGTGACATCCATAGGCCTTACTGTGCAGGGACGCACGCAGGACCTCTTGGCCTTTCTTTCGGCCCTGCAGGAGAGCCCGGCGCAGACCCTGGCGATCCAGACAGCCCAATTTTCCCAGACTGCCCAGGGGGCCAACGTGGTGGTCGAGTTGGAAATCTACGCGCGATCCCCCCGGCCAGTTCCGCCAACTCCTACACCACAAGCCGGCAAGACTGAGGAGAAACCTAAAGGCAGGTAACGCCATGGCAAGAGTGGCTCTAAGTATCGAGAACGGCAACTTGCGAGTCCTGGAGGTTCGAGGTGGTCGAGTGCGGAGGTGGGAGACCCACCCCCTGGACCCCGAGGCGGTCAAGGACGGCTTTGTCGTCTCCCCCAATCTGCTGCAAGGGCCGCTAGCGGCCCTCTCAACCGGCCGGAACCGTATCAAGAGCCCCCTCTCCGTCGCGTTCCCAGGAACCCGGTCCGTTTTCCGCACCGTGACGCTCCCCCGTGTCCAGCGCAAAATCCTGGCCGAGGCCCTTCGGAGGGAAGCTCAACGCGAGCTCCCGGTGGATGCGGAACAGATCCATCTTTTCTGGCAGCTCTGCGGCGCCACGCGGGAGCAGGTGGAGTTCTTGCTGGTCGGAGTACAGAGAGACGCGTACGACCGACTGTATGCCGCTGTCCGGGGCGCCAGGATCCGGCCCGAGAGCTGGGAATTGAAACCCCTGGCTCTGGTCCGAGCAGTGGGCCGAAGCGAGGTTGTCATCCTGGACGTAGACCGGGAGAATACCGACCTTATCGTCGTGGCCCGAGGGGTGCCGCGCCTGGTTCGCTCCCTCGCGGAGCCGCCAGAGCTGACCATGGAACAACTGGCCCAGCGCCTGGCCGAGCACTTGACGCAGACGATTACTTTTTACGGGACTACCCAGCCAGCGCAACCCTGGGACGCCCAAACACCAGTAGTGCTCACCGGGCCGTTGGCGGAGCATCCCCAACTTCTGGAGTCCTTGCGCGCCAGCTCACCGTTCCCGATCCAGCCGTTCCTCAGTCCTCTCCCCGCCCCCTCTGACTTTTTACCCTCGTCCTATGCAACCGCCATCGGGCTTGCGCTGAAGAAGGGGCGGACGAGGGCCGACAGGTCTGGCAGGCGGCCCATCGATTTCAACGTCCTCCCTGAGCCGTACTTGCCACGGCATTTCCCAGTCAAACAGGCCGCTGTGGGCGTCTCCCTGGCAGCGTTGGTAGGCCTGTTGGTTCTTATGGTGAATGTCAGGGCTCAGGCAAGCGACAAGCTGTCGCAAAAGCAAACTGAGTTGGCCGGGCTCCGCCGTCAGTTGGTTGAGGTCAATGCGACTTTGGGGAAGGCGAGCGAGCTTAAGAAGCAGACTGCGGAGACCCAAGCGCTGACCCAAGCCCTCGAGCAGGAGAGGGATAGCATTCTTGCCACGGGGGGGCAGGTTACGAAAGATCTGCGGGTCTCTCTGGAGGCGGCGCCGGCCGGCGTGTCCATCGCCCGGTTCTCCAGCAGCAAAGGCTCCATCTCCCTGGAGGGAGAGGGGAGCGACTACGCGACGGTCCTGGAGTACTCCCGTGCTCTGGAACGGAGTGGACGCTTCCGGAGCGTGGCCATTGCCAGCCTGGGGCAGAGGAGCGCAGGCAGTGCTGGCGGCTCCGTGGCGACCTTCAGCTTCATTGCAACCAGGTAGCCAGCGCCCTGCCAGAAGGCCGCCCGAAACAAACCGCAGTAGGGTGATCTGGTAGGGGCGGGTTTCAAACCCGCCCCTGCGTAAACGCGACGCACACTTCTGACAGAAGGGCGGGTTGGCCGTGGTGATGCCCCGGACATGAGCGGCCAGCTAAGAGAGAGTGTGAAAAGACAAAGAAGCGCCTGTCGTAGCCCTTCCCTGCTGTCATAAAAGAGGCCGCTTTCCGCCCGCCCCGACGCGTCGGGGCGGGCGGAAAGCGGCTCCCCGCCGAAGGCGGGGGCTCCGGAAGGGTTTGCCTTGGTGGCACGGTACACAACACGGCGGACGTTACTCCCCTGGCGATCTCTTGGATTTTGGGCTGGCAAGGCCCTAACCCCCTGGCCCCCTTCCCTAAAGAGGAAGGGGGTATCGTCCCTCTCCTCGCAGGAGAGGGACAGGAGGGAGAGGGCCGCATGGCTCGTGCCGCAATCGCGATTATTGAGGCACCCAGAAGCCCCGCAGCTTGCTGCGGGGTGCTTCACTGCGAGGCTCCGCGAAGCAATCTGGTGGAGTGATGGGTGGCGCACGAACGGGGCCCAGCCCCACCAGGTTGCCACGCTCGGGGACTCGCTCGCAACGACGGTGGACGGCCCTCAGGAAGCTGGCGTAGCCTGAGACGGCGGGAGGAGCTCCTCCCGGATGGTCTTGATCGAAACGGCGAAGCCGATGCCTCGGATGGGCATCGACTGGTATTCCGCCAGCACCGTGGTGACAATCCCCACCAGCCTGCCCTGACTGTCTACCAGGGGTCCGCCGCTGTTGCCGCGGTTGATATCGGCATCGGTCTGGATGATCTCTCCGCGGGAACTGGATTCAGAGAGGAGGCGGGAGACGATCCCCTGCGTGATGGTGGCTGATCCGGGCAGATTGATGGGGTAGCCGATAGCGAAGACGGGTGCTCCCAGGAAGAGGTCAGCGTCGCTGGCAAGGTTGGCCCAAGGGTAGACGCCGGGTGGGAGCTGGACCAGGGCTAAGTCTCTGGTGGCATCGAGGCGAGTGACGCGGCCCTTAAGGGTCCTGGTGCCCTCAATCACGACTCTGACCTGGGAGCTGTCGCCCACCAGGTGGGCACTGGTGAGGACCAGGCCCGAGGGGTTGATGAGGACGCCGGAGCCCATGGCGGCCTCGCCGGAGACCCGGACGACCGCTGGGATGACCCCGGCCAGCCCGCCCGAGGCGGCGGACTGGAAGCTGGTAGTGAAAGAACCGAAGGGGACTAGGGGTTCTGAGGCGGTGAGGTCGGTCGCGCCGGGGAGGGAGGCCTTGGTGGCGAGGTCCACTGGGGAGTTGCCTTCGCCTGGCAGCAGGTGGGGGATGAGGACGGCACCCAGAAAAGAGCTCAGGCCCACGAGCACGCCCGCCGCGAAGGCCGCAGCCGCCTGTCGTGTCGTTATCCCTTGGCGGAAAGCCGTTGGAGGCCCCGTCACCGTGGTTCCGGAGAAAGAGGCGCTCACGAGTGTGACAGCCGCCCAGTAAACATAGTAAAGACAGTATAAAGAACCTGCGCCGGCTAACCAGACCGTCGAGTCCTATTTAGATGGGGGCTCTTGGTACTGGCGGTTAGGTGGTCGTTGATACCACCTCATGGCCCTTATAGGCCTCTATAAACGAAGATCTGAAGCCCAGTTACCGCCATCCTTCGACATTGCGAATCACGTTGATCTGGGAGATGGGGGCTAAGAGGAATGGGAGGATCGGATAGGTCTAGGGGGGTTGACAGTCAGAATAATGACCGTATAGTGGGTACGCCTATTGCCAGCTTGTGCGCGGCGAAAGGACTACCAATCGTGGGCTGCGGGCACGAGCGGTTGCCCCAACACGGAGGGGGTGAAGCACAACAAGAAACAGCTTGTTCGCTCGGTGATTAAAGTGTGCATCCATCTTTGGGCAAGAGCCCAGGGGAAGTTAGGCAGAAAGGGATAAAGAGGATATGACAATCGCAACAAAGAGGAATCTAAGGGTCTTCATTACGGCGCTTCTGGCAGCCGTAATGGTTTTGGCCACTCTTCAGGTCTTCGGGCCTGACAAGGCGGCGGCCAACCCACCGGGTGCGCCGGCGGGTAAGCTGGCGTTCAAACTCAACTATATCGCCACGCCCAATGGCGATGTGGGTTGTGGTGCAGGGCACCGGGTGTTCACCAAGCTGGGCGCGGTGGGCCACATCCTGTGGACGTATGTTGCGGGAGGCGGGATCGGTGTGGATGACTGCATGACCGAGTCCATAGATGGAGACGTGGCCGAGGTCCATGCGGATGAACAGGCCGTGTATAAGGTGTTTGTACGGATCCTTGGGAGTAACAGTAACCCAGACAACTGGCTCAGCATCTGCAGGAATACCGATAACCTGACACTTGCTGGCCATGATGACAGTGTGTGCGAACTTGGGTCCATCACCCTAACTAGGAGTGGAGCCGACAGGTTCACCTTCCCCAAGAAGTTGTTCGATGACGGCGCTGTAGGCGAACTCTGGCACATGGAGCCCGGCACCGGCTTCAGAATCGCCGAAATCAGGCTCTACGCTCCCTAGTGGCGCGTGGAGAGTGGCGGGGACGGAAGCCACTCCAATGGTTGCCCTGAGCTCATAGGCTCTCGGCATAGGGAGGGTCAGCGGAACTTCCAAAATCCGCTGACCCTCCCCGCCCCAGATTCTTCGGCCCGACGAGCGGGCCTCAGAATGACATTCTGGTGCAAGTCCAGCCCAGGGGAAATTAGGGAGAAAGAGAGATAGAGAGGACATGACAATCGTAACAAAGAGGAATCTATCGGTCGTCATTACGGCGATCCTGGCAGCCGCAATGGTATTGGCCGCTCTTCAGCTCTTCGGGCCTGACAAGACGGGGGCAACCCATCAGCCGGCAAACAAGATGGCCGTCGCCGCCTCGGCCCTCGATACGGCGACCCTCTCCACGTCGGGAGCGCCGGCGACCGCCACCATCAGCATCCTCGGGCCCAGGACCATCAAGACGAACAATGTGACGGATCTGGTCATCCAGGTAACAGCGGAATCGGCCCTCTGGACAAACGTCAAAGCGGGTCTCCTTGGGGACTCCACGGCGTTCGCCCAGGCGAAAATCTTCGTCACGTTGGATGGCGCCCCAGTGCCGGTCAGTTCCGACGACACCGTAGCGGGAGACATTGGGGAGGTCGTCTTCAACGACAGAACTTTCCAGGTCAAGACCTACTTCTTAACCGGGGCTTGTGTTACTGACCCATTGTGCATCGAGCTATTCCTCAGGACCCGCTCAGCCAACGCCTTCAACTGGGTCGTCCTGAATGTCGGCCAGGGAGTGCATGAGATTGAGGTTTGGGCAGAGCTGAACGTCTCTGTCGCCGGGTCGGGCCTCGCCGAGGTGCTGGTCGGGAAGCGGAGCCTGGTCGTAGAGCCTGCAAAACTTGCGAGCGATATCCTGGTTGTGGAACCGTAGCCAGGGCTTTGCTCGGCATTCGAGTGGAACGAAGGGCCGGGGAGTGCCTCCCCGGCCCTTCGTTTTGCGTGCCCGGGCGAGGCCAGGACGGGCTCAGAGCCTCCGAGTCCTCGGGCTTGCCGCCGGCCAGCATCTCGGCTAAAACTAATCTGAGATGTTTTCAACAGAGCCGGTGCACCTCATGAGTACCATGGGAAGTAGGCCTTTCGTACGATGCAGCACTTGAGCTACTTCCCGCATCATGCGAATAATACGAGCTAAGAGGAGAGGATAGGTCTAGGGGGCTTGACAATCAGAACAATAACCGTTTTGCAAGCTGGCCCCCGCGTGGAAGGGAAGATCCGAGCTTTGCGCGCCTTCAACGTCATCGCTGAACTGAGCTACCCCGACAGGTGGAGACAGCCTCGCACCACCCATGCGCTTTCAGCCCGCTGACCTTCCGTAGGGGCGGGTCTCAGACCCGCCCCTACGGTTTTGCAGGCAAATAGAGGGAGACCTTTCCCAAGATTTCAACCGATCTTTACCAGAATCTGGCTTATCTTGACCCAAAACTTTACCACCGAGAAGTAGTGTACACAAATAGCAAATCTAGAGGATTTGACAGCAGGTGCGTGAGCAATC
The DNA here is from genome assembly GCA_964555685.1 of uncultured Dehalococcoidia bacterium. Taxonomy (GTDB): domain Bacteria; phylum Chloroflexota; class Dehalococcoidia; order SHYB01; family SHYB01; genus CAZKTO01. The sequence goes on from CAZKTO010000016.1 coordinate 7,236, forward strand.
ACACTGTTTGCCTTGCCTCACGGACCTATCGTAGATAGGCTGGCGAGGCGCTTCACGCCTCAGAGGGGGATCTGATGGATGGTACCAAACGCAAGCGCCGGAGCTCTGCTCCCGGCCGCCGTCACTGGACGTCCTGGGCGCGCAGTGCCTTGAGGTTGGTGCTGGCGGCGGCCCTTGCCCTGGGAATGCTGCCGCTGATGAGCCCGGGCGTCGCCTTCGCCGACGACACGGGGTTTAGCTCGCCCACCGCCACCACCGCACCCAACCAATGGACGACCCCTGCCAATGCCTTCACCAGCAACAACTCCTACGCCACGGCAAGCGCCGACAACGCCGACCAGGGTTACCGTGACTTCGACATCCCGGCCTTCCTGCCGGGCTCAATCATCGATGGCATCGAGGTCAGCTTGGAGGCCAAGTCCTCTCCCTCTGGTTGTCAACTCCAAGTCCGCCTCTTCTCGGACAGTGGGACCGGTTTCACCAGCTTCAGCCTCCCGACCGCCGCCCTGACCGGTACCGACACCGTCCACATCCTGGGCGGGGCCAGCGATACCTGGGGCGAAACGTGGGTCCCGGGCGACTTCACCAATGCCAACTTTGTGCTGCAAGTGCGGAACGACGAGGGGGGCGGCTGTGCCAACGACTCCATCACCTCCCTGGACCACGTTCAGGTCAAGGTGACCTTCACCCCACCGGTCCCCAACCCGCCTCTCGCGGATACCTGCGGCCTGGATATTGCGCTGGTCCTCGATAGCTCGGGCAGCATCAGCCAAGCCGAGCTTGACCTGATGCAGGACGCCATGGTGGCGTTCGTCGCCGCCTTCCCGGCCGGGACCTCGCACTTCGCCGTGGTGGACTTCGCCAACGACTCGAGCGTTCTCCAGGACTTTACCGCCAGTAGCGCTCTGGTCACCACAGCGATCAACGCGGTGACCGTCGGCCTCGGCGGCACCAACTGGGACGACGCCCTGTTCGACGCCCGCACCCTCTTCCCGGCGCACGACGCCGAGACCCCGGCGAGGGCGAACCTGATTGTGTTTGCCTCCGATGGCAACCCAACGCGCCGCGGCGGCCACACCTTCCTGGACCACCCTAGCAGCGTCGCCGCTGCAGGCGATATGTTGACCCCCGCGGTCGAGGAGGCCAACGCTGCCAAGGTGGCTTCGGCTGGCGGGGCTGTCGTCCGCATCGTCGCTATCGGCATCGGCGTGGGCAGCGAGTTGAACCTGGAGAACCTTGAAGCCATCTCTGGGACCAACGTAGCTGTCACCGTCCCAACAATCAGCGCCACTACGGACGTCATCGCCCCCAGCGACTTCACAGGCCTGGCCACCTTCCTGCCGGGCCTGGCGGCTGTGCTTCTCGATACCGACGGCGACGGCACCCCCAACTGCACGGACCCCGACGACGACAACGACGGCTTCGACGACGGCATCGACCCCGCTCCCCTCGACCCGGCCATCACGCCTGGGACTATCGAGTGGGAGAAGCGGAATGGGACAGCAGCCCCGCCGCATCCGCTCCAGGGCGGCGCGACGTTCGTTGTCTGGGTCGACACCGATTCGGACGGCGTAGTCGACGGGGGCGAACTCGGTCCCTTTGCCTGCCACGACTTCACCGATGGGGACGGCCTAGTCGACGTGTCGGATACCGCGCTTGACGCCCCCCTCACCGTGGTGGACAACGGACTCAACGACGCCGACGCCGATGCCGGTCAGTTGAAGCTACTCAACGTGTGCAACGGCGTGACGACCTACAAGGTGAAGGAGACCGTGGCGCCCACTGGCTTCGTTGTTGACCCTAGCCCGCGCTCCGTCACTATCACGAGCAGCAGCTTCAACCCTGTCATCGGCACGCAGGGCACCGACGACGACCCAGACGATTTCCACAACCTGGTCTTCGTGCCCAGCGTGGCCTTCGCCCTCGCCTCCTCCAGCGGGGCGGAGTCGGCCACCCCG
>CAZKTO010000016.1:9293-40015 GCA_964555685.1 uncultured Dehalococcoidia bacterium
CCTGGGGGCCACCACGGCCCACACCCGCACCATCTTGGACAACGACGCCACGCCCGAGCCGGTCGGATTCCCTCTTCCTGGGGAAGGCGGGGGCCTCCCCTGGTGGGCCTGGCTGCTTATCAGCCTGGGCGGGGGCGGAGCGCTGTGGTTCTTCATCTTCTTCGCACGAAGAAGGAGGAAGGGGACCCCCGCTCTCCCGGAAAGCAGTTAAGAAGAACCGCAGGTCAGCAATCGGGGGTCGTTACCTTAGAAACTATCTGGCTCTGTTGACATCGTGATTGATGGGAAGCAAGGACTGGTAGTGGCAAAGACCATTTAGGGCGATAGAGGTTATAGGCCACGCCCAGGCCGAGGGCCTGCTTCATTTGAGCTGCCAGGGAGCGGCCGGGTACATACGCACCGAGCTTCCGCTTCAGGGTGGAGATCACCGTCTCCACCAGCGCTCGCTGGCGATAGAGCGTCACAGGGAAGGCAGCACGCATCTCCGCGCACACCCAATGGATGCGCCAGATAGCTTTGCCCCGCTTGGCGGGGATCACGCTCTGAAGCCCTATGACCTGGCGGATGTATTGGTGAGGGTAAAGTCCTAAAACAGCCACGGTCGCAGGGCATCAATCCAGCGGGCCCGCCAAGGAAGGTCCCCTCCTCGAGGCCCAAGGGTGGCCTAGCGAATAAGCCCGAGCCCCTCGTCGCGGGCCGCCCGAGGTTTGGTCTTCCCGCTACATCTGGGCGGCTTGGCCGTCGGAGCTACGGCCTTCCACCAGGCACCTCCGCCAACGGCCTGAGGTTCAGGTCCTTGCTCCCCGGGCAAGGGCTCCTAGGCACCGAGAGCGAGCTCCTCTCCCAGAGAGGCGATGTCGTGTGCAGACCAAGGGTGCGTGTGAGGTGTTGGGTTAGCTGCTGGCCGTGTGGATAGGACAGGTTTCTCGCAGGTTGCCTTCGAGTTACAGGAGAGTTGCGCTTAAGCTACACTGATCTCGATACCCAACGCTCGGGGTCCGGCGATGACGCAACGACCGTTTTCCCGCCAGCAGGCGGCCACGCGGGCGCAACAACAGGAGGAGGCCCGGCTCAAGCGGGAGGAGGAGCGGCAGCGGCGGCTCAAGGAGTTGGGTATCAAGCTCCCCGGACCGCTCAAGCCCTGGGACAGCGTGGATACCATCAGCAAGCAGGTGATCCCCTACTTCGAGAAGGGGGAGCACCCTCGCTTCGTGGCCAAGAAGCTCAGGCTCAAGAAGAGCACCGTGCGCAACTACTGGTACCGGTGGCGTCGGAGGCTCGGTATCTAGCCGAGGGCCTCCTTCCTGAAGGCGAGACCGGGGGCCGATCCCCTGGCGCCCCACGGAAGTGCCGGGTCCCCCGCAGACGCCTTGACAGGAGCTCATAGTGAAGATCTCCGAGAGCGACGGTGGGTCCATCGGCGGCCTGCCCACCCCACAGTCGGAACGCACCGAAGGATGAAGAGCGTGAGAAGAGGGCCTGTGACTCGGCTTACAGGCAGCCCTGGCCCCTACGAGCCCCGACCGGTCGGGGCTCGTTCGTTTCATGGCTCGCCCCGGTCTCGGCGGCCATGTTGACAGAGCGCGCCATCCCCGCCGGCTTCCCAAATCTGTGCAATCGGAGCCTGCCCTGAGTGCATCGAAGGGTACTCTGCGGATAGACTGAGCCGACATGTCGGCCTGCCAGGCGCCTTGCGAGGAGGGATGCGATGGACCTCGGACTCATCGGCCTCGGCCGCATGGGCGGCGCCATGGCCCAGCGACTGCTCCGCGGCGGGCACCGCGTCGTCGCCTACGACGCCGCCGCCCAGGCCGTGCTCGCGGCGGCGGGCCATGGCGCCGTCGCCGCATCATCCGTGGAAGACCTGGTGCGCCGGCTCACGCTGCCCAGGGCCGTCTGGGTCATGCTGCCCGCCGGCCAGCCCACCGAGACGACCGTCGGCGCCCTCGCTGGCCTCCTGGCGCCCGGCGACGTCGTCATCGACGGCGGCAACAGCTACTACCGGGACAGCATGCGCCGGGCCGCATCCCTCAGGGAGCGAGGCATCGATCTCCTGGACGCCGGCGTCAGCGGCGGCGTCTGGGGCCTCACCGAGGGCTACTGCATCATGGCCGGGGGCAGGGCCCCTGCCTTCCGGCGCCTGAAGCCCGTCTTCCAGACGCTGGCCCCCGCCCGCGACCGCGGCTACGCCCGCGTGGGCCCCAGCGGGGCAGGCCACTTCGTGAAGATGGTCCACAACGGCATCGAGTATGGACTGATGCAGGCCTATGCCGAGGGCCTCCAGCTCCTCCATGCCAAGGAGTCGTTCCGCCTCGATCTCGCGCAGATCGCCGAGCTCTGGCGGCACGGCAGCGTCGTCCGCTCCTGGCTCCTGGACCTGTCGGCCCAGGCTCTCAAAGAGGACCCGCGCCTCGAGGGGCTGCGCGCCTACGTGGAGGACTCGGGCGAGGGGCGCTGGACCGTCCAGGAGTCTGTAGAGTTGGGAGTGTCCCTGCCGGTCATCGCCCTGGCCCTTCAGGAACGGTTCCGCTCGCGGCAGGAGAACCCCTTCGCCGCGCGCCTCCTCGCGGCCCTCCGCCAGAGGTTCGGCGGGCACGCCGTGCGCAGGAGGTGACCGTCCCCCAGTCTCCGGCCCGCGGGGCTTGACGGGGCCCCTGGCGCGTGATATAAAACGAAGGATCGCTTTTGGTTAGACCCGCGAAAGGCCGGTCCTCGCCATGCCCAAAGTCACCGAGGCCCACCTCGAAGCCCGCCGCCAGCAGGTCCTGGAGGCGTCCGCCGCCTGCTTCGCCCGGAACGGCTTCCACCAGACCTCCATGCAGGATATCTGCCGCGAGGCCGGCCTGAGCGCCGGCGCCGTCTACCGGTATTTCCGCAGCAAGGACGAGATCATCGAGGCCATGTGCAGAGCCGGGCAGCAGCAGGGCGTTGCCCTGATCCGCTCGGCGCAGGAGGGGGAGTCCACCGACGATGTCCTGAACCGGCTGGCGGACGTCTTCCTGCCCATGGTGGGGAATCCCACCACCTTCTTTGAGAACGCGCTCTTCCTCCACCGCTGGTCCGAGGGGCTGCGGAACGAGCGCATCCGGCAGATACTCCAGGAGGGCCTGGCGGCCATCCGCGCGCCCTTTACCGAGATCATCCGCCGGGGCCAGGAGCGCGGCGAGGTCAACCCGTCGCTGGACCCGGACGCCGCAGCCCGGGCGCTGGTCTCCCTCTACCACGGCCTGGTGATCCAGACGGCCCTGGGCACCCAGCCCGACGTTGCCGCCTACACAGCCGCCGCCAAGGCCATGGTCTTGGGCCTCATCCGCCAGCCGCCCGGCCATACGATATCGAGGGCCGGGGTAACCCCCGGCGCCCGGCGCCGGGTGCGCCCGCCGACAGGCTAGCCGGCACCCCGCCCGCGCCAGCCCATCCCATCACATTCCGGAGGACGTACCATGCAGCGAGCATCCTTCACCCAGTCCCTGGCCCGAGCCTCGGCCCGGCGGCCCTGGTGGACCGTCGGCCTGTGGATCGTGGGGCTTATCGTTGCCCTGGTGCTCACCGCCACCATCCTCGATACCACGGCGGTGATCGACTTCACCTCCAACCCCGACTCCAAGCGGGCCAACGAGCTCGTGGAGCAGCGCCTCGGGCGAGAGCGCCAGTCCCGCGAGATCATCATCGTCCGCTCGGCCCAGCGCTCGGTGGACGACGCCGCCTTCCGCGCCTTCGTCAACGATCTCCACGTCCGTGTGACTGCCTTGGGCCCGGAGATCGTCCTGCCGGGCAGCAGCACGACCTTCTACGCCTCGGGCGACGCCTCCCTCGTCTCCCAGGACCGCCGCACCACCATCATCCCCCTGGTCATGGCTGGCGACCTCGAGGCCGCCAGCGACAACATCGAGAAGGTGCAGCGCCTGGTAGAGCAGGCGCGAGACCGCGACGGCTTCCAGGTCTACCTCACGGGCACCTCCAGCATCGGCCTCGAGACCACCGAGGTTGCCGAGCAGGATCTGATCAAGGGCGAGATCTTCGGCATCGCCGTCGCCCTCGTCATCCTGGTCCTGGTCTTCGGCGCCGTCGTGGCGGCGCTCCTTCCCATCATCATCGGCATGCTCTCCATCTTCATCGCCATCGGCATCGCGGCCATCGTGAGCCAGGGCTTCGAGCTCTCCTTCTTCGTGACCAACATGATCACGCTCATCGGCCTGGCCGTGGGGGTCGACTACTGCCTCTTCATCGTGCACCGCTTCCGCGAGGAGCGCCGCCGGGGCCGGACGAAGGAGGAGGCCATCGCCATGACCGGCTCCACAGCGGGCCGCACCGTCTTCTACAGCGGGCTCACGGTGGTCCTGGCCCTCATCGGCATGGTCATCGTCCCCACGACCATCTTCCAGAGCCTGGGCCTTGGCGCCATCCTCGTCGTCATCGTCGCCGTCCTCGCCTCCATGACGCTCCTGCCGGCGCTCCTGAGCATCCTGGGCGACCGCATCAACCTCTTGAGCATCCCGCTCTTCGGGCGTGGACATGCCCGCATCGACGAGGAGCGGCCCGGCGGGTTCTGGGACCGGACCGCCCGCGTCGTCATGCGCCAGCCCTTGATCAGCCTCGTCGTCTCGGCAGGGCTGCTCATCGCCCTGGCCGTCCCCTACTTCAGTCTCAACAGCGGCTTCGTGGGCATCCAGACCCTTCCCGAGAACCTCCAGTCGAGACAGGGATTCCTCATCCTCGATCAGGAGTTTTCGACCGGACGCATCACGCCCGCCGAGGTCGTCGTCGATGGCCCCGCCAGCTCCCCGGCCGTGCAGGGCGGCATCGAGCGGCTCAAGGGCATCCTGGCCGGCGACCCCGCCTTCGCCACCCCGTTCCCCCTCGAGACCAACGCCGCCGGCGACCTGGCCCTCCTCCAGGTGCCCGTCAACGGCGAGCCCGTCGGCGACCAGGCCATCGCCGCCATCAAGCGCCTCCGACGCCAGTACATCCCCCGGGCCTTCGACGGCGTCCCGGCCGAGGTCCTCGTCACCGGCGAGACCGCCTTCAACACCGATTTCTTCCGCCTGACCAGCGATATCACTCCCGCCGTCTTCGCCTTCGTCCTTGGCTTCAGCTTCCTTCTGCTCATGCTGGTCTTCCGCTCCATCGTCGTCCCGCTCAAGGCCATCCTCCTCAACATGCTCTCCGTCGGCGCCGCCTACGGGCTCCTGGTGCTCGTCTTCCAGAAGGGCTGGGCCCACTCGCTCTTCGGCTTTCAGCAGGTGGACACCGTCGAGGCGTGGGTCCCCCTCTTCCTCTTCTCCATCCTCTTCGGGCTCTCCATGGACTATCACGTCTTCCTGCTGAGCCGCATCCGCGAGCGCTACGACCAGACGGGAGAGAACACCGGCTCGGTGGCCTTCGGCATCCGGTCCACGGGGCGCCTCATCACCGGCGCGGCCCTCATCATGGTGGCCGTCTTCTCCGGCTTCGCGTCGGGCGACCTGGTCATGTTCCAGCAGATGGGGTTCGGCCTCGCCATCGCCGTGCTCCTGGACGCGACGATCGTCCGGATGGTGCTGGTGCCATCCAGCATGCAGCTCCTGGGCAGGGTGAACTGGTACTTCCCCAAGGCGCTCCGATGGCTGCCGGACGTGCGGGTGGAGACGGAGCGGCCGGAGCCGGCGCGAGCGATGGCGCGGGAGACGACGCAGATCGGCTAGCCCGGACCGCGTCCCAGGGATGCAACGCTTCGATTCCGGGACTCGCGCTTGTATACTGAAGGCTCCCGGCCGCCGCGGAGGATGCGAAGCCATGGCGGCTGGTGGCCCAAGATGGGAGGTCGCGCGATGAAGTTCGGCTCCTTTGTGCTCCTGCAATGCCCGGAGTGGAAGACGGAGAAGGATGCCTACGACGAGGTGGTAGAGCAGGCCGTGCTCTCGGAGGAGATGGGCTTCGACTCCATCTGGCTGGCCGAGCACCACTTCTCGCGCTACTCCATCGCCGCCGATCCGCTGGTGCTGGCGGCCCACATCGCCGCCAAGACCAAGCGCATCCAGATTGGGCTCGCGGTGGCGGTCCTCCCCTTCCACAACCCCGTCAAGCTGGCCGAGCAGGCGGCCATCGTCGACATCCTGAGCAACGGCCGCTTCGTCATGGGCGTGGGCCGGGGCTACCAGCGCCAGGAGTTCGACCGGCTGAATCTCGACATCGCCAACAGCCGCGGGATGTTCGAGGAGTCGCTGGAGGTCCTGCAGATGGCGTGGAGGGGCGAGGAGTTCCACTACGACGGCCGCTTCTATCACGTCCCGCCGACGACCGTCTACCCGCGCCCGCTCCAGAAGCCGCACCCGCCCATCGCCGTGGCAACCAGCGGCACCCGCGACACGATGCTCTGGGTGGCCCAGCATGGCCTGCCCTTCATCAGCGGCGGCGCCTTCCCCGAGATGGAGGGGGTCAAGAAGCGGATCGACACCTACGCCGAGGACAGCCGCGCCGCGGGCTTCTCGGACGAGCACATCCGCACGGCCCTGGCGAACTCGCCCTTCTCGCGCCGCATCTACGTGGCCGAGAACGACACGGACGCCTTCGAGCGGCCGCGCCAGCACATCATGTGGTTCCACAACGCCCTGATGAAGGAGGGCCTGCCCGCCAGCGCGCACCGAGAGCACGAGGGGGCCTACAAGGAGCACCTGGAGCGGATGCGCATCCGGGCCACCCAGTCCTACGAGACGATCTGGAACCAGGACATCTACGCGACGCCGGACAAGGTGCTTCGCCAGATCCAGACCCACGCCGAATACGGCATCCAGAACCTGGTGCTCTGGTTCAACTTCGGGGGCATGAGCCGCGAGATGGTCACCGCCTCGATGGCCCGCTTCGCCAAAGAGGTCATGCCGCACGTCAAGGGCCGCTAGCCCGTGGCGCCCGGCCTGCCCGCCATCGTAGGCGTGGGCCACGCAAGGCAGGGGCGCCTCCCCGGCGTATCGCCGCGGGCCCTGGCGCTGGAGGCGGCGCGCAACGCCATCCTGGACGCCGGCCTCAAGGCCTCCGACATCGATGGCGTGCTCGTGCAGGGCAACGGGAACGTCTACCCCGTCGATGTCGCCGGCGCCCTGGGTATCGAGCCGGTCTTCTCCAGCTGCCTTATGCCCTATGGCACCTCGGCGGCGCTCCTGGCGCAGGAGGCGGCGCTGGCGGTCGGCGCTGGCGTCGCGTCGGTGGTCCTGTGCTGCTACGGCAACTCTGGCCTGTCGCTCGTGGGCGGCGGCGTCCCCACTGGCCACGGGTTCGCCGGCGACTTCACGGCGCCCTATGGCTCGGCGACGGCGGCGGCCAACTACGCCCAGGTCGCCAGCCGTCACATGGCTCTTTACGGGACGACGCGCGCGCAGCTCGGCGCCGTGGCCGTCGCCGCCCGGGAGTGGGCCCAGCGCAACCCGGCCGCCCAGCACTACCGCCGCCCTCTGGACATGGCCACCTACCTCGAGGGGCGATGGGTCGCCGAGCCGCTCACCGTCCACGACTGCTGCCTTCTGAGCGACGGCGGGCGCGCCTTCATCGTGACGACGGCCGAGCGGGCGGGGGCGGGGGCCAAGCCGCCCGTCTTCATTCGAGGCTTCGGCGAAAGGACGGCGGCGGAGACGATCCTGACGCCGGAAAGCCGGCTCGTCAGCCCCGCCCGCGAGGCTCTTCGTATCGCCCTGTCTCGCGCGGGCCTGGCCCTGGCCGACATCGGCGTCTTTCAGGTCTACGACTGCTTCACGCCGGCGGTGATCGTCACGCTGGAGGACTATGGCCTCTGTGAGAAGGGCGAGGGCGGCCCGTTCGTGGCCGGTGGCCGGCTGGCGCCCGGCGGCCCGCTGCCGGTGAACACCAGCGGGGGCCTCCTGGCCGAGGTCTACCTGCACAGCTGGACGCAACTTACCGAGGCCGTGCTGCAGGTGCGGGGTGAGGCGGGCGCGCGCCAGGTCCAAGGTTGCGAGACGGCCCTCGTGGGCGCCAGCGGCGGGACGTTCCAGCACCACGTGGTGCTGCTGCTGAGTAGATAGGCAATGCGATTGCTTGTCACCCTGAGGCCTTCTTAGGCCGAAGGGTCTGGGGAGGGGCTAATCCCCGCCCCAGATTCTTCGCCTGCGGCTCAGAATGACAAAAGCCACGCCTTTTCATGTCATCCCGAGCCTTTTTATGTCATTCCGAGCGCAGCGAGGAATCTATCGCCTCGCCGCCGAACAAGTGGACAGTGATGAATTCACGCGATTCAGCGGCGCCCCTGGGCCGCCCGCCGGGTCGCTGCTCCCGGCGCCAGCTCGACGAGGTCCCCGCCGGAGTCGCGCACGAAGCAGGCGTTCTCCCCCACCCGCGTCTCCTCGGCCACGGCTGACCGCCACGCTTCCCACCACGCTGCGCTCGCGGCTTCGGCTCACGGCCCCGATTCAATGGCCCCCGCGCCGGCCAGGGTGGCGAACTCGGCCCCGGAGAGGCCCACCACCTCGCGGAAGACATGGTCGTTGTCGGCGCCCCAGGACGGGCCGCTGCGGGCGACGGAGCCGGGCGTCTCCGAGAGGTCGATGGCGAGGCCCGTGGCCAGCGCCTTGCCCTTCTTTATGTGCGGGATCTCCTGGAAGAACCGCTGGTGCGCGAGGTTCGGATCGGTGAGGAGCTCGTCGATGCGGTAGACCTTCGCCGCCCGCACCCCCGCGGCCTGGAGCCGGGCCATCACCTCCCCGGCGTCCAGCGTCCGCGTCCAGTGGGCGATGGCGGCGTCGAGCTCCCCGATATGGCGCAGCCGGGCGGCGTGGGTCGCGAAGCGCGGGTCGCCGGCGAGGCCAGGCATCTCCATGGCGCGGCAGAGGCTGGTCCACTCGTCATCGCTGAAGACGGCGATGACGCACCAGGAGTCGTTCTCCGCGCACGGGTAGGCGTTGTGCGGCGCGGCGGCGGGCGAGTAGTTCCCCACGCGGTCGGGCGCGCCTGGGTCCAGCTCCGCCTGCATGACCAGGGGCCCCAGGGCGGAGACCATGACCTCCATCTGGGACATGTCGATGTGCTGGCCGCGGCCCGTGCGGCGCCGGCCATCGATGGCGGCGAGGATGGCGGTGAGGCCCTGCATCCCGTTGAGCCAGTCCGGGAAGTGGAAGAGGCCGCTGCCGATGGGGTCGCCGTCCGGGTAGCCGGTGGAGGTGGCGAGACCGGAGACGGCCTCGATGGTGGCGCCGAAGGAGACGTAGTCGCGGTAGGGGCCGGTCATGCCGAAGCCGGGCATGCTCAGGACGATAAGGGCCGGATTGGTGGCGGCGAGGGTCTCGTACGGGATGCCCCAGCGCCCCATGACGCCCGCCGCCAGATTGCAGATCACGACGTCGCTCACGTCGATGAGGCGCCGGACCAGTCCGACGCCGCCGGGCTTCTGGAGATTCAGGGCGGTGTGGAGCTTGCCGGCGTGCCACTCGACGAGGCGCGGCGAGAGCTGCGGCTGCTGCCCCAGCCCGGGGTCCCACGGCGGGATGTAGAGGCGGCTCAGGTCCGGGTGGGCGCGGGACTCGACGCGGATGACCTCGGCGCCGTTGAAGGCCAGATGCCGGCCGATCCATGGGGCGGAGCCGCCGGTGGTGAACTCGATGACGCGCAGGCCGTCCAGAGCGCGTCCTGAACCGAAGCCCCGAGCCCGGCGTGGGGGTCTTGTCGAAGGTGCTCGTGATGCCATGACGCTCGCGGTCCTTGAGTCTTTCAGGGGAGCCGGGTGCCCGGCTCCGGCTCCCGATTCTAGCAGAAAGGTGCGCTTATCCATGCCCGTGCCCAATACGCACCTCATAATCGATCATGCTGGCGTCCAGCACCAGGAAGGATGAAAATGCGGGTGTGCCTGGTTACCCTCTCCCCCGCCCGCCTGCGGCGGACTGCCCCCTCTCCGGCTCGGAGAGGGGGCGAGGGGGTGAGGGCCGCATTTTCGTAGGAATGATGTATCATTCCGTCTGACACCGGGCCGAGCCCATCCGTTGGGCAGCCCGCGAGGGGGGCGCCATGCCGGCCCAGGCCGCCATCGTCGGCATCGGCCATACCGAGTACTCCAAGCGCATCGGCCGCAGCGAGGCCGTCGTCGCCCTGGAGGCGGTCCGCGCCGCCGTGGCCGACGCCGGCCTGGCCATGCGCGACGTCGACGGCCTGGTGCGCTACTCGCTGGAGACCAACGCCGACTGGCACGTGGCCTACAACCTCGCCCTGCCGGGGCTCAGCTTCTTCGCCGAGGCGCCGGGCGGAGGCAACGCCGGCGCCAACACCGTTCAACTCGCCACTCTGGCCGTCGCCCAGGGGCTCGCCAACTACGTCGTCTGCTTCCGGGCGCGCAACCGGGGCAAGCAGTCGTCCGAGGGGCCCGGCCAGTTCCAGGGCGGCCGCCCCTGGGAGAAGATGGCCACCCGCGTGACCGAGTGGCCCAAGAGGTACCACGCCCCCTACGGCCTCGTGGCGCCCTCCCACGAGATGGCCATGATCGCCCGGCGCTATATGCACGAGTTCGGCGTCCGCGAGGAGCACTTCGGCATGGTGGCGGTGGCGCAGCGCGCCCACGCCATGCGCAACCCGGACGCCATGATGCGTTCGCCCATGACGCTGGAGGACCACCGGGCCGCCCGCTACATCGTGGAGCCGCTGCGTCTCTACGACTGCTGTCTCGAGTCGGACGGCGGCGCCGCCATCGTGGTCACCAGCGCCGAGCGGGCCAAGGCGCTGCGGCAGCGGCCCGCCTACGTCCTCTCCACGGGCACGGCCCTCGTCCACATGACGGTCCCCGGCGTCAACTACTTCAAGGAGTCGCTCTGGGAGACCGAGTCGGCCGCCGTCGCCAAGATGATCTACGGCCGCGCCGGCGTCACCCCGGCCGACATCGACGCCGCCATGATCTACGACGCCTTCACGCCGCGCGTCCTCATCGGCCTCGAGGACTTCGGCTTCTGCAAACGCGGCGAGGCCGGCGCCTTCGTCGCCGAGGGGCGCATCCAGTGGCCCAACGGCTCGATCCCGGTCAACACCAGCGGCGGCAGCCTCTCGGAGGTCTACCTGCACGGCTATAACCTGGTGCTGGAGGCGGTGCGGCAGGTGCGCGGCGCCTCCACCTGCCAGGTCCCCAACGCCGAGGTCGTCCTCATGGCCAGCGGCAACTTCAGCCCCACCAGCGCCTTCATCCTGGGGAGCGCGCCGTCGTGAGCGGCCCCATCGTCGTCCCTGTCCCCACCAGCCTCGACCAGGAGTACTGGGACGCCTGCCGCCAGGGCCGGCTGGTGGTCCAGCGCTGCTCGGGCTGCCGGCGGCTGCGATTCTTCCCGTCGCTGGGGTGCCCCCACTGCGGGAGCGACCAGCTCACGTGGGAGCGGGTCTCGGGCCGGGGACGCATCTACTCGTGGGTCGTGGTCCATCCGCCGGTGCTCCCCGCCTTCGCCGGGAAGGTGCCGTACAACGTCGTTCTGGTCGAACTGGAGGAGGGCGTGCGAATGGTCAGCAGTCTGGTCGATTGCCCCAACGACCGGATCGCCATCGGCATGCCGGTGGAGGTGCTCTTCGAGCCCTTGACGGACGAGATCACGCTGCCCAAGTTCCGGCCCATGCATCCGATGCCGCCCTCTCCCCCTGCCCCCTCTCCGATCCGGAGAGGGGGTGGCCCCTTCGGCTGCGCTCAGGACAGGCTCCGGCCGGGGTAAGGGCAGGACCCCGCCATGCCTCCCATCAGCGCCGCCGCCGGGCCCCTCTCCGGCTACCGCATCCTGGACCTGACGGGCGTCAGCGGCCAGTTCTGCGGGCGGCTCCTGGCGGGGCTGGGCGCCGAGGTGATCAAGGTCGAGCCGCCAGGAGGCGACGAGTCCCGCCGTATCCCGCCCTTCTACCGCGACGAGCCGCACCCCGAGCGGAGCCTGGTCTGGTGGGTCCTCAACGCCGGCAAGAGGGGCCTGACGCTCGACATAACGAAACCCCAGGGCCGCGATCTCCTCCGGCGCCTGGCCGCCCTCTCGGACGCCGTGATCGAGAGCGCCAAGCCCGGCGTGATGGCCGAGGCGGGGCTGGACCTGCCCGCGCTCCGGAAGGTGAATCCGACCCTGGTCATGACCTCCATCACCGGCTTTGGTCATGACGGGCCCTACCGTGACTACGAGTGGAGCGACATCGTCTGCATGGCCCTGGGCGGCCTGATGCACCTCCTGGGCGAGGCGGAGCGTCCGCCGGTGCGGATGCGCCCGCCCCAGGCCTACCTCACCTCCAACGTCCAGGCGGCCACGGGCGCCGTCATCGCCCTCTACCACCGGACGCGGACCGGACGCGGCCAGCGCGTGGACCTCGCGATCCAGGAAGCGGTCACCTTCAACCTGAATGGGCCGGGCTCCATCGTCTCTTTCTGGACGCTCCTGGGCCAGAATATCGGCCGCTGCGGCGACCGCATCAACTTCGGCCACGTGCGGCCACGGGTGCTCGTTCCGTGCAAGGACGGCTATACCGCCAACGCCGGCGGCATCTGGGGGCGCAACTTCCCCCCGCTCCTCCAGGTGCTCCAGGCCGAGGACGCCGCCGGGCACCTGTCCGATCCCAAATATCTCACGGCGTCGACCTATCCCTCGCTCCCCGGCCAGTGGCGCCCCTCGGACGAGGAGAGCGACGCGGCGGCGATGGTCTTCCAGCGCTGGCAGATGCGCCACACCAAGGCCGAGATCTTCAAGACCGCCGTCGAGAACGCCCTCTACATCTACCCGGTCAATACGCCCGCCGACATCGTGGCGGACGTGCAGCTCGAGGAGCGCGGATTCTTCGAGAGCGTCCGGCACCCAGCCTTCGACCGGCCCGCGGTGACGACGGGCGCGCCCTTCCGCTACTCGGAGTCGCCGTGGGTCTCGGGGAGCCGCCCGCCGCTCCTGGGGGAGCACAACGAGCAGGTGTACGCTGGCTTGCTGGGCCTAGGGCCGAAGGAGCGAGCGGGCCTAAAGAAGGCGGGGGTGCTCTGATGGCCCTGCCCCTGGAAGGCGTGCGCGTGGCCGACTTCTCGTGGGTCGTGGCTGGGCCGCTGACGGGCCGGTGGCTGGCCGACTACGGGGCGGACATCATCAAGGTGGAGTCCATGGCGCGCGTCGATGGTCTGCGCCAGGGGCCGCCGTACCAGGGCGGCGCGTGGGGCATCAACAAGAGCGCCTACTACGCCGCCGCGAACAACGGCAAACGCTGCATCCTCATGGACCTGAACAAGCCGGCGGGCATCGAGGCGGCGCGACGGCTCATCCGCTGGGCCGACGTGGTCATCGAGAACTTCACGCCGGGCCAGATGGCGAAGTGGGGCCTCGACTACCCCTCGCTGCGCGAGATCAAGCCCGAGATCATCATGATCTCGCTGTCGATCCAGGGGCAGACGGGGCCGCACCGGATGCTGCCGGGCCTGGGCCCCATGCTCACCGGCCTCGCGGGATTCGGGCACCTGACCGGCTGGCCCGATGGCCCGCCCAGCGGCGCCAGCGTCGTCTACACCGATGCCACGTCGCCCCAGTTCGCCTCGCTGGCCCTCGTGGCCGCGCTGGACTATCGCGCCCGCACCGGCAAGGGGCAGTACATCGACCTCTCCCAGCTCGAGACCTCCGTCTGGCTCCTGGGCGCCGCCATCCTCGACTGGACGCTGAACGGCCGGAATCAGGGGCGCGAGGGTAACAGGCTCATGGGCGGCGACCTGCCCATCGCGGCGCCCCACGGGGCCTACCCCTGCCAGGGTACCGACCGGTGGTGCGCCATCGCCGTCTTCAACGATGAGCAGTGGCGCTGGTTCTGCCGGGTCATCGGCGGCCCGCCGTGGACGCGCGAGACGCGCTTCGCCACCCACGAGGCGCGCTGCCGGAACAGCGAGGCGCTGGACGAGCTGGCCGGGCAGTGGACGGGCCAGCTCCCCGCCGAAGAGGTCATGCGCCGCATGCAGGCCGCCGGCGTGCCCGCGGGCGTCGTCCACGACCAGCGCGGCCTCTACGAGGACCCGCAGCTCAACTTCCGGGGCCACTACGGCAAGATCCGCCACGCCGAGATGGGCGAGTACCATACGGAGATGCTGGCGCCGCGCCTCGCGGAGACGCCGGCCCGCATCCGGCGCCCCGCGCCGCTCATCGGCGAGCACAGCGAGGAGGTCTATAAGCAGGTGCTGGGCTATAGCGACGCCGAGTACGATATGCTGCTCGCTGGGGGCGTCGTCGATATCTGGGAGGCGCCCGAGACGATGTGAGAGAGTGTGTGAAAAGACAAAGAAGCACCTGTCGTAGTCCTTCCCTGCTGTCGTTGCGAGGCTCCGCGAAGCAATCTGGTGGGGTGATGGGTGGCGCACGAACGGGGCCCAGCCCCACCAGGTTGCCACGCTCGCGGACTCGCTCGCAACGACGGTGGGTGGCGGGTGCTTCTCAGACTCTCTCTGAGCAATTTCCGCGATGTCTACACGGGCAAGCGCGTCCAGGCGGCTGCGGGAAAAGTGGTTTCCGTGCTTCGACAAGCTCAGCACGAACGGAAGTAGACCGCTCGCCCTGAGCCTGTCGAAGGGCGTTCTTCAGCAGCCTGCTAGGCGGCTACGACGGCACGGGAGGGCGCCATGCAGTGGATCTTCAACCTGATCGCCAAGGCGCACGCGTGGGTCTTTCGCACCACCGGCGGCCGCATCGGCGGGCGCTTCGGCAAGGCGCCGGTGTTGCTGCTCACGACCGCCGGGCGCAAGACGGGCAGGCGCCGGACGACGCCGCTCCTCTACGTCCAGGACGGCGACTCCGTGGTGCTCGTTGGCTCCTACGGCGGCAATCCGCGGCACCCGGCCTGGTACCTCAACCTCCAGAAGGACCCTCGCTGCGCCGTTCAGACGCGGCGGATGAAGGGCGAGATGCGCGCCGAGGATGTGCCGGGTGGGCCTGACCGCGACCGCCTGTGGAGGGAGTTCGTCGCCATGTACCGGGGCTATGCGAACTATGAGAAGAAGACCACGCGCGTGATTCCGCTGGTGCGGCTGAGGAAGATCGCGTAACCCGCGAAGCAGGTCCGCCGTGGTGAACGCCAGCGCCTGACTCAAGGAGACCGTTATGACGGGACGCCTGAACGGCAAAGTAGCCATCATCACCGGCGCGGGCCGGGGCATCGGCCTCGCGGGCGCCGAGATGTTCGTGCGCGAGGGTGCGGCCGTCGTCGTCGCCGATAAGGACGCGGCGGCGGGCGAGGCGGCCGCCCAGAAGCTGCGCGGCGTGGGCGGCAAGAGCATCGCCGTCCATACGGACATCACGCAGCCCCAGATGGTCCAGGCCCTCATGCGGAGGACCATCGAGACCTTCGGCAAGCTGGACGTGCTGTACAACAACGCCGGCTACTCGATCGTCGAGAAGGTCGGCGCGGCGGAGCTCCCCCTCGAGGTCTGGCACGAGACGCTCAATGTGAACGTCAACGGGACGTTCTACTGCTGCAAGTACGCGCTGCCGCACCTGATCGCCAATGGCGGAGGGGTCATCCTGAACACGGCCTCCGTCGCCATCGAGGGGGCGCTGGAGTACAACGCCTACGCCGTGGCCAAGGGCGCCCTGGTGCCGCTGACGAAGACCCTGGCCATGCAGTACATCATGCAGAACGTGCGGGTGAACCTCATCGTGCCGGGCGGCACGCGGACGGCGCGCATCGTCGACCGGTTCACCCGCGAGGGCCGCACCGAGGGTTACGGCCAGCGCGCGCCTCTCGGCATGAACGACCCCGAGGACATCGCCTACGCCGCCGTCTTCCTCGCCTCCGACGAGGCGCGGCACGTCACCGGCCAGGTGCTGCACGTGGACGGGGGCTACTCTGTCCACTACCACCGGATTCCGCTGAAGCCGCCGGCTGGGAGGTAGGAGCTTCCTTTAATCATGCCCCACCCCAGATTCTTCGTCGCCCCGATGCGATCGGGGCTCCTCAGAATGAAGCACCCCGCAGCAAGCTGCGAGGCTTCTGGGTGCCTCAATAATCGCGATTGCGGCACGAGCCATGCGGCCCTCTCCCTCCTGTCCCTCTCCTGCGAGGAGAGGGACGATACCCCCTTCCTCTTTAGGGAAGGGGGCCAGGGGGTTAGGGCCTTGCCAGCCCAAAATCCAAGAGATCGCCAGGGGAGTAACGTCCGCCGTGTTGTGTACCGTGCCACCAAGGCAAACCCTTCCGGAGCCCCCGCCTTCGGCGGGGAGCCGCTTTCCGCCCGCCCCGACACGTCGGGGCCGGGGTCCTAGGGGTGTCCCCTAGAATCCCTTATCTTCCCCCTCTCCTGGACGGAGAGGGAGCGCGAGGGGGTGAGGTCAACTATGCTGACGCTGGAGAAGTTCTCGCTGGAGGGCCAGGTGGCCATCGTCACGGGCGCGGGCCAGGGGATCGGCAAGGGGATTGCCGAGGGGCTGGCGAACCTCGGCGCGACGGTCGCCGCCGCCGAGATCAACGCCACGACGGGAGAGGCCGTGGCCGCCGGGCTGCGGGCCCGGGGACGACGCGCCCTGGCTGTCGCGACAGACGTCCGCGACGCCGCCTCGGTCCAGCGGATGGTGGAGACCGTCGCCAAGGAGCTTGGGCGCATCGACATCCTGGTCAACAACGCCGGCGGCACCGGCGGCGTCGGGCCCGGCGCCATGCTGGACCAGGACGAGCGCGACTGGGAGACGATCTTCTTCTTGAACGCCAAGTCGGTCTACCTCTGCATCCGGGCGGTGGCGCCGGTGATGGTCCGGCAGAGGTCCGGGGCCATCGTCAACATCGCGTCCATCAGTGCGCACGTGGGCCACGCGAACCTGGCGCTCTACGGCGCGGCCAAGGCCAGCGTCATGAGCCTGACCCAGGCGCTGGCGGGCGAGATGGGCCCTCACGGCATCCGCGTCAACGCCGTCTCGCCGGGCTCCATCGTCACGCCCCTCTCATCGCAGCCGGGCGCCGGCCTCGATTCCTACCGCGATCTCACGATTCAGATGACGCCCCTGGGACGCAAGGGCCTGCCGGAGGACATCGCCGGGGCCGTCGCTTACCTTGTCTCGCCCGCGGCGAGCTTCGTGACGGGCCAGACGATCCTGGTCGACGGCGGCCGCTGGGCCAACGGCCGTATCCCCCAGGTCCCCCGCTAGCACCTGAATCCACTGGGTTTGCTGGGAACCCTTTCTTGACAGAAAGGTGTTCCCAGACCCTCCCAAAGAACCTTAGGCGTGGAGTAGCGAGGGGGGTGGGCTCCCATGAGCCCACCCCCCTCGCCACTCCACCTCTAAAGTTTTCTGGAAGGGGCCCGGGGAAAGCCTCTTTGTCAAAAGAGGTTTCCCCGGCAGGTCCAATGGGCTCAGGTGCTAGCGGGGGAGGCCGAGGCCACGGGTGGCGATGACGTTACGCTGGACCTCGGAGGTGCCTGCGCCGATGGTGGCGGCCCGCTGCTGGAGGTACTGGTGCTCCAGGCGGCCCTTGAGCGGCGCCCACTTGGAACCCGGCTCCAACTGCCCGTAGAGCGACATGATGTGGATGCCGAAGTCGGCGATGCGCTGGGACGTCTCCGAGAGCATGATCTTAGCGATAGACGTCTCGGCGTTGGGGATGATCCCCTTGGTCTGCATCCAGCCGATCCGGTAGGCGAGGTTCCGGCCCACAATGGCCTGGACCGCCAGCTCCGCGTACCGGTTCTTGATGAGGGGGCGCCGCGACTCGTTGATGCCGCGCCACTGGGTGTCCGTCAGGAACGCGTTCAGGTCCCGGATCATGCCCAGGGCGCTGGCGGCGCCGAAGATGCCCGAGCGCTCGAAGTCCAGGGCCACCGCCAGCACGTACCAGCCCCGGTTCTCCTCGCCCACGCGGTTGCGGACCGGGACGCGCACGCTATCGAAGTAGACCTGGTTGAACACATGGCGGCCCGTCATCTCGAGGATGGGGCGGACCGAGACGCCGGGCGAGTGCATATCGATCAGGAGCATCGTGATGCCCTTGTGCTTCGGCGCCTTGGGGTCCGTCCGGACGGCGCACCAGCACCAGTCGGACAGGTGCGCTGAGCTGGTCCATATCTTGGTCCCGTTCACCACATAGTCGTCGCCATCGCGCACGGCGCTGGTCTCCACGGAGGCGAGATCGGAGCCCACGTTGGGCTCGCTGTAGCCGGTGCACCAGTAGACGTCGGCGCTGGCGATCCTGGGCAGGTGGTAGCGCTTCTGCTCCTCGTTCCCCGAGACCATGAGGGCCGGCCCGACCCAGGCGGTGCCAGCGCCGCCCAGCACCGTGATGGGGATGTGGTTGTAGGCCATCTCCTCCTTGAACACGATCTGCTGCATCACAGAGCGCTCCTGGCCCCCGTATTGCTTGGGCCAGGCCATGGTGAGCCAGCCGTTGGCGACGAGCTTCTTCGTCATCCGGCGCGTCCACTCGATCCCCTCGGCCGTGTACTCCTCGCCGTGGGAGTAGGGGGGCTCGCCCTCTGGCAGCTCGCGCTTCAGGAACGTGCGGACGTCCTCGCGGAACCGCTCCTCGTCGGGAGTGAATCGCCAGTCCATAGCTCGCATCCCCTCAGGAACTCTAGGGACATGCCGCGCCGGGCTGCCCCCGCGCCTCGGCATTATACGCGGAGCCATCGTCCGCCGCGCTGAATTCACACCGGGCGTTGACACCTATCGCGATAGGGTCTACCGTAAATCCGTTACGACGGAGTACGACGCGCGCAGGAGCGCCCATGGCACGCACCTACCAGGTTATCAGCGGCGACGGCCACCTCGAAATGACGCCCGAGATGTGGGTCCACCACGTCCCAGCCAGGCACCGCGACCGGGCCCCCAGGCTCCTTCGCATGGGCGACGGCGGCGACGCGTGGGTCATCGAGGGGAAGGACCCGCTCCAGAACGGGCTCAACCTGACCGGCGGCAAGCCCTATGAGGAGTTCACGCCTACGGGCGTCTCCTACCGCCGGGGCGATGGCCCGGCCATCCCGGGCACGGGGACGGCGGCCCAGCGCCTGCGCGAGCAGGACGCCGACGGCGTGGACTGCGAGGTGCTCTACCCGGCGCTGGCCGGGCCCGACTTCCTGCGCGGCATCAAGGAGCGGGAGCCCTACCTGGCCGTGCTCCAGGGCTATAACACCTTCCTCGCCGAGGAGTACTGCTCGGTGGCGCCGGACCGGCTCATCGGCGTGGCCCTGGTCCCGGAGACGGGCGTGCAGGACGCCATCGACGAGATGCGCCGGTGCAAGGCGATGGGCCTGCGCGCCATGGCCCTGCGCATGTGGCCCAGCGGAAGACCGCACCCGGCGCCCGAGGACGACCGGTTCTGGGCCGCATCCCTGGAGACGGGGATGCGCATCTCGCCCCACGGGAACTTCGGCGGCGGCGCCAAGTTCGACCGGGCCAAGGGCTTCGGAGCCGAGCGCTTCGGCGCCACCCTCAACTCCCACATGGCGGCCCGCTGCATCAACCCCAGCTACACCCTCTGCCAGATGATGACCGAGGGCGTCTTCGACCGGTTCCCGGCGCTGCGCCTCTACTTCGCCGAGACCTTCGCCGCCTGGGTGCCGTGGGTGATGCAGACCATGGACGATAAGTACCTGCGCCACCACCACTGGGCCCAGGTGGACCTCAAGAAGATGCCCAGCCAGTACCTGCGCGACCACGTCATCTTCGGCATCGTCAAGGACCCCCTGGCCCTCCGGTTCCGCGACATCATCGGCGTCCACGCCCTCGTCTGGGGGAGCGACTTCCCCCACTCGGCCGGCGACTGGCCCCATTCGCGCCAGGTCATCGACGAGGTCTTCGCGGGGGTGCCGGCGGCCGAGCGGCGGCAGGTGCTGGTGGAGAACGCCGCCCGGTTCTTCAGCCTCGATACGGAGCGCCCCCTGACGCCTACGCCGGCGGGCGGCTGACGGCGCCGGGCCGTAGAATGGGCGCCCCTACCGCTACCGGGTCGGCTTGACTACGGGTAGAGCTCCTCGGGGGATCACGCCATGCCAGGCCCCGCGGTCATCTACGAGAAGAAGGACGGCATCGCCTTCGTCACCATCAACAAGCCGGAGGTCCATAACGCCATGGACGCCGAGGTCATGGAGGGCCTCCGCAGCGCCTGGTACGACATGCGGGACGATCCCAGCGTCGTCGTCGGCATCGTGACGGGCGCGGGCGACAGGGCCTTCTCCGCCGGCGGCAACCTTCGCACCTACATCCCG
Organism: uncultured Dehalococcoidia bacterium; assembly: GCA_964555685.1. GTDB lineage: Bacteria > Chloroflexota > Dehalococcoidia > SHYB01 > SHYB01 > CAZKTO01. The sequence continues at coordinate 29,416 of CAZKTO010000016.1, forward strand.
GCCGCCACCGAGGGCCGGCACAAGCCCCGCTTTGGCACCGATTCGCACCAGGTCCTCAAGGGGATTGACCTCTACAAGCCCGTCATCGCCGCAGTCAACGGCTACTGCATCGCCGGCGGCATGGAGCTCCTGTGCGGGACGGACATTCGAGTCGCTGCGGAGCACGCAACGTTCGCGGTCGCCGAGGTGCGCTGGGGCCTCTTCCCCGGCGGCGGCACGACGGTCCGCCTGCCGCGCCAGATCCCCTACGCCGCGGCGATGGAGCTCCTGCTGGTCGGCGGCTCCGGCGGGCGGATGACGGCCCAGGAGGCGTATAACTTCGGCCTGGTCAACAAGGTCGTCCCGCTCAAGGACCTGATGCCCACGGCCATCGACTATGCCGAGCGGATGAAGCGTAACGGCCCCATCTCCCTCCAGGCCATCAAGCGCTCGGTCCTCCTGACCATGGGCGTCCCAATGGAGGAGGCCTACGCTATCGAGGCGCAGCACTCCCGCATCTGCTTCCAGAGCGAGGACGCCAAGGAAGGCCTGAAAGCCTTCGCCGAGAAGCGCCCGGCGCGTTTCCAGGGCCGGTAGGCCAAGCCTCTCGTGGCGCGACGGGGCCGACCCTTCTCACGAGCCCCGCAACAGCAACCGGGTACCGCACGATGATCTGGTTGTGGGCCAAACTGGCGGATGCCCACCGGCGTCTTGGCCGGCCGGGCACGGTGCGGGCGCAGGGCGCGGGAGCCCCGCCAGCCATCGCGGCGGCCACGGCCCAGGCGAGCCTCGAGAGGCACGGCGGCCTGGGAGGTCGATACCTTGGCGTCATGGTCTTCGGCGCCCTGGACGGCATTCTCACCACCTTCGCCGTCGTCAGCGGGGTGGCTGGCGCCGACCTTGGCAGCCGGGTGGTGGCGGTCCTGGGGCTCGCCACTCTGCTGGCCGACGCCTTTGGGATGGCCATCGGCGCGTACCTTTCCGTTCAAAGCGAGCGGGAGTACTACCAGAAGGAGAAGCAGCGAGAGGCCCGGGAGGTCGAGCTGGTCCCGGAGGTCGAGCGGGCGGAGCTCTACGAGATCTACCGGCGCCAGGGCTACTCCGAGGGGGACGCGCGCAGCCTGGTCGAGATCAAGGCCCGGAACCCGCAGAGGTGGGTCGAGGCGATGATGGTGGAAGAGCTGGGGCTCCTGGAGCACGCGCGCAGGCCACTGGCGAGTGGCCTGGCGGTGTTCGTGGCGTTTGTCCTGGCGGGCATCGTGCCCCTCATCGTCTACCTGTTCAGTCTCGCCTTCTCCATCTCCTCGGGCACGTTGTTCCTTGCATCCCTGGGACTGTCGGCGGGGGCCCTCTTCAGCCTCGGCGCGGCCAAGGTCGTGGTCACCAAGGGGAACCCGCTGCGCAGCGGACTGGAGACGCTCGTGGCCGGCGGGCTGGCCGCGGGCGTGGCCTACGGCCTCGGGGCGCTGCTGAACGGCCTCGTCGACTGAGGGCGCGCGCTACGGCTCCCGGTCGCGGACGGGGTGCGGGGCCGGAGGCGGGGATGCGCCCAGTATGGCCGAGACCCCGGCAGGGGCGGCGCCCGTCTTGGCGGCCCGCAGGTTCTTCATCAGGTCGCTGGGGGTCACGACGCCGCTGGACACGACCATCTTGATCCCCTCTTCCACGGTCAGGTCCGTCAGGATCACGTCCTCCTCGGGCACGATGGCCAGGAAGCCCGTCTGGGGCGTGGGCGTCGTTGGGATGAGCACGTTGTAGTAGACCTTCCCGTCCTTCCCCGTAATGGTTCCGGTCTGGAATCCGATGGTGTAGGTGCTCTTGCTGGGCCATTGGACCATCACCACGCGGAAGCTGGTCTGGCCGGCCAACCGCAGGGCGTCGACGGTCTGCTTGAAGAGGTTGTAGATCCACCGGGCGACGGGGATCCGCAGGACCAGGCCCTCGAACTGCTTGACGAGCCACCGCCCCAGGATGTTGGCAACCACCAGGCCCATGAGGTAGATGACGGCGATGGTGAGGCCGATGCCCACGCCCGTGATCTCGCGCCCGAAGATCTCTTCGACCACGGGCTGCGCCTCGCCATCGATCCAGTTGAAGACGATGCGCAGGACGAGGAGCGTGGCCACCAGCGGGATGAGGGCGAGGAGCCCGGCGATGAAGGTCCGGCGCAGGTGGCGGACCACTCTTTGGAGCGCCGGTTGAAGGCGGCGATGACCCTGGGTAGTCACGAGGGCCTTCGCCCCTCTGCGGCGCCGGCGAGATACCGGGCGAGCCCCCGGAGCGGCGCCGCCGCCTCGTCCGGCACGCGGGCCAGCTCCAGGGCGTCCATGGCCAGGCCGAGGCGCTGGGCGATGGCCGCCTCGGTGAAGCGCCGCGCGCCCAGCTCCTCCACAAGCCCGGCGAGGCGGCCCAGCTCCTCGTCCGTGAGCATCGTCTCGCGGCGGGCCGCCGCCTCCAGGCGGGCCCTGCGCTCCCCCGTGGCCGCGCTCAGGGCAAAGACGAGCGGCAGCGTGCGCCGCCGGTCCAGCGCATCGACGAGGCCCGCCCCGGCGCCCCCTTCCGCCCAGATGCCATCGAGCTCCTGGCGCAGGTGCCAGGCGCCTCCGGCCGCGCGGCCGAACTGGCCCAGGGCGGCGACGACGGGCCCGCGGGCTCCGGCGGCCAGCGCCCCCATGGCGGCGGCGCAGGCTCCCAGTGCGCCCGCGGTGCCATCGACGGTCCGCAGATAGCCATCAGGCGTCCGGCCATCGCTGGCCTCGTCCTCGATGGCGGCGTAGCGGCGCTCGCACAGCTCGAGGCAGGCGTGGTCGAGGGCGGCCGTGGCCCGGACCACCGTCTCAGGCGGGAGGCCCCGCGACCCCAGGTCCATGACCGCCAGGCGGGCCAGGGCGTACATGGCGTCGCCGGCGTTGATGCCCTGGGAGTGGCCCCAGACCCACCAGACGGGGGAGCGCTCCCGCGAGCCCGCGGCCGCGCCGCCAGGCCGGCCGTCAGACACCTCCAGATGGATGAGGGCGAAGGCGCGGGCCAGCTCGATGGCGGCGGCGGCGGGCATCGCCTGGGCGGCCGCTCCACCGGCGGCCTGGGCCGCGAGGAGGCAGAGGGTTCCGAGCGGCCTTTCCGGGGCGGCGTGGCGCTCCGGCATCCCCGTCTGATCCGTCCAGCCCAGGTGGTAGCGGAGCATGGCGTACAGGGGCGAACGCTGGGCGCCGACGGTCCGCCGGAGCTCGGCCTCGATGCCAGGGCCGAGCATGTCGATGGCGGCGGGTCTAGGCATCGGCATGGCGAGGCGTGCCAAGAGTGGCGGCGCGCGGGCGCATCACCGGGCCACCGCCGGGCATGTCCCTTCGGCAAGACCCCCACGCCGGGCTCGGGGCTTCGGCTCAGGGCAGGCTCTGAGCCCTATCGAAGGGCCCAGCGCCTCCTCGATGCGCTCCGCCGGGATAGCGCCAGCCCGGAGGATCCGCGGCGGCCTCTGGGTGAGGTCGACGATGGTGGACTCGACGCCACCGGAGCATACGCCGTCGATGACATAGTCGACGAGCGCGCCGAGCTGCCGCCGCACCTCGCCGGCGGTGACGGCGCTGGGCTGGCCCGAGCGGTTGGCGCTGGTGCCGACGATGGGCGCGCCCAGGCCGGCGGCCAGAAGCCGCGGCGCCGGGTGGCCGGGTATTCGCAGCGCCACCGTGGGCTGCCCGGCGGTGACGATCTCAGGGACCCAGGGCGCCTTGAGGACGACGAGGGTGAGCGGGCCGGGGAGAAATCGCGCGGCGAGGATATACGCCGCCGCCGGCAGGCCGGCGGAGGCCCGCTCGAGCATCTCGAGATCGGCCACCAGCAGGGGCAGCGCCATGCCCGATGGGCGGCCCTTGACCTCGAAGACGCGGCGGACGGCCTGGGGGTCGCGGGCGTCGCAGCCCAGCCCGTAGACCGTGTCCGTGGGGTAGGCGACGAGGCCGCCGCGCCGCAGCGCCGCCAGGGCCTCCCGAATCTGTTGCTCCACCCGTCTCTCTCCTTGACTGAGTATAGCATAGGGTGCTACGCTTACCCCTCTCGCGCACAGGAGGCTCGCGTGGACCGTACCGCCGGCGACGACAGCCTTCGCCTCTCCGTTAGCGGGGACGTGGAGGTCTCGGCCTACCTCGAGATCGCCAAGGAGAAGTTGGCCCACAAGCCCGTCCGCGCCCCCGGCGAGCAACCCCCCGGCGCGCAAGAGGCTATCGTCGTCCTAGACTTCGGCTCCCAGTACAGCATGCTCATCGCCCGGCGCGTGCGGGAGCTGCGCGTCTACTGCGAGCTGGTGCCCGACGACACGCCGTGGGAGAAGATCGCCCATCTGAAGCCCAAGGGCTTCATCCTCTCGGGCGGGCCGGCCAGCGTCTACGAGCCCGGCGCGCCCCAGGCGCCGGCCTACGTCTTCGAGTCCAAGGTCCCAGTGCTGGGCATCTGCTACGGGATGCAGCTCATGGCGCACCAGCTCGGAGGGCGCGTTGAGCCTGGCGCCAAGCGGGAGTACGGCCATGCCGTGCTCCATCAGAACGTCGATGGCGCCGCCCTGTTCAAAAACCTGCCGGAAGCCTGCCCGGTCTGGATGAGCCACGGCGACCGCGTCGAGCAGCTTCCGCCGGGCTTTCGCAGCCTGGCCTACACGGACAACAGCCCCATCGCCGTCATGGGCGATGACAAGGGGATGATCGGCATCCAGTTCCATCCGGAGGTGGCCCACACGCAGCACGGGCGGGAGATCCTGCGCAACTTCCTCTACGATATCTGCGGCTGCACCGGGTCGTGGACGCCCAGCAACTTCATCGCGGACCAGGTGGAGCGCGTCGCCGGCGCCGTGGGACAGGGGAGGGTGATCTGCGCCCTGTCCGGCGGCGTCGACTCGGCGGTGGTGGCGACGCTGGTGCACCGGGCCGTGGGCGACAAGCTCACCTGCATCTTCGTCAACAACGGGCTGCTGCGGCGCGAGGAGGCCGACCGGGTCCTGAACGTCCTCCAGCGCAACATGAAGATGAACCTGGTCCATGTGGACGCCGAAGAGCGCTTCCTGAGCCGCCTGGCCGGCGTCACGGACCCGGAGGAGAAGCGGATGGTCATCGGCAACGAGTTCATCCGAGTCTTCGAGGAGGAGGCGGCCAAGATGGAGGACGCCGACTTCCTGGCCCAGGGGACCCTCTACCCGGACGTCATCGAGAGCGTGACGCCGGAGACCAAGACGGCCGCCAAGATCAAGACGCACCACAACGTGGGCGGCCTGCCGGCGGAGATGCGTCTCGCCCTCATCGAGCCTCTGCGCTACCTCTTCAAGGACGAGGTGCGCGAGGTGGGCCTGGCCCTGGGGCTGCCCGAGGAGATGGTCTACCGCCAGCCCTTTCCGGGCCCGGGGCTGGCCATCCGCATCATCGGCGAGGTGGACCGGCGGAAGCTGGACGTCCTGCGCGACGCCGACTGGATCGTCATGAACGAGATCAAGAAGGCCAAGCTCTACCGCCACCTCTGGCAGAGCTTCGCTGTGCTGACGGGGAGCCGGAGCGTCGGCGTCATGGGCGACCACCGGACCTACGGGCACGTCGTGGCCGTGCGGGCCGTGACCAGCGAGGACGCCATGACGGCCGACTGGGCGCGGCTGCCCTATGACCTCCTGGCCCGCATCTCGAACCGCATCGTCAACGAGGTGCCGGGCGTCAACCGGGTCGTGTACGATATAACGAGCAAGCCGCCCGGGACCATTGAGTGGGAGTAGCCCGCCGGTGAAGGTCCTCATCGTCGGATCCGGCGGCCGCGAGCACGCCATCGTCTGGAAGCTCGCCCAGAGCCCCCGGGTCAGCGCCCTCTACGCCGCGCCGGGGAACGCGGGCACCGCTGCCCTGGGCACGAACCTGGCCGTCGCCGTCGAGGACTTCCCCGCGCTGGCGGAGGCCGTCCGGGCGCACCGCATCGATCTCGTCGTTGTCGGGCCCGAGGTCCCGCTGGTCGCCGGTATCGTTGACTTCTTCCAGGCGCGGGGCGTGCCCATCTTCGGGCCGGACCGGCGCGCCGCCAGGATCGAGGGGAGCAAGGCCTTCGCAAGGGCCCTCATGCGCAAGCACGGCATCCCGTGCGGCGAGGGCGAGGTCTTCGACTCGTACGAGGCGGCCCGCGCCTTCATCGAGCGCCAGCCGCGCCCGCCCGTCGTCAAGGCCGATGGCCTGGCCGCCGGCAAGGGCGTCGTCGTCCCGGCCACGCGCGCCGAGGCCATCGCCGCTCTCGACGCCATGATGCTGCGGGGCGCCTTCGGCGAGGCCGGGCGGCGCGTCGTCCTCGAGGAGCGGCTGGAGGGGGCCGAGGCCAGCGTCTTCGCCATCACCGACGGCAGGACGGTGCTCCCAACCGTGCCCGCCTGCGACTATAAGCGCGCCCTCGATGGCGACCAGGGGCTGAACACCGGCGGCATGGGCAGCTACAGCCCCCCCGAGTTCCTGGACGAGGCGCTGGTCCAGCGCATCCACCAGACGGTGCTGGAGCCCGCGGTCCGCGCCATGGCCATGGAGGGCTCCCCCTTCCGCGGCGTCCTCTACGCCGGCCTCATGGTCCAAGGCGGCGAGGTCAACGTGCTGGAGTTCAACTGCCGCCTGGGCGACCCGGAGACGCAGGTGATCCTCCCGCGACTCAGGACCGATCTGCTGGATGTCATCGAAGCGGCGCTGGCCGGGCGCCTGGACCAGGTTCGCCTTGAGTGGGACCCCCGCCCGTGCGCTGGGGTCGTCATGGCCGCCGGCGGCTATCCCGGCCCGTACGAGAAGGGGCACCCCATCGCCGGGCTGGGCGAGATCGATACCGGCGCGGCCGTCTTCCACGCCGGCACCCGCCTGCGCGACGGCCAGCCGGTGACCGATGGAGGGCGCGTGCTCACCGTCGTGGCCCTGGGGCGCGACATCGCCGAGGCCCGCCGCATCGTCTACGCCAACGTCCAGAGGGTGCGGTTCAAGGACGCCCACTACCGCACGGACATCGCGCTGCGGGCGCTCCGGGTGGCGCCGTGACCGAGCTCAAGCCGAGCTACGACGTCGCCGTCGTCGGCGCGGGGCCGGCGGGCTCGACCATCGCCAGGGCCCTGGCCCAGGCCGGCCTCCAGGTGGCGCTGCTGGAGCGGCAGAGGCTCCCCCGGTACAAGGCCTGCGCCGGCGGGGTGACGATCCGGGCTGCGAAGCTCTTGGACTTCGATATCGGCCCCGTGGTGGAGCGGGTCGTCTGGGGCGGCCGTATCAGCTACAAGATGCAGCGCGCCGTCGAGCGGCGCTACCACAAGCCCATCTGCTACATGGTCATGCGCTCCCGCTTCGACGAGTATCTCGCCCGCAAGGCCCAGGAGGCCGGCGCCCACCTGGTGGAAGGAGTACGGGTCGCGGGCGTGACGATGGGCGACGAAGGCTGCACCCTGCGGCTCGCCGATGGATCGGTGGGCGCCAGTGTCGTCGTCGGAGCGGATGGGGCCAACAGCGTCGTCGCCCACTCGCTGGACCTCATGCGGGACGCTGACATGGACGTGGCGCTGGAGGCCGAGGTGGAGGTCTCCGACCAGGTGCTGGCGGCGTGGGACCGCCGCGCGGCCATCGATTTCGGCATCGTCGAACCCGGCTACGGCTGGGTCTTCCCCAAGGGCCGGCACCTCTCCATTGGCGTAGGCGGCCAGAGGGCCGGCGCTTCCGCCATGCGGGCCCGCTACGAGGCGTACCTGGCGTCGCTGGACCTGGGCGCGCACCGCGTCGTCCACTTTCAGGGCCACCACATCCCCCTGCGGCACGATGGGTCGCCCATCGTCCGCGGGCGCGCGCTGCTCCTGGGCGACGCGGCGGGCCTGGCCGACCCCTTCACCGGCGAGGGTATCTATCACGCCATCCGCAGCGCTAGGCTGGCGGCGCCGGTGGTGACGGACCGCCTCCGGGGACGGGCCGGCGACCTCTTGGCCTACGAGCAGGCGGTGGCGAGGGAGATCATGCCGGACCTGCGCGTCGCCGCCATGATGATGAAGGCATTCTTTTGGACGCCGGGCGTCTACATGCGCCTGGTGGAGCGCCTGCATCGGCCGTGGAACGCCACCTGCCGCATGCTCCGCGGCGAGTCGGACTGGGTGCATATCATGGACCGGACGGGCCCCTTCCGGCTGCTCTTGAAGTTCCTGGACCGGTGACCAAAGGAGAGCTGGCCATGCCGCTTGTCGCCGTGCTCATGGGCAGCAAGTCGGACGCCTCCCACGTCCAGGGGACCATCGAGGTGCTGGAGCAGCTCGGCATCGAGCACGAGGTGCAGGTGATCTCGGCCCACCGCACGCCCGAAAAGCTCCGGGAGTACTGCCAGCAGCTCCGGCCTCGGGGCGTGGAGCTGGTTATCGCCGCCGCCGGGGGCGCCGCCGCCCTGCCCGGCGCCGTGGCCTCCTGGACGACGCTGCCCGTCATCGGCGTGCCGCTGCCCACCAGCGAGTTGAAGGGCGTCGATGCGCTCTACGCCATCGTCCAGATGCCGCCCGGCGTCCCGGTGGCCGCGGTGGCCGTCGGCGCCTGGGGAGCGCGGAACGCGGCCTTCCTCGCCGCCCAGATCCTGGGCTTGAAGCACGACCGCATCCGCGAGGCCTACGAGGAGTACCGCCGGGGCCTGCAGCGCGGGGTACAATAGGCTATCAAGGAGTGATCGTGGTTATCGGGAAAGAGAGGACCGCTTGGTACGAGAGGCACCCTCCCGCTTGCACTTGTGCCGCCTGTGGCGAGAGGAAGGCGGAACAGCGGAGGTTCCAGGAGCAGCACGGCCAGGCGAAGACAGGCCGCAATACTCCCTGCCCCTGCGGAAGTGGCAAGAAGTACAAGAAATGCCACGGTGCGTAAGCGCGCCTCGTGAAACGTTGCGTGCTACCCCACGGGCGTGGAGAGGGCTCAGATGGCCGGGTTGGAGGACAGCGCTCGATCGTTTGGAGCCAGGACTCGCTCTGGTTCATCGGCAATTCGAGACAGAGGAGGCCGGTCGCTTGGACATCTTGGCCAAAGACCCCGCTGGCAAGTTTGTCGTGGTCGAACTGAAACGTGATAAGGCGAGCGACGTGGCAGTCGGGCAGATACTCCGGTATGTTGGCTGGGTCCGCATCAAGATGTAGAATGCTGCCCATCTACCGGCGCGACGGCGGGGAGGTGACGCATGGCCAAGGAAGCGGAGCAAAAGCACACCACCCTCCTGCCGCCGTATGTTGCCGTGCGCCTGGCCTGGGCGCTCACGGGCCAGTTTGCCAAGCCCAGCGACTCCATTGATGCCGGCATGTCCGCCACCATGGCGGACGCATTGCTCAAGGACGGCCAGAAGCGCGCGCCCGTGGGTCCAGAGCTGGACTACGTTCAGAACGCCACCGCAGCCATCCGTGCTGCTATGCGGACCCTGGAGACGCTCTACAAGGGCAGGGAGCTGAATTTCCAGGAGAACGAGCAGCTGCGCTCCGTGTACCTGGAGAACTTCCGGGACAATCTCCAGTTCGGAAAGAAGGCCCAGGACTTCCTCAAGGCGCTGCCCACCATGACCATCTCGGCAGGCACCGGGGTCTTCAGCTTGGCCCAGGTGGACACGCTCCAGGGCTGGCCCCTCGCCCTGATCGGTCTTGCGTTCGCTGGATTTGGCTTTGCCGTGAACGCGGGGTTTGTGTACCTCACGCGCGAGCGACAGCAGAAGCTCTACATCCGAGAAGACTACGAACGCAACCTCTACTACCAGCAGTACATCAATCGTGTGTCTGTCGCGCTGATCTCCCTCTACCTCGATGTCGACCGGGCCCACTGGGACAGTTTCAAGTCCAGCTACCCCGGAGCGCCTGGGGACGCCAAGGACGTTGTGGCGAAGGTGTTGGATGGCGCCCAGCACACCATGTGCAAGTACGTCCATAAGCACAAGCGCGAAGGCCGCATTACTCCTGGGCTCTGGACGCTGTGCGAGGTCGGTCAGGACGCCGCACGGACCTGCCCCCTCTGGGAGGACGGCGCTACCGCGCTGCGTTGACGCCTCCTCCCGCCGACGCACCAGTGGCTACATAGTTGGTGACAAGATGGACAACCGGCTGATGTACGCACTCTCGTCCAGTGACGCTCTTGACCAACTGTGCAAGCCGAAAGAGTACGGCGACCTCGGCATTCGGTTGGGCATCCAAAGAGCTTCCGGAGAATGTAACGCCACCGTAGTCGAGGCCGCGCCATGATCGACCGCTACTCCCGTCCCGAGATGAAGCGCGTCTGGTCGGACGCGAGCAAGTACGACAAGTGGCTGCGGGTCGAGGTCGCCATCTGCGAGGCCTGGGCCGAGGCGGGCGCCATCCCGACCGGCGCCATGGAGCGCATCCGCCGCGCCTCCTACACCATGGAGGGCATCGAGCAGGCGTTCCAGGAGACCCGCCACGATATGACGGCCTTCCTGCGCGCGGTGGCCGAGAGCGCCGGCCCCGATAGCCGCTTCATCCACCTGGGCCTCACCTCCTACGACGTCCAGGACAACGCCCTCTCCCTCCAGCTCATGGAGGCCAGCGATATCCTGGCCGGCGAGCTGGCGCGGCTGACGGAGGCGATCCGCGAGCGCGCCATCGAGCACCGGCGCACCATCACCATGGGCCGCA
>CAZKTO010000016.1:40025-47577 GCA_964555685.1 uncultured Dehalococcoidia bacterium
TTGGCTTGAAGCTCCTCGTCTGGCTGGACGAGATGCGGCGCCACGCCGAGCGGCTGCGCCAGGCGCGGGGGGTCATCGCCGTGGGCAAGGTATCCGGCGCCGTGGGGAGCCACGCCACGGTGCCCCTGGCCGTCGAGGAGTCGGCATGCCGGCGCCTTGGGCTGGCCGTGGCCCCCGCCTCGACGCAGGTGCTCCAGCGGGACCGGCACGCCCAGTTCGTCCAGACCATAGCCCTCATCGGCGCGTCGCTGGAGAAGTTCGCCACCGAGGTTCGCAGCCTCCAGCGGACGGAGATCCGGGAGGTCGAGGAGCCGTTCGGCAAGGGCCAGATCGGCTCCTCGGCGATGCCCCACAAGCGGAACCCGGAGCTCTCCGAGCGGATCTGTGGCCTGGCCCGGCTTCTGCGCGGTCACGCCACCACGGCCCTCGAGAACGTGGCCCTGTGGCACGAGCGCGATATCTCCCACTCCTCGGCCGAGCGGGTGATCCTGCCCGACTCCTGCCTGGCCCTGGACTACATGCTGGACCTGTTCACCTTCGTCATGCGGGGGCTGCGCGTCTACCCGGACCGGATGCGGGAGAACCTGGAGGCCACCCGCGGCCTCATCTTCTCCCAGCGCGTCCTCCTCTCCCTCATCGAGAAGGGGATGACGCGCCAGCAGGCCTACGCCCTCGTCCAGCGCAGCGCCATGCGCGCCTGGGACACCGGGGCCGCCTTCCGCGACCTCTTGTCGGGCGACCAGGAGGTCGCGGCCCTGCTGAAGCCGCGCGACCTCGATGCGCTGATGGACTACGGCTACTTCGTCGCCCACGCCGACGCCATCTTCGCCCGCGCCGGGCTCTAGCGCTGGTTACAAAACGAGTCGGTGAGCCCAATCGCTGTCACCCTGAGCCCGTCCCCGGGCGAAGGGTCTGGGGTGGGGAACCTCCCCCAAGCCCCAGATTCTTCGCCTAACGGCTCAGAATGACACTTCTGCAACCAGCTCTAGCGCCAGTCGGCGTAGACGCGCCGGTAGTTCTCGCTGAAGACCTGCCGCCGCTCGGCCTCCGAGAGAGGCATCTCGTTCACCACCTGCACGAACTCGGCCGGATCGCAGATGGGATAGTTCGTCCCGAAGAGCACCCGGTCGATGCCGATACGGCGGAAGAGGTCCGCCGCGCCGGCCAGCGTGTAGCCGCCTTGCTTGCCCACCAGCCCCAGCCAGTAGGACGTGTCCACGTAGAGGTTCGGGTATCTCGCTGCGAGCCGGGCAGCCTCCTCCTCCGCTCCCATCCCGACGTGAGCCATGATAAGTTGCAGTTTTGGATAGCCTTTCACAACAGGTTCGAAGTTGGCCGGATAGGCGAAGTCCGACGGCGCCCGCCCGCCCGACTGGGAGACGACGGGCAGCCCGCGGGCATTGGCCAGCTCCCACACCACGGCCATACGGTCGTCGGCCGGGTGGCACTCGATGGCGTAGGGCACGATCTTGAGGCCCAGCGCACCCTGGGCCAGCCGCCTCTCGACTTCTGTCCGGACCCACGTTTCGCCCATCAGGACCGGGTCGATGGCGACCATGGCGGCGAAGCGTCCGGGGCGCCTCTTACCGGCCTCGATGGCCCACGAGTTATAGGCCGACCACTGGGCCCCGATCTGCGTCCGAACGCGCTCGGGAGAGACAGGTTTTTGCGCTTTGGTCAGCTCCTGCACTCTGTTGGTGTAGATCTGCCGCGCGAAGAGCCAGGGCAGGATCACCGTCTTGCGGATGCCCAGGCGGTCCATGGTGGCGAGGGCCTCGGTCACGTCGCCGGCGCGGGGCACGTTGCGCTGGTTGATGAAGGCCAGGAAGGCGTGGGCGTCGGCCCGCGTGGGATGGACGTGCGTGTGGGCGTCGATGATCTCGTACGCCTGGGTCATGGGCGGCTCCTCTTGGGCGCGGGCCTCCTCGGCCGGTTCTTAGCGAGGATGCGCTGCGCGTTCTCGAAGAGGACGGCCTGCCGCTCGGCCCCTGTCAGGGGCAGCGCCTCCATCACCTGCACGTAGAGGACCGGGTCGTTCAGCGGGTAGTTGGTGCCGAAGAGGACGCGCTCGACGCCGATGCGGCGGATCCACGCGGCGGCCTCGGCCAGCGACCACTGGCCCGGCTGGCCGAAGAGGTGCATCCGCGACGAGAGGTCGGCGTACAGATTGGGGTAGCGGGCCGTGAGACCGGCCACCTCCTCCTCGGCGCCCATGCCCAGGTGCGCCAGCTGGACGATCACGTCCGGATAGGCCTTCAGCACCGGCTCGAAGTGGCGCGGGTGGCCCCAGGCCGGCTGGCCCTGGTAGCCGTGGGCGCCGGCCTGCGCGAGGGCAAAGACGCCGTGCTCCTGGGCGAGCTGGAAGACGATGGCCATGCGCGGGTCGTCGGGCGGGGCGCGCAGGAACATGGGCGCGATCTTGAGGCCGCAGGCGCCCTGGGCCAGCCTGTCGGCCGCCTCCTGCCGCACGAAGGACTCGTCCATGACGAGCGGGTCGAGGCCGACGAGACATAAGAGACGGTCCGGGTGCGCGGCGACGGTCTCCACGGCCCACTGGTTGAGGCGCCGCCACGTCTCGGCGACGATCCGGCGCGCGTGGGCGCGGGCCCGCTCTTCCGCGAGCAGGCCGCCCTCCGTCATGGCGGCGGTGAGGCGATCAGCGTGGTCCTGGGCCGGCATCCAGGGCACCAGGAGGGACTGGGCGATGCCCGCCCGGTCCATGATGGCCAGCAGCTCCTCCGGCACGCCCGTGCGCGGCGGGCGCTCGTGCCCCCACTGCCGCTGGAAGGCGATCCCTTCAGGCGCGCTGGGCTGCGCGTGGGTGTGGAAGTCGATGGTCTGGGCCATGGGAAGGGCTCCCCATCAGCGGTGGCGGTAGTATAGCGCACGGCCGGGAGCCCGCTGCGCTGCTGCCGGCGGCGTTGTGCCGCCCAATCGCCCGGTGCTATCATCCGCCGGAACTCGACAGCAGGAGGCCCCCCTATGGCGAAGCAGGTGCAGACCGTCCTCGGCCCCATCGACGTCGACAAGCTGGGCTTCACCCTCATGCACGAGCACCTGAAGGTCGGCTTCTCCGGCTGGCAGGTGGACTCGACGCTGGCCTTCGAGCGCAAGGCCGAGCTGGAGAGGGCCGTCGCCCGCCTCAAGGAGCTCAAGAGGCTGGGCGTGAGGACGTTCGTCGACCCGTGCCCCATGGAGCTGGCCCGCGAGCCGGACTTCATGGCCGAGGTCTCGAAGCGGTCCGGCGTCAACATCGTCTGCTCGACGGGCCTCTACATCGACCACGGCCTCGATCTGGCGGGCTTCCCGGCCTACTTCCGCATCATGAGCATCGACCAGATCCAGCGCGTCTATACGGCGGAGCTGGCGAAGGGCGTGGGGCCCAAGAAGGTCCGGCCGGGCATCATCAAGTGCGCCACGGGCCCCCACTCGATCAGCCCGAACGAGGAGAAGGCGCTGCGCGCCGCCGCCCGCACGGCCATGGCGCTCGACGTCCGCATCACGACCCATACGACCATGGGCACCATGGGCCCTGAGCAGGCCGGGATATTCCTCTCCGAGGGAATGAAGCCGCACCACTTCATCATCGGCCACTGCGATTGGAACCACGACCCAGCCTACCACCGCTCCATCATGGACCGGGGCTGCTACATCGGCTTCGACGGCGTGGGGATCGACGTCCTCTGCCCCGACGAGACGCGGGTGAAGAACCTGGTCTCCCACGTGAAGGCGGGGTACGCGAAGCAGATCGTCCTCTCCCATGACAACATCGGCTGCTGGCATTTCACGCCGCAGGACGTCCCGAAGCAGTACGCCATGGCGGCGCCCAAGCGGCGCTACACCTACCTGGTCCAGGAGTTCATCCCCAAGCTCAAGGAGGAGGGCCTGAGCGACGCCGATATTCGCACCATGACCGTCGAGAACCCGCGGCGGTTCTTTGCCGGCGAGCCGTTCTAGGGCAAAGGCCGGGCTCGGCAGGCCACCGCGCGCTCTGGGGCGCCGGAGCGGTACCCACTGCTGTTGGGCTCGACATAAAGGCGTCCGCGGCGACATAACGATGGCAGCATCGATAAAAGGAAAGCGCCCGGCCAGGGCGCCCACGGTCAAGGCTCCGCGTCGCGACCGCGTCTGGCAGCGGGAGGATGTGGCCCGAGGCTATCTGGAACGGGCGCCGGCGGGACGGTCGATGGCCGCCGAGCCGCTCGAGGCGATGCGACGGCTGATCGCCGCGATGGGCCGGCCGGTGCGTCGTTTCGCCGACCTGGGCTGCGGCGGCGGCGCGATGGCGGGCGCCGTCCTCGAGTGGTATCCCAAGGCGCACGCCGTTCTCGTCGATTTCTCGGAGCCGCTGCTGGAGGCCGCGCGGGCCCGCTTCGCCGGCTCGGGCGCCCGCGTCGAGATCGTGGCCGGCGACATGGCCACGTCCGCCTGGAGCCGGGCAGTCGCCCGCTACGCCCCGTTCGGCCTCGTCGTCTCGGGCCTCGCGATCCATCACCTCACCGACGAGCGTAAGCGAGCCCTGTACGGGGAGGTGCTTCGGCTGCTGGCGCCCGGGGGCCTGTTCCTGAACTTCGACCACGTGGCGTCGGGCTCGCCGTGGGCGGAGGCGGTCCATGACGCGTGGGTGGTGGACCGGCTCTTCGCCTCACGGGCCCCGCGCCAGCCCACTCTGACCCGGGACGAGGTGGAGCGAGAGTACCGCGACCGCCAGGACCGGATGGCCAACATCCTGGCGCCCGTCGAGGAGCAGTGCCGGTGGCTCCGGGACGCCGGGTTCCAGGACGTGGATATCTTCTCGAAGGCCTTCGAGTTTGCCCTCTTTGGCGGGAGGGCCGGTAGCACCGGCGGGCGACCGCTGCCGCGTGCAACAGGCAGGCGTTAGGCGAAAGGCTGGAGCTGTCTGCCGTAGCCCCTAATCGAACCAGTCGAACCGGTCGCCGGTCACGGGCTGGAAGGGGCCCGAGAGGAGGCGGCGCATGGCGCCCGCGTAGTCGATGATCCTGCCGGCGGCGCGCCATTGGGCGGCCTTCCAGCGCAGGTCCAGCACCATCTCCAACGGGTCGCCGTCGAGGAAGAACAGGCGGACCACCCGCCCCTTGGGCGCTGGGGCCACGTTGACGATGGCGTGGCTGTCGGTCCAGGCCTCGAACCAGTAGCAGCCCGTCACGTGCCTCACCGTCAGCATGTCCGGGATGTGCACCTCGTCGTACCAGCGGTCGATGCGCTCCTTCTGCGCGGCGTCGGTCAGGTCCGAGACCGATGCGTAGACGCCGGTATGGGGCAGGTACGGCGCCGCGTTGGCGGAGACGACGACGCGGGGGCTGGCATACGCCTTCACCAGCCGGAAGATGCCGCCGGAAGGACGGGTTGTAAGCAGCTTGAGACGCCCAAGGGTAACAAACTCCCGGCTCCCAGTGCCAGCGAACATGCTCAGGATCGCGTCCAGCGGGTCGGTCAGCAGGTAATACGTCAGGTACTGGGCGCCGGCCATCTCGCCCGCGTCCTCGATGCGCGCCTTCAGGTAGGCCGGTGGCGCGACCGATCGCTGGGCCAAGGCCACCCCCGGCCTGGAGCAGACCTCCGGCAGGTGGTCGTGCCGGTGCCAGTAGCCGTACTCGTGGTGCTCCCGCGGATCGTCGATGCGGGCGATGGAGATGAGGGCCGCTTTGACCTTGTTTTCCATAACGTAGCTCCTACTGCTGAAGGGGCTTCCCGCTCCCTCCGAACGGCCACGGGAACGATACCACACCACGGCTAGCGCCTCGCTACAGGCCGTTCTGAGACGTTGGACGACTCTTGGGCCGTCTTACGCGCCGAGCGTGGCTCTGCGGGGCCGCTGGGCGCGTTCTCCGGAAGTCACGCCGGGCGAGCGAGGGCCGCGTCGTGAGCCCTTGGCGTCGCTGGGGGCTTTGTCCGTGTCCTGAGCCCGTCGAAGGGCCTTGGCCTGCGCGGGCGCCCTTTCCTTCGACAAGACTCAGGACAGGCCCTGGTCACTCCCGTTCCCGCTGCTCTGGTTCGCCTAATCATTGTTATGTAAGCACCGGCAAAAGATTAGTCGGTAGGGTTTACATAAATTTGGAGGGGTTGCGAAAGGGGGTGGTCGTAGGACGCGAAATGCGCCACGTTTGGCAAGTGGAACGCCGTACAGGCCACAGCTGTCATAAGAGAGGCCGCTGGATACCCGCCCCGACGCATCGGGGCGGGCGGAAAGCGGCCCCCCGCCGCAGGCGGGGGCTCCGGAGGCGTTTGCCTCGGAAGCACGTTACACGACACATCGAAGGTTACTCAACCGTTGCGCTCTTGGCTTCCTGGAGTTGGCAACGCCCTAACCCCCTGGCCCCCTTCCCTAAAGAGGAAGGGGGTATCGTCCCTCTCCTTGCAGGAGAGGGACAGGAGGGAGAGGGCCATACTGTTCCTGCTGCGATCACGATTGTTCAGAGACCAGAAGCCCCGCCCGCCGCAGGCGGGCTGCGGGGAGCTGTCATTCCGAGCCCTGGCTTTGCGGGCGAGGAATCTATGGCCTCATGGCAAAGCTGCCCCGCGAGAGCTGGATTCCCCTCAAAAGGCTCGGGGCACGCTCTCGCGGAGTTTACCCTGAGCGCAGCCGAAGGGCTCGGAATGACGCTAACCGCGGACCAGGTCCGACTCTTCCGCCAGTAAGAGGTACGGCTCGCCGAACTGGCGCGGGCTCGCCGCCGACCAGGGCTCGTCCAGGCCAGCGGGCTTGAAGCGCACGCCCCAGTCGCCGCCATAGACCAGGTAGGAGAGGGCGGCGCCGGAGTCCTCGACGGGGACGCAGCGGGCCGGACAGGGGCTGCCGCCGCCCTCGCTGCTCCAGCCCGTGATCCAGTGGGGGACGGCCCTCCCCGACCGAGGGTCCGATCTCACCTGGGCGACGGGGTACGGCGCGCCCTTGGCGGAGAAGGCCCGCAGCGGGACGCCAAAGCTGTTGGCGTTCTCTTCGACCTCGACGTAGACCTGCATGGGAGATGGAAGCTGGGATGAAAATCAGGGACCTGTTATGTCCAGTCGAGGGCGGTTATGTCGAGGGCGCACTTCTGTAGCCGCGTCCGCTGGTTCGCGGCCCACCCTTGACCCTTGACTCTCGTTCCCCTTCCCTAGTCCCGCGCCCCGAGGATGCTGATGCCGACGCTGAAGGAGCCGGGCAGGCCACCCAGATTGTGGGTGAGGCCGAGGCTGGTGTTCTTGACCTGGCGGGGGCCGGCCTTCCCCTGGAGCTGCTGGTAGACCTCGTACATCATGCGGAGGCCGCTGGCGCCGATGGGGTGTCCGAAGCACTTGAGGCCGCCATCCGTGTTCACGGGCAGCTCGCCCTCCAGCGTGAACGTCCCGGCCTCCACGTCCTCGGAGGCGTGGCCGCGAGGGCTGAACCCCAGGTCCTCGTAGATGATCAGCTCGGTGATCGTGAAGCAGTCGTGCACCATCGCCAGGTCCAGCTCCTGGCGGGGGCTGACGATCCCGGCTTCCTGGTAGGCGGCCTGGCTGGCCCGGACGCTCTCCGGGAAGTGGACGAAGTCCCAGTCGTTGCGCA
>CAZKTO010000017.1:0-4492 GCA_964555685.1 uncultured Dehalococcoidia bacterium
TAGCCCTTGCTGGGCAGGGATAAGCGCTGAAAGCATCTAAGCACGAAACCCACCCCAAGATGAGACCTCCAGCCCCGAGGAATCGGGGGTAAGACCCCAGGTAGACTACCTGGTTGATAGGCGGCAGGTGTACAGGCAGCAATGCCTTTAGCTGAGCCGTACTAATCGGTCGAGGGCTTGACCTACATTAAGGCTTGGCGAGAAGCTCTCGAACACAACGCATTACCCTCTCTGCACCGTTCTTCCGGCCCGGGGCCGGAAGAACGCTCCCAACGCCGCGGGGTGGAGCAGCGGCAGCTCGTCGGGCTCATAACCCGAAGGTCAGAGGTTCGAGTCCTCTCCCCGCTACCAACGAACCGAAAAGGGAAGGCCCCAGGCGCCGTGCCTGGGGCCTTCCCTTTTGCCGCTGCCTTCGGCCCCTCATCAAACCGTGGGCTGGACCACATCAGTTGCCCCAGATGGGCGGGCACGGGGGCCCGCCCCTACGAGCGATTTGTTCACAAGCTCTCAGTCCAGCACGTAGCGCGGCTCGTCCGGCCTGGCGTAGTACTGGACCTCGAACCGCACCGGCAAGAGATAGCGGATGAACACGCTGTAAACGGGACCGTCGCCGGAGGGCGTGCAGCCGAGCTTCGTGATCTCCACGCTGGGGTCGCGATGCGCCTTCCACGTGTGCGCCGTTTTCACGATGTTCCGCAGCCGCTCGAAGGAGCCCACTTGCAGCCCGACATGGTCGCCCGGGCGCATCTGCGTGGACTCGTCGCTGGCGGTCAGGTTGAGGTACTGTCCGCGCCGGTACGCTCGGATCACGAGATGCCGCTCGTCCATCATGTAGGGCGAGGGCTCCCAGCCAAAGACGTCCCGATAGAAGTCGATCAACGTGGTCCGTTTGGGCTCCTGAAGGGTCTCCCGCGGGATGGTCACCGCGACGTGGTTGAAGACTCCGGCACTGGTGGTCTCCACAGTCCCCTCCTGTGTGCGTCTCCCGCGCGTCTCCCGCGCGTCTCCCGCGCGTCTCCCGCGCGTCTCCTGCGCGTCGCCCGCGCGTCTCCCGCGCGTTGCCTGCGCAGCGCGGTGCCGCGTCGCCGGTGGGCCTCGCTCGCCGTGGCGGCGCCGGTCCTACCGGCCAGATCGCGAGGCGTCAGTTGAGCCCGTATAACGCCGCGGTATTGCCGAAGGCGATCTGGTGCTGCTCGTTCGGGGGGACTCCCGCCATCATATTCGCCAGGACCTCGCGGCTGTGCGGGAACGTGCTCTCGCGGTGGGGGTAGTCCGTAGACCACAGCAGGAGATCGAGGCCGATCTCGTGGCGGTGCCGGATCCCGACGTTGTCCCGCATGAACGTGAGGCGGATGTTGCGGCGGAAGTAGTCGCTCGCCTTCAGGCCCTCGTTCAGGTGCGTGGCGGCCTTGATGTGGAACGCTGCGTCCATGGATTGCAGGAGGTAAGGCGCCCAGCCCACGCCGTGCTCGACGGAAATGACCATGAGCTTGGGGTGACGGACGAAGACGCCGCCATAGATGAGGTCCACCAGGGTCCGCTGGGCTGGAACGGCGATGGTGCACAGCTCGCCGACGGTGCGCTGGGCGACCGGGCGCTGGCGCTCGCCATCGGTGCCGACGTGGAGGCTGACCGGCGTCTGGAGCGCCACGGCGGCGGCCCAGAACCGGTCGAACTCGGGCTGCACGTAGTACGGCCTCTCGGGCGAGACGGAGATCATCGCGCCCACATGGCCCAGATTCCGGACGCGCCTCAGCTCGGCGACGGCAAGGTCCACATCGTCCGTCGCGACCATTCCGATGCCCTTCAGCCTGTCCGGGCGGGCGCGGCAGAACTCCGCCAGCCAGTCGTTATAGGCTGAGAAGCACGCCCGCCTCAGGGCCGGGTCTCCGATGGCGAACATCCGGAGCGCCACGGTAGGGTAGACGACCTCGAGCTCGATGCCATCCGCCTGCATGTCGGCGATGCGCGCCTTGGGGTCATAGGCTCCAGGGCGAACGGCCTGCTCCCAGCGGCCCTTGGTACCAAAGGTGATCTCCAGGTCGCCCGCCGCCGACAGGCCGGCGATCTCCGCCGGCTCCATTCCTTCGCACGTATAGACGTCCCCGTCCGCCAGGCGCTCCAAGTGGGGCGCTCGGTGGCGGAACTCCCGGTCGATGCGCTCACTCCAGAGGTCCGGCGGCTCGACCACGTGGGAATCTGCGGACAGGACACGTTGCTCGGCCATTGGCGCTCCCTCCCCTGCGTCCAGGCTGTGCTCCCGTTGGCTGCCATTTAGCACAGCGGTGCGAGCTTGTCAAGAGGGCGAGCCGGAAGCGGCAGCTCGCCGGGCTCATAACCCGCGCACGTCGCCAGGCCGGGCCTCGGTCGTTGTCGAAACGCGCCACGCCTGCCTGCCGCCGGAGGGCCTGGAGCGGGCGCGGCCTGTCTAGACCGAGGCGGATGATACCTGCGTCTATCCTTGTTGGGGTCAGGTGTGTACAATGCGCTAGAGCGCCAAAGGGGAGTGAGAGATGACAACTCGGAAAGAGGTTCCTAAGTCTTTTGAGCAGGGGCCCTACGTACAGGTGGCCTGCTTCTGCGAAAAGGTGCTACGCGAGGGGGATGGCGTGATGTCGCTGATCCGTATCGTAGACCTGATCAACCACGCTGAACGGGGCCCTAACGCACCTTTGGAGATGCCGGAGATCCGATACCCACTCCAGTTGGTGCTCGCCCTCAAGTCAGGGCGAGCAAGGGGGCGACACGAGCTTAGAATAACCCCAGAGCTTCCCTCTGGAGAGACGATGTCGTCTAACACCATGACCGTCCAGTTGGAAGGTGAAGGCAGGGGTGCAAATATCGTGGCCGGGCTCGATATCCCCTACAAGATGGAGGGGCTCTACTGGTTCATGGTCTACTTCGATGGCGTGCTCTTGACCAAGCTACCGCTAGACATAAGGTACCAAAGGTTAGTCATTGGGTCCTCGGCTTCGGGTGCCTAAGCCCGTCTTCGCTCGAATAGTTGGAATGCACCGCTGATCGTGAATCCGGGAACCAGCCGATCACGGCTCGATGTCGTCGAGCTAGACATATTCCCGGTCGATTGATCCGAAGCCGCCATGACAAACCACCTCTCTGTCTGCCTAGCGCGGTACCGGGCCAAATCTCTCCGAATGCCTCTTTCCGTTCGGAGGCCATCTTCTAGCTCCGCGAGACACAACTCTATAGCACCTGCTAATCGCCCGTCTGGGCTATCTGGTGACGCTAGGAACACCGGTAGCCAGGGTGCCAACCAGTCTTCAAGTTCCCGGAGGGTGATTTGCCTCTGAAGGAACTCATCAAGCTTCGAGCACAGCTCTAAGGAATTCGACATGGCACCACCTTCTCGCACGCCTGGCCAGCCAGAATGGATCGCGGAGCGGAGTATACAGCACTTATTCAACTCTGGGAAGTTTGTGGAGCGCGCCGAGGCTGGGGAGTTGCGGGAAATGGTGTTGGACTACAATCGCCACTTGAACGCCCGGCAAAGAGTTGCTTTCAGCCGCAACCCGCGGACTCGCGTACCCACAATTAAGTGTACCAGAAGCCAGATGGTATTGTATCGAACGCCCGACGGGACTGCTGTTGCTCTAGCCCATCGGTACATGCGCCCTGATGGGAAACTTGCAGGAAGCGGGAAGGTAGACCCTAAGTGGCTCGTCTGGCAGGGACGGATGTACAAGAAACGGCCGACGGGGTGACGGTGCCAACCGGTCTCCGTTCGGCGGAGTCTCGCACCAAGCCCTGCGGGCCTGGGCGATGGTAGGGTCCCTGCTTCTAACCCCTTGCGACGTGCGAGCCTTCGCCGCACCGGTCGATGAGCGGGGCATCCGTCACTCCATCAGGAGGACGGTGCGGATCACCTCGCCGGCTTCCAGGGCGCGAAAGGCCTCGTTGATATCTTCCAGCCTGGCGTACTTGGTGATGAGCTCATCGATCTTGAGGCGGCCCTGCTGGTAGAGATCGAGGTAGAGGGGGAAGTCGCGCAGAGGCCTCGTCGAGCCGAAGGCCGCGCCCGTCAGGACCTTCTCCGAGAGGAGCGAGCGCGCCGGGATGGGGAGCTGCGAGCCATCGGGGGCGACGCCCACGACCACGGCCATGCCGCCCGGCCCGACGCAGTTGTAGGCGTCCATGATCGTCTCGACCTTGCCGATGACCTCGAAGGCGTAGTCGGCGCCGCGGCCGCCCGTGAGGCCCATGACGCCCTGGACCGTGCTCTCCCGCGAGGCGTCGATGACGTCCGTGGCCCCAAAGTCGCGGGCGAGGACCAGCTTGCGCTCGAGGACGTCGACGGCGATGACGCGGGATGCGCCCGCCAGCCGCGCGCCCTGGACGACGTTGAGTCCGACGCCGCCGCAGCCAATGACGACGACCGTCGAGCCCTGGCGAACCTGGGCCGTATTCATGACGGCGCCGACGCCGGCCGGGAGCGCGCAGCCAGAGCGGCACGCGCCCGAGCGAGTCGAACAGG
>CAZKTO010000017.1:4502-12527 GCA_964555685.1 uncultured Dehalococcoidia bacterium
CAGCCGACGAGGCACGCCTTGTCCAGCGGGATATGCCTGGCGATGGGGACGGCGCCGGTCTCGTGGACGATGGCGTGGTGAGCGTAGGTGGCGGCATGGTGGTAGTGGTAGACGGGCCGGCCATCCTTGGAGAGGCGGGTGCCGCCATCGTAGCAGTGGCCCTGGGGCTTGCTGAAGGTGGAGCAGCGGACGACGCGGCCCAGGGAGCACTCGAGGCAGCGGCCGCAGAACGGGGCCAGGTTGACGACGACGTGGTCGCCGGGCCTGACCATGGTGACGCCCGCGCCCGTCTGCTCGACGATGCCGGCGCCCTCGTGCCCCAGGACCACGGGCATGGGCCAGCCGGGCTCGCCGTGGTAGACGTGCAGGTCGCTGTGGCAGACGCCGCTGGCGACGATCCGGACGAGGACGTCCTCCGCCTTGACGGGCCCCAGCTCCAGCTCTTCGATGCGGAGCGGCGTCTCGGGCGCGTAGAGGACGGCGGCCTTGGTCTTCATATGGGTTCCCTTATCCACAGATTGCGCAGATTGGCGCAGATTCACGAAGGCATCCCGAAATTGGCCGTTAGGCGATACAGCTGTCACCCTGAGGCCTTCCCGGGCCGAAGGGTCCGGAGTGGGGCTGCCTCCCCCGGCCCCAGATTCTTCGCCCCGACACGTCGGGGCTCAGAATGACATCTTCGGGATGGCTTCACAGATTGTCCGGAGGAGGTGAATCGCATAGCCTCCCCTCCGCAGGCAGAGGCCGAGGTGCGGGGTTTCCTGCTCCTATCCACACCGCATCTGCCCCATCTGCGTCATCTGCGGCCCTCCCTCATCTGAAGGCGGGGGCCACCTCCTCGGCGAATCGCTGGATGGCCTCCTCGTCGTACGGGTAGATGACGTTGGGCGCGAAGTGGCTGAAGCCCAGGTCGATATAGCGGCCGATCTGCTCCCGCATCTCCGCCGGGGTGCCGAGGAGGTAGTCGCCGGCCACATCCTCGGGCGTGCGGCCCGAGGCTCGGGGGGAGGTCCGCAGCTCGCTGATGGCCTTGCGCCGGTCGCTGGTGAAGGCGAGCTTGAGGGGCATCACCGACTTCACGATCCCGCCGAAGTCGCGCCGGACGGCCTCGCAGTGGCGCCTGAGGGCCTCGACCTTGGGCGTCACGTAGAGGGGCGAGCCGGTGGTGTTCCAGCCATCGGCCAGCTCGGCGACGACCTTCAGGGTGAGCTTCTCGCCCCAGCCGCCGATCCAGATGGGCGGGTGGGGCTGCTGCACCGGCTTGGGCGAGAAGGGCGCATCGGCAAGCTGGTAGTACCGGCCCCGGAAGTCCGTGCGCCGCTGCGTCGAGAGGGCCTTGATGATCTGGACGGCCTCCCGCAGGCGGGCGATGCGCTCGGCGTTGGGGTAGAACGGGATGCCGTAGGCGGTATGCTCGGGCTGGTGCCAGGCGGCGCCGATGCCCAGGATGAGGCGCCCATTGGAGATCTGGTCGACGGTGGCCATGATCTTGGCCAGAGAGCCGGGGTGACGATAGGTGACGCCCGTGACCATGACGCCCAGGCGGACCCGCTGGGTCAGAGCGGCCATGGCCGAGACCACCGTCCACCCGTCCATGCAGGGGATGTCGGGTTGGTCCATGGACTGGACAGGCATCATGTGGTCGGAGCTGAAGACCGATTCGTAGCCGAGCCGCTCGGCGAGCCGCCAGACCTTGGCCATCTCCGGCCAGGGAGCGCGCTCGGCCTGGACCACGAGCCCGAACCGGATGGGTTGACGCGCGGTCATCGGCTTCGGTTGAGGCTCAACGGATCGCGTAGAGGGCCAGGGCGTTCTGGCCGGCGATGCGCCGCCGGCTCCGCTCGGGGAGGCCGCCCACGTGCTTCCGGACCTCGTCGCCGGTGCCGGGCCACTTGGCGTCCGGGTGCGGGAAGTCGCTGGCCCAGATGATCCGGTCGTCGCCCACCTCCTCGGCGGTCACGCCCAGGAGCTTTTCGTCGGGGTCGAAAGAGATCCACATCTGCCGGCGGAAGTAGCCCGAGGGCTCCATAGAGAGGTGCCGGTGCTCGAAGTTGAAGATGCGGTAGTGGTGGTCCATGCGCTCGAGGATGGGCTGGAGCCAGCCGCCGCTGGACTCGAGGATGGCGGCCTTGAGCCGGGGGAAGCGCTCACAGACGCCGCCGAAGATGAACCAGCCCATGCAGTTGATCATGTCCATGGGGTTGCCGAGGCCCTGGGAGAAGGAGATGCCCTCGCCGACGCGCCGGGTGGTGAACGGCTCGCCGAAGAGGCCGAAGGCGCGGGATGCGCCGGGGACGTCCTCGCCCACGGCGGGGTGCAGGGCGACAGGCACCCCCAGGTCCTGGGCCGCGGCCCAGAAGGGATCGTAGACCGGGTCGTTGAAGGGGCGGTCCTCGACGTGCGGCGCGGGGCGGATGAAGGCGGCGCGCAGGCCAAGCTTCGTGACGGCGCGCTGGAGCTCGATGACAGAGGCCTCGACGTCGTGAAGGGGGATGGCGGCCGCTCCGTAGAGCCGGTCCGAGTAGGGGCGGCAGTAGTCGGCCATCCAGTCGTTGTAGGCGCGGCAGCAGGCGGTCACCAGGGCGCTGTCGCGGATGCGGCCGCGGTTGACGAAGAGGCCCATGGTGGGGTAGAGGACGGCGCGCTGGATGCCCTCGCGGTCCAGGTCCTTGATGCGCGCATGGGGGTCGAAAGCGGCCGCCGGGTTGTCCTCGTAGCGCATCCTGGAGGACCGGACCTCGTCCAGGTTACGTCCGGCGGCGCCGGCCATGCCGTGGCCCACGTTGTCCCGGCCGTGAGGGTTCGCGTCCAGCAGGAGGTGGTCCTCGACGAGCCACTCCTCCTCGCCGTTCCTGCGCTCGAGCCTGGGAGCGCTGGCGCGGTGCCTGGGCTCGATGTACTTCGGCCACATATCGCGCGGCTCCAGGATGTGTCCGTCGCCATCGATCAGCTCGATCTCCGCCATGACCCCGCCTCCTTGACTGCATTCAGCGGCGATTATACGCCCGCCGGTCGATGGGGCCCTAACCCTCCTTCGACAAGACCCCCACGCCGGGCTCGGGGCTTCGGCTCAGGACGGCGCCTGGCCCCTTTCCCTGCGAGGGAAGGGGGAACCGGCCTCACGCAAAGGCCGGCATCACCTCCTTGGCCAGGAGCTCCATGGTGGCCGGCGCGGCCCGGTCGTAGAAGAAGAAGGCGAAGAGGCTGACGCCCAGGGCCGCCCGCTCGCGGACGCGCCGGATGACGTCCTCGGGCGTGCCCGCGTAGCCGCCGGCGTCGAGCCCCCAGCCAGCGCCGCCGTAGCGCCGGCGGGCCTGCTGCATGGCGCCCTCCACATCCGATCTCTTGGGGACGAGGACGAGCACGGCCTCCTCGGTGATGCGGAGCGTCGCGGGGTCGCGGCCGATACGCCGGCACTCGTCGTGCAGCAGGCGGATCTTACGCTCCAGCTCGCCCAGGGAGTAGGTGGGGCAGTTCCAGCCGTCGGCCCAGCGGGCCACGATGGGCAGGGTGTACCGTTCGCCGCCGCCGCCGACGAGGATGGGCGGGTTCGGCTTCTGCACCGGCAGGGGAAGGTTGGGCGCGTTTTCGAGCTTGTAGTACTGGCCCTGGAAGTTGGAGACCTCCTGGGTGAAGAGCAGCTTCATCACCTGGAGGCCCTCTTCGAGGCGCTTGGAGCGCTCGGGGTTCTTGGGAAAGGGGATGCCGAACTGGTGATGCTCGATGGGCACGGAGCCGGTGCCGATCCCCAGCTCGACGCGGCCGTTGGAGATGACATCCAGGCTGGTCGCCATCTTGGCCAGGAGGGCCGGGTGCCGGAAGCCGCTGGCGAGGACCAGGTGGCCGAATCGGATGCGCTCGGTGACGGCGGCGAGGACCGAGACGGTCGTCCAGGCCTCGAAGGACGGGACCTTGGGCATGCCCGGCGGGTAGAGGTGGTCCATGAACCAGACGGAGTGGAAGCCCAGGCGCTCCGCAACCTGAACGCGGTGGCGGATCTCCTCGAAGGGGAAGCCGAGCTGGGGGATGTAGACGCCGAACTGAACTTTCTGTTGTTTCACGGTGGCGGGCTGCTGGCTGGTCATGGGCCCTCCCGAGATGGTGCGCCGTCCGGGCGCTACGCGGAAGGATATACTGATGGATACGCCGGCGAAAGGGGGTGCGAAGCCAGGAGCAGGGGCTATCGCGCCGCTGGCCAGGGCCACCGGGCTCTGTTACAATAGCCTTCGCCGTGGACAAGGCCGACAAGAGAGAGTGGCGGACCTCGAGCTTCATCGAGGCGTACTGGGCCGTCGAGCCGGACGAGAGCCTGCGGCTTCCGGGCACGCAGTTGGAGCAGGCGGTAAAGGCGAAGCGGCGGGCGTACCAGTTCGGGGCCTGGCCTGGAGCCGGGGACTCCCCCTTCCAGCACCCCGGGGCCTGGTGGGACCAGCAGTAAGGGCAGGGCAAGCGCCGGTCCCTGCGCCGGTGGCGGTGCGCGAGTCGCTTCGTGCGGGGCAGGCCGGATCGGGGCGTAGCGCAGCACGGTAGCGCGCCACGTTCGGGACGTGGAGGCCCTGGGTTCAAATCCCAGCGCCCCGACCATTGAAACAGGTACAGCTACCAGAATCCCGGTGGCTGTATTTTGTCCCAGGGGATCGCTCCCGCCGTGATGTCCTCTCACCACCAACGTGAGTGCGAGAACAGCCCTCGCTCATGTTGGACGGGGAGTTAGTAAACGAGTCGCGGATAGAGAACCATGGAGCGTTCGTAGAACTTGGGTTCACTATCGCAGGGATGCGCCCAAGCTTGACGGCGACAGGTGTCCGGCTTATGCTCCGCCCGCACGGCAAGGGGTATGCCGTGATCTCCAGGGCCGCGGAGTCCGTGGTGTCTCCTTCGTGCGACTAGCCGTGCAACGAAGGTGCGAGGCCCGGGCCGCGAGGGGCTCGCGCCGAGGAGGAAGGGACGTGGCCGAAGACAGAGAGCTTCGGATCGAGATGCTGCGGCGGATCATGCTCATCCGCCGGTTCGAGGAGCGGGTGAAGGCGCTGGCGGCCAGCGGCGAGCTCGCCGGGGCCGCCCACTCCTACGTTGGGGAGGAGGCGGTGGCCGTGGGGGCCTGCCTGGCCCTGCGCCAGGACGACTACATCACGGGGAACCACCGCTCCCATGGCCACCCCATCGCCAAGGGCGGTGACGTCCGGCGGGCCATGGCGGAGCTCCTGGGCAAGGCCGACGGCTACTGCAAGGGGAAGGGCGGATCGATGCACCTGGCCGACTTCAGCATCGGCATCCTTGGCGAGTCGGGCGTGGTCGCATCCGCTATCCCCATCGCGGTGGGCGCCGCTCTGGCGAGCAGGCTGCGCAAGGACGGCCGGGTGGCGCTGGCCTTCCTGGGCGACGGGGCGACGGCTCAGGGCGCCTTCCACGAGTCGGTCAACCTGGCCGCCGTGTGGAAGCTGCCGGCGATCTTCGTCTGCGAGAACAACCAGTACGGCGTGACCAACTCGGTGAAGAACGCGGTGGCGGCGGGCAAGATCGCCGACATGGCTGGCTCCTACAACATCCCCGGCGTGCAGGTGGACGGACAGGATGTGGTGGCGGTGTACGAGGCCGTGACCGAGGCGGTGCAGCGCGCCCGGGCCGGCGCGGGCCCGTCCCTGGTCGAAGGGCTGACGTACCGGTACGAGGAGCACGCGCTGGGGTTGGAGCGCATCCTCAAGAAGGCGTACCGGCCGCCGGAGGAGATCGCCCGGTGGCGCCAGCGGGACCCGCTCCAGATCCACAAGGAGCGGCTGCTGGAGCGGCGGCTCATGACGGAGAACGACCTGCTGGCGATGGAGGCGGCCATCGCGGCGCAGATCGACGAGGCGGTGCGGTTCGCCCGCGAGAGCCCGTACCCCCAGGAGGGGGAGCTCTACACGGACATGTACGCCAGCCCGGCCCCCGCGTGACGCGGAACCCCGACACGTCGGGGCGGACCAAGACGAGGTGAGGCATGGCCCAGGTATCGTTCACTCAGGCGATCAATGACGCGATCCGAGAGGAGATGCTGCGCGACGGTTCGGTCTTCCTGATGGGAGAGGACATGCGCAGCGGGCTGAACGGGACGGCGGGCCTGCTCGGCGAGGAGCTGGGGCCCGACCGGGTCCTCGACACGCCGATCTCGGAGGGCGCCTTCACCGGCGCCGCCATCGGGGCCGCAGCCGTGGGGATGCGCCCCATCGTCTACTCCATGGCCAGCATGATGTGGGTGGCCATGGACCAGCTGGTCAGCCAGGCCGCAAAGATGCGCTACATGTTTGGGGGGCAGGTCAAGCTCCCCGTCGTGTTCCGGCTGTCCGAGATCTACGCCTCGGCGGCGCACCACTCGGACCGGCCCCACGGCATGTTCATGAACATGCCGGGCCTGAAGATCGCCCTGCCCAGCACGCCCGCCGACGCCAAGGGTCTGCTGAAGAGCGCGATCCGAGGCGATGACCCCGTGCTCTTCTTCGAGGACCGCAGCATCTCGGGGACGGGCGAGGTGCCGGATGGGGACTTCACCATCCCCTTCGGCGCCGCGGACGTCAAGCGGGCGGGGACGGACGTGACGATCGTGGCCATGGGCGGCATGGTGGCCATCGCGCTGAAGGCGGCCGAGCAGCTGGCGGGCGAAGGGCTCTCGGCGGAGGTGGTGGACCCGAGGACGCTGGTGCCGCTGGACCGGGAGGCGATCCTCCGGTCGGTGGCCAAGACGGGGCGGCTCGTCGTCGTCGACTCCGCTCCCCGGACCTGCAGCGCCGCCAGCGAGATCGCCTCCATGGTGGCCGAGGAGGGCTTCTGGAGCCTTCGGAGCCCGGTCCGCCGGGTGGCCGCCCCGGACGTCCACGTCCCCTACAGCCCGCCGCTGGTCAAGGCGCTCTACCCTGATGTGGCGAAGGTCGTGGCCGGGGTGCGCTCGACCTTGGCCTAGCCGGTCCGCCCAGCCGCCGGGGACGATGCCCCCGGCGAGCGCCGTTGGAGGCGAGATGGCTCAGAACGTGGCGCTGCCCCACTGGGGGATGGAGGTCTCGGAAGGCACCGTCGTCAAGTGGCTCAAGCGAGAGGGCGAGGCGGTGAAGAAGGGCGAGCCACTAGCCGAGATCGAGACGGAGAAGGCGGTGAGCGACCTGGAGTCGCCCTCCGACGGCGTGCTGGCCCGCATCCTCGTGGCCGAGGGGGCCACGGTGGAGGTCGGCGCCGTGCTGGCCGTCGTGGCCGAGCCCGGGGAGAGCGTCGTGGCGCCACCCCGACACGTCGGGGCCCCCGTGCCCCGACTCGTCGGGGGCGCCCGGCCCGGGGACGCGGGCGCCGCAGGGGCCCAGGTGGAGCCCGTGGCCCGCCGCCTCGCCCAGGAGAAGGGAATCCCGCTGGCCAGCGTGGCGGGGAGCGGTCCCGGCGGCAGGATCACGCTCGAGGACGTACGCCGGGCTGCGGCGGCTGGAGCCGCCGCAGCGCCCCCGGCGAGCGGCGCCCCGCTGACCGGCATGCGGGCGCTCATCGCCAGGCGGATGCAGCGCAGCGCCCAGGAGACCGCCGCCGTCACCCTCACCGCCGAGGCGGACGTGACGGCGCTGGAGGAGATGCGCCAGGAGATGCGGCGCCAGGGCATCGACCGCCTGGCGATCATCGTGAAGGCGGTGGCGCTATCGCTGAAGGAGCACCCCGAGCTCAACGCTCGCCTCCAGGGCGACCGGCTGCAGCTCGTGCCGGAGGTCAACATCGGCGTCGCGGTCGCTCTCGACCAGGGTCTCGTGGTGCCGGTTATCCATAACGCGGACGCCAAGGGCCTGGACGAGATCACCCGAGAGTTGCGCCGCCTGGCGGGGACCATCCGGGAGGGAAAGCAGCGGCATGAAGAGCTGCGGGGCGGCACCTTCACGGTGACGAGCCTGGCCGCCGAGGGCGTGGACGCCTTCACGCCCATCATCAACCAGCCCGAGGCGGCGATCCTGGGGGTGGGCCGGATCATCGAGAAGCCGGGCGTCCATGAGGGAGCCATCGCCAAGCGCGCGTTCATGT
>CAZKTO010000017.1:12537-46919 GCA_964555685.1 uncultured Dehalococcoidia bacterium
CTGGCCCGAGTGCGCGGTCCTCGGCGTCGGGCGAATTCACAAACAGCCGGCGGTGGTGGACGATCAGATTGTGCCACGCGACCTGATGACCTTGAGCCTCACGTTCGACCATCGTGCGTGCGACGGCGCGCCGGCGGCCCGGCTTCTGCGGGCCATCCGGCGACGGCTGGAGGACACGGCGTGGGCGGCGCCGCGCTGACGCGGGCGGTCTGGATCGCTGGCCCGCGCGTACACGCAGTTGCCACGAACGGTACGGCTGGCTACAATTCGGGCGAGCGCCTCGTTCGGAGCCAGGGAGGTATAGCATGCGCGTGCTGAGCCCCGTGGGCGAACGTCCGGCCGCCGCCGCCCACACGCAGAGGAGAGCCCGAGTCACGGGAGAGGTCATCGGCGTCATCGACGACGGCCTCTCGGGCGTCTTCATGCCCCACCTGGTGGCGACGCTCACAGAGCGGGCGGAGCCATCGCAGGTGATCCACTGGACCAAGAGCAACGGCGGCGCCCCGGCGCCCCAGGAGGTCATCGAGCGCCTGTCCCGGGAGTGTCAGGCGGTGATCGTGGGGGTAGCCCTCTGAGGGTCGTGCACGTCGGGCTGTATGCACGACTCAACCCGCCTGGCGAAGAAGAGCATCCCCTCAGTCACGATCGTGTGGGACACCTTTGAGGTGCCCGCCCGGACTCAGGCGCGCATCTTTGGCGTCCCCGATATCCCGTTGCTCGTCATACCGCATCAGGAGCCGGGGGAGAGCGAGGCGGACCTGCGCCGCCGCGCTGAAGCCTACGCGGACGACGTCCTCGCCCTGCTCACGGGCAGCCCCATACCCCTGGCGAAGCCGTCGCACTAGGCCCTGCCCCAGGCTCGGCGGGGCGCGACCGCAAGGAGAGGCACGGTGGAGCTGCGGGCCGAGGCTATCGAGGTCAAGGACTACCACGAGGCCGTCGAGCTCTTCTTCCAGAGAGGGTGGACCGATGGCCTGGCCGTCGTGCCCCCCACCGAGGAGAAGGTGCGGGAGACGGTCGCCTCGTGCGGGCGCGACCCGCAGGAGACGCTGGGCGTCATCCCGCCCTACGGGGGCACGGCCACCATCGAGAAGCTGGCCATCAACTCGGTGATGGCGGGCTGCAGGCCGGAGCTCTTCCCGGTGGTCGTCGCGGCGGTCGAGGCCATGCTCGACCCGGCGTTCAACCTGAACGGCGTGCAGACGACCACCCACTGCGGGGAGCCGCTGGTCATCGTCAACGGCCCCATCATCAAGAGGCTGGGCTTCATGTACGCCGATGGCGTCTTCGGCAGCGGGTCGCGGGCCAACGGCACCGTGGGGCGAGCCGTCCAGCTCATTCTGTGGAACTTGGGACGAAACATACCCGGAGAGGTGGACAAGTCCTGCATGGGGCACCCCGGCAACTGGAGCTTCTGCATCGCCGAGGACGAGGACGGCAGCCCCTGGGAGCCCCTGCACGTCGAGCGGGGGATGCCGCGGGGCTCGAACGCCGTGACGGTCTTTCACTGCGAGGCCCCCCACAGCATCGGCGGCGCGCCCGTGCCGGATGGCCCGGAGGACATGCTGGCCCCCATCGTCTCGACCATGGGCGCTCTGGGCAACAACAACGTCCGGCACTTTGGCGAGACCCTCCTGATCCTCAATCCCGTCCAGGCCGAGATCTTCCACCGCGCCGGGTGGTCCAAGCAGGACATCAAGCGGGCGATATGGGAGCGGGCCCGGCACAGGGTGAAAGAGCTGAGACAGTCCACGTTCCTCAAGGGCGTGCAAGAGCAGGTCGGCCGGCACGCCCCGTGGCTCAACTTCAACGACCCGGAGCAGGAGCTGCCCATCACGCTGAAGGCCGAGGATATTCACATCGTGGTAGCGGGCGGCAGGAGCTACTTCGCGGCCTGCTGCCCCGGCTGGGGCTACTATGGCGGCTTCGCCATCACCCGAGAGGTGCGGTACCCACCCGGCATGCCCTAAAACTGGTTGCAAAACTCGCCAAACGGCCGAGTCACTGTCACCCCGAGGCCGTCTGCGGCCGAGGGGTCTGGGGAGGGGAAGACCTCCCCACCCCAGATTCCTCGCCTGACGGCTCGGAATGACACTATCGTAGGGGCGGGTCTGAGACCCGCCCCTACTTTGCAACCAGTTCTAGGAGCCCGCCGGCGCGATCCGGAAGCTGATGGGCGAGAACGCGGCGAAGCGGCTCGGCGTGCGCCGGGCTGTGTACTTCAGTCAAGGCGTAGCCGGTGACGAGGCCGCGCCGGGGCGTTTGACGCGCCCACGGGGTTGTCTCTAGACTCTCAGGTGCAGGGTGATACGCTGTTTGCGACCTGAGAGACCGTCCGCCAAGAGAGTTCGGCGGGCGGCGGGAGCGCCGGAAAGGGTGGGTCCCATGGCCACGGTGACGCTTTCGGATAGCGGCAAGACGCTTCGCGACCCGGCGGAGGTGACTCGCTTCCTCGCCGGCCAGGGCGTGACGCACCAGACCTGGCCGGTGCCGTCATCCCTGCGAGACCTTCAGGACAAGCCGTCCCTCACCGAGGCGGACCAGGCGCGGGCCCTCGCCGCCTATCGCGAGCGCCTGGACCGGGAGCGCGATCAGCGCGGCTACATCCAGGCGGACATGGTGGTCCTCAGCCCGGCCACGCCCAAGCTGGAAGAGCTCCTGGCCAAGTTCGACCGGCCCCACTACCACGATGACGACGAGGTCCGGCACATCTTCGCCGGCGAGGGCATCTTCGGCTTCGAAGGCCAGGACGGGTCGCGGTTCACGATCGCCGTGGGAGCCGGCGACTACATCATCATCCCGGCGCTGGCCTGCCACTGGTTCACGCTGACGCCTTCGCGCTCGATCAAGGCGATACGCCTGTTCAAGGACACCTCCGGATGGGCGCCTCACTACAAGGACGCGCCGGCCCAGGCGACGCGCTAGCCCCGACTTGTCGGGGCCCCGCCCAGGGTAGCAAGGGCCCCGCGCGGGAATGCCGGCGATGAGCGGCCTCATTCGCGTCACGTACCAGGTAACGAGCGGCGCGCCCCTCGACCTGGCCAAGCGCGCCCAGGCCATCGCGCTCAGCCAGACGACGGACACGTGGACGCCGGTGGCCGGTCCCGGCCGGGAGCGGCTGGCGCGCCATCGCGGTCACGTTGTCGACGTGCGCCCCGCCGAGCGGCTCGGCGACGACTACCGGGGCGTCTTCACCATCGGCTACCCGATGGCGAACACCGAGGGCGATATCGCAACGACGCTGACCATGGCCTTCGGCAAGGTCAGCCTGGACGGCCGCATCCGCGTCCTGGACATCGCCCTCCCCGAGGAGTTCCTGGCCCGGGCGCCGGGGCCAAGGTTCGGCGTGGCGGGCGTGCGCCAGCTCACCCCGACAAGTCGGGGCCAGCGCCCCCTCGCCATGGCCATCTTCAAGCCGTGCGTCGGCCTCACGCCCCGCGAGCTGGGCGAGATGTTCTACGAGCTGGCCCTGGGCGGCATCGACCTGGTGAAAGACGACGAGATCCTGCCCGATCTGCCCGAGTGCCCAGCCGAGTCGCGCCTGGAGGCCTGCCTGGAGGCCGCCGAACGGGCCCGCCGCGAGACGGGGCACCGCGCGCGCTACGCCGTCAACCTCACGGGCCCGGTGAGGACGCTGGCCGCCAAGGCCCGTCGCCTCGCCGCTCAGGGGGCCGGCTGCCTCCTGCTGAACGTGCTCAGCTACGGCTATCCCGTGCTCGAGATGCTGGCCTCGGACCCGGACGTCCGGGTGCCCATCATGGCGCATCCGGCGCTCGCCGGGGGGATCGCGTCGCCGCCCGACCACGGCATGAGCTACCGGGTGGTCCTGGGCACCCTCATGCGCGTCGCCGGGGCGGACA
The DNA here is from genome assembly GCA_964555685.1 of uncultured Dehalococcoidia bacterium. Lineage (GTDB taxonomy): Bacteria > Chloroflexota > Dehalococcoidia > SHYB01 > SHYB01 > CAZKTO01. The sequence goes on from CAZKTO010000017.1 coordinate 16,398, forward strand.
TCGTCCTCTTCCCGTCGAGCTACGGGACGGTGGCCCTGCCGCCTGCGGAGACAGAGGCCATCCGCCAGGCGCTGACGGAGCCCCTGGGCCGGCTCCGGCCGGTCTTCCCCGCGCCATCGGCGGGGATCCATCCGGGCCTGGTGCCTCGCATCCTGCGCGACTACGGGAACGACGTGATCATCAACGCCGGGGGCGGCGTCCACGGGCACCCGGGAGGCGCCCGGGCCGGCGCCACGGCCTTCCGCCAGGCCATCGACCTCGCCATGGAGGGCCGCGCCGGGCTGCCGGGGGAGACGCCCAAGGAGCTGGCCCAGGCCCTCCAGCTCTGGGGCCCATGAATCGCTCATCGCCGCTGGCCCGCCTCACCCGGCCCGCCGCCGTCTTCTGCGACTTCGACGGCACCATCACGGAGGCGGACCTCATCGTGGCCATCTGGCGGCGCTTCGCTCCCCCCGGCTGGGAGCGGGTGAAGGACGACGTGCTGGCGCGCCGGAGGACGGTCCGCGAGGGCGTCGCCGAGGTCTTCGCCCAGATCCCCAGCGCCCAGGAGCGGGCCATCGTCGCCTATGCCCTCTCGACGGCGCGCATTCGCGATGGCTTCCAGCCCTTCCTGGAGCTCTGCCGCCGGGAGGGCATCCCCGTCTACGTCGCCTCGGGCGGCATCGACTTCTTCGTGCGGCCGGTGCTGGCGCCCTACCGCCCCTGGCTCGCGGGCCTCTACGATATTCGGTCGGACCGCTCGGGCCCCTTCATCCGCCTGGCGCACACCCACGCCTGCCCAACCTGCGGCCTGTGCAAGGTCAAGGTGATGGCCGAGCATCCGGGCGTCTTTTCGATCCTCATCGGCGACAGCGTGACGGACCTGCACGGCGCCACCGAGGCCGGTCTCGTGTTCGCCCGGGACCGCCTGCGGGGCTACCTGGACGAGGCGGGATGCGCCTACGAGCCCTTCGAGAGCTTCTTCGACGTGATGCGGACGCTCGAGTCCAAGTATCTGGGCGTTCGGGAGCGGACCGATGCCTGACGCGGCGCAGCGCCAGGTGGACGAGCTGGTCCGGCTCGCGCGAGTCTTCTACCGGCGCGGCTGGATGTGGGGGACCTCGGGCAACCTCTCGGTCAAGCTCTCGGACCGGCCCCGGCGCATCGCGGTGACGGCCAGCGGGTGGAGCAAGGGCAAGCTGACCTACGACGGTATCGCCATCGAGCCGGCGGAGGCCCGGAGCGAGCTCCCGTGGCTCCCTGGCTCGCCCGCCCCGAAGCCCTCGGCCGAGACGTGCATCCATCGCGCCATCTACGACGCCGCGCCGGACGCGGGGGCGGTGCTCCACGTCCACACCGTGGCCGGCACGCTGCTGTCGATGCACGAGGCCGCCGAGGGACAGAGCGGCGCCATCGAGGTCGAGGGCCTGGAGATGCTCAAGGGCTGGGGCCTCCGGGCGGACCAGCGGGCGCGGCTCCCGATCGTCCCCAACTGGCCCGAGCTTGACAGGATCGCCGGCGCGGTGGCGAATCAGATAGCGCACGGATCGAACGTCCCGGTGATCCTGGTCTACGGGCACGGCACGACGGCCTGGGGCCGCGACCTGGAGCAGGCCAAGAACCATCTGGAGATCGCCGAGTTCATCTTCCAGGTGCTGTGGCAGCGCCACCTGGCCCGGTCGTGAAGGCAACGGTGGGACGGACGAGGGCAGGGGCGGGCGTGATCCGCCGCGCGACCGCCGGGGACCTGGGCGCGCTCCTCGCCCTGGAGGCGGGCGCGTTCCAGGCCGGCGACCGGTTCAGCCGGCGCCAGCTCCGGCACTACGTGACGGAGGCGCACGCGACGGCGCTGGTGGCGGAGGTGGAGGGCCGGGTGCGGGGCGCGGCCATCATGGGCTGGCGCGCCGGATCCAAGGCGGGCAGCCTCTACTCCATCGTGACCGACCCGGCGCACCAGGGTCTCGGCCTCGGCAGCCTGCTGCTCGCGGCGTGCGAGGCGGCGGCGGCCCGCCGCGGCTGCGACGTCATCGTGCTCGACGTGCGGCCGGACAACGACCCCGCCATCGCGTTCTACCGTGGTCGCGGCTACGCCGTGATCGAGGGCCCGCCGCGTCTCTACCCGGACGGCGCCGTCGCCGTGCAGATGGCGAAGCGGCTCCCTGCGAGCCCGGCCGTGGCCGCCCGCCTTTCCATCCCCTACTACGCCCAGGCGCTGGAGCACGATGGCGGCCCCGCCTGCCTGATCATGGCGATGCGGCGCTTCACGCCGCAGCTCCCGGCGGGCCCTGCGCTGGAAGAGGCCCTGTGGCACGAGGCGAACGGCGGCGGCCAGCGCCCCACGAAGCGATCGAGCCCCCTCGGCCTGGGCGCGGCCGCGCGGCGCAGGGGGTACGCGGCCCGGGTGGTCCTGCCCCAGCGCGATGGGCCGTCCCTCGTGGCCGCCGAGGCGGCGGCCCTGGGCGTCGCCCGGGCCATCCACCGGTTCGATGTCGAGGACATCGCCGGCGGGCTCGCGGAGGGCCTGGTGCCAATGGTACGGGCCCCCCTCCGCCGGGCCCGGGGGCCGGGCTGGGCCATCGTCACCGCCTGGGATGGGCGCGACGTCTGGCTCCTCGATCCGGCGCCAGACTCGCCCCTCGCGCGGGAGCAGGGCGGCGCTGGCGCTCGCCTCTCTGCGGGCGACTTTCGCGCCATGCTCCGCCAGGGCGACCCGGCGGCGCAGGCCCTGCTGCTCATCGGTCCGCGCTAGCCCGCCCTTTCCAGGGCACCCGTCACATGCGCTTGCGGCGGTTCCCCGGCACATCCAAGCCGCGGAGCTTGCGCAGGTCGAAGCGCAGGGGGCCCAGCAGGCGCACGCCGCGCCCGCGCGTCTTGAGCCACGGCACGCCCCAGAGCCAGCCGAGGGCCACCACCAGCATGAATCCCATGACCCCCAGCGAGTAATAGTAGCCATACTTCCAAGGCAGCTCCGGCATGTGGCGGAAGTTCATGCCGTAGATGCTGGCCACCAGCAGGGGCGGCAGGAAGATCACCGAGACGGTGGCGATGACGCGCATCGTGTTCTGGAGCTGGAAGTCCATGGACAGCATGTATGTGGTAAGGGCGTGGTCGACCCGGTCATGGAGCGTCTGGTTGATGCCTTCGACCCAGATGGCGAGGTCGTAAAGGTCGCGAAAGAAGACGGCCGCGTCCTGGCTCACGAGGGCGAACTCCCTGCGGCCCAGGCGGGCGAAGACCTCCTTCTGCGGCGCGATGCGGCGCTGAATGCGCTGGGTCGAGCGCTTGACGGACTGGACGGCCTTCAGGATGGTCTTCTGGGGGCTGGTGATGGCCACCTCCTCGATCTCGTCCACCTGGTCCGAGATGGTGTCCATGGCGGGGACGACGTTGTGCGCCAGGGCGTCCAGGAGGGCATGGGCGAGGAAGGCCGCGCCCCGGCTCATGGGCCGGGCGTCGCGCTCCACCTGCTGGCGGACGGCGTCCACGCTGTAGACGGGGAAGTTGTGGCTGCTGACCACGTAGTTGGGGCCCAGGAAGAGGTTGAGCTCGATGGTCTCGACGATCTGGGAGACGGCCGAGTAGTCGATCTCGTGCACCAGGATGAAGAGGTAGTCGCCGTAGTCGTCGATCTTGGGCGAGTGGATGACGGTGCTGACGCAGTCGTCGATGGCCAGCGAGTGGAACTTGAAGACGCGCGCCAGGAAGACCCCGTCCTCGTGGCCGGCGTCGGAGACGTCGATCCACAGGAGCCCCTCCTTGGACCGCAGAGCGTCCTCGATGCCTTGCTCGTCCAAGTCCTTGACCAGCTCGTTGGCCTTGGTCAGATAGTACGCGTTGAGGGCCATGGTCAACCTCCCCCCGATGTGTCGGGGCGCTACGTTTTCCCAGCGGCGCCGGCCTGGCCGGCGCCAGGGCTCGATGGCTCGATGGCCTCGTGCTCCTTGGCCTTGGCCTGGCCGGGGCCGTCACCGAGGAACGTCCGGGTAACGGTGGAGACCAGGACCTGATGGACGCGGAAGATGGCGCCGGCGGCCAGCGCCAACGCGACGGCGATGAGCGCCAGCGGCACCGGCGCTGCAAATCCGCCCAGGGAGAGGAGCTCCGTCACGAGCGGGAGGCTCCAGATACCCAGGAGGACGATCAGGAGCAGCACGCTGCTATCGCGGATGACGAGGCGCGCCACGTCCTGCCTCCACTCGCCGACCATGGGCATCCGCCGCCGCACTATCTGGAGCGCCAGGGCGTCGGCCAGGGTGCGCAGCGCCCGCCAAATGGCGACGCCCGAGGGCACGCACAGGACGACCACGCCAACGCCAACGATGAGGCCCAGGACCCTCTCGCTGATCGGTGCCGCGCGGGCGATCTCGTCGGCGTACCGAAGGACGAAGGGCCCCGCGGCCAGCAGCACGGCGATGACCACCAGGTTGAGCCCGATCTGCCGGCCGGCGTCCCGCACATCCGGCCGGCTACGGAAGCGGAGCGAGAGCCGCAGGGCGCCAGCCGAGGCGCGCAGGGTAAAGATCCAGCCGGCGAGCCACGGGGGCATGCGCCGGCCCATCGCCCGGGAGAGGGCGCCGGCCGACCGGTAGATGTAGGGATGGACCATGGTGGAGATGGCGGTGGTCGCGGCCACCACCGGATAGAGCGACGGCCCCACGGCCCCCTGGTCGGCTCCCACCTTCACCATGGCCAGGGAGAACTCGCCGGGCTGCGGCATGGCCGTGCCGACCTGGAGGGCCGTCTCCCCGTCCTGGCCCGTGGCGAAGGCGGCCGCCGTGTTGGCCACGATCTTGCCCGCGATGAACAGGGCCGTGGCGGCGATGGCCGGGCCGATGAAGTCAACGATGCGGCCGATATCGACCAGCATGCCGATGGAGACGAAGAAGATGGCGGCGAACATGTCCCGCACCGGCGCCATGACGCTCGCCAGGTCCCGGGTGTGCCGCGTATCGCCCAGCACGGCGCCGATGAGGAAGGCCCCGGCGGCGGCGGAGATCCCCAGCTCCTCGGCCACCAGCGCCAGGCCGAAGCAGAGGGCCAGGGCCACCACCAGCAGCGTCTCCCGGGAGCCCTGCCTGGACACCACATCCATGATCCTGGGCGCAAAGAGGGCGCTCACGGCCACCGCCGTGCCGGCGAAGAGGACCAGCTTCCCGAAGAGGCGCCCGATCTCGCCGGCGCTGGCCACGCCCGTCGTCGCCACGCCGGAGAGGACCGTCAGCAGGATCACGGCGGCGAAGTCCTCGACGACGAGGACGCCGACGACGAGGCGGCCCCGGGGGCCGTGGAGCTGCCCCGAGTCCCGGAGGACCTTGAGCAGGATCGCCGAGCTGCTAATGGAGAGGGCCGCGCCGAGGAAGAGGGAGTCGGTGCCGCTCCAGCCCAGCAGCCGGCCCAGCTGGTAGCCCAGGGCGATCATCACCGTGATCTCGATGGCGCCGATGGCGATGATGGTCAGGCCGAGGCGCCGGATCCGGTCCCAGCCGAACTCCAGGCCGATGGAGAACAGGAGCAGCACCAGGCCCAGATCGGCTAGCAGCCGGATCGTATCGACGTCGTCGATGACGAAGTCGCGGAAGGTGTAGGGGCCGACGAGGACACCAGCGATGAGGTAGCCGAGGATGGCCGGCTGGCGGAAGCGATGGAACAGGAGCAGAGCGCCGCCGGCGACGGCCATGATCATGGCCACATCTTGGAGCAGCGTAAATTCCCCGCGCATGCGCCTTCATCCGCCGCCCGCGGGCCGGCACGCTCCTGGCCTGGGCGTTGGGGGATCGCGGCGCAGGCCGGACTCGATGGGCCCCCGAGGCGGGCGAGCCACACCCGCGCCGCTGCGCGGCCGGTGAGCCGCGCGCAGTCCATTGTACGTCAAGAAGCGGCGAATGGAGCGGGCGGCGGGAGCGCGTTCTCCCCTCACGGAAGAGGCGGGGGTAGATCCTTCCCCTTCGAGACTCAGGGTCAGGACTCGCGGAGTCTACCCTGAGTCTGTCGAAGGGCTCGGCTCAGGACGGCGCCTGGGTCAGGCCCGCAGCTCGGCCAGGAGCGCCTGCAGGCGCTCTTCGTCCGCGGGGCCCCGGACGGGGATGGAGAAGCCCATGCGCGTGCTCACGCCACCCCAGCGCGCCCTGATCTTTCGGGCGATCTCGTCGTACGTGCCGATGGTCGTGAAGGCGTCCAGCATCTCGTCGGTGACGATGTCGGCCATCTCGTCCCACTTCCCCTCGCGGGAGAGGCGATGGAGCTCCAGGTGCTCCTCGCCCCAGCCGTGGACATCCATGACGGCCCGGTACTGAGGCGTGGAGCCGTAGAAAGCGATCTGCTTCTTTGCCGGCCGGACCTGGCGCTGGATCGCAGCCTCGTCGGGCCCGGTGATGGTGAAGCCGCCGACGACGATATCGACGTCCTTGAGGGAGCGGCCGGCCTTGCGCGCCCCCTCGGCGAGGTTGGGCACGATCACCTCGCGGGTGTACTTGGGGGTGTTGAGGCCGTGCATGCGGATGCCATCGCAGAGCTCGCCGGCTACGCGGCAGTTGTAGGGGTTGATGGCGGAGATGTAGATGGGGATACGCGGATGATCGATAGGCTTGGGGGTGAAGAACGGCGTCATGAGGGTGAAGCGATAGAAGTCGCCGGTGAAGTTGAGCTTGGCGCCGCTCTGCCAGCAGTCCCAGATGGCGCGCAGGGCGAGGATGTACTCGCGCAGTCGCGGCCCCGGCGAGTCCCAGGTCGTGCTGAACCGGCGCTGGATGTGCCCCTTGACCTGGGTGCCGATGCCCAGCAGGAGGCGGCCGCCCGAGAAGGCCTGGAGCTCCCAGGCCTGATAGGCCACGACCATGGGGCTGCGCGGAAAGGCGATGAGCACGGAGGTGCCGAGGGTCACCCGCCGGGTGTGCTCGGCCGCCAGCACGATCTTGAACAGGGGATCAGAGGTGATCTCGCCGGTGATGACGCCGTCGTAGCCCAGGGCCTCGGCGCGCCGGGCCTCCTCCGGGACGCCCTGAAGGCCCGCCATGGTGAGTCCGTATTCGATCTTCATGGCGCGCTCCTTTGCCGCCGACTCGTCGGGGCCCGGTCCCACCCGCCCCGGAGCGGGGCGTCCGCCCCATGCGCCGGCCCAATGGAGCGCATTCTAGAGAGCCCGCCGCGCGGTGTCCACCCGGCCAGGGGCGGCAGCCTCCGACGGGTCTGGGGTGGCGGCGCGCGCTGGAGGCCGCTGACCGCGCCGGCAGAAAGATGAGGGTCCGCCGGCTACTCCATGTCCAAGGGGCCCAGGAACGGCGGCCACACGGGGATCTGGTCAGGGCGCAGCGTTGGCGCCGGGGCCGGCGCGCCGGAGGCGGAGACGAAGCCCAAGGGCTGGAACTGGTTCGAGCCCAGGACGTCGCGTGCCGAGAGGCCCAGCCACAGCTCGATGATGGAGGCGTAGACGGAACGGAAGTCGGTGGTGAATCGAAAGTTGTCGCTATCCAAGGTGGTGAGGCTGGGACGCTCGCCGTAGAAGCCGCCGCGCACGGGTGTGCCGACGGCGAAAAGGGGCCCCGCGGTGCCGTGGTCGGTGCCGCCGCTGCCGTTGGCGCGGGCCCGCCGTCCGAACTCGGACCAGGTCATGATGAGCACGTCGCGGTCGCGGCCGTGGGCCTGCAGATCGCGGTAGAAGGCGTGGACGGCGTCAGATACGGACTGGAGCAGGATCGCGTGGGCTGGGATCTGGGTCGCGTGGGTATCGAAGCCGCCGATGGAGACGTGGCCGACGCGCACCCCCAGGTCGGCATCGATGGCCTCGGCGAGGAGCTGAAGCCCTCGAGCCAGCGGCGTGTTGGGGTAGATGACGGCGGGCCGGTAGGCCCGGTGGGCGCGGTCCATGGCGTCGGCGCTGGCGGTGACGGCGGCGAGGGTGCTGTCCATGGCGACGGCGAAGGGGGCGCCACGGGGGAAAGATGCGTACAGATGAAGAAGGGCCTCGGACCGCATGGCCGCCACGTCCGTGCCCAGCGGGTCCGTCTGGACCCGGTAGGCGTTGATATTCTCCAGGATGGCGACGGGGACCCCGGCGGCGCTGAGCTCGTTGGGCATACGGTTCCCGATGGCGAGGGCCCGGAAGTCGGTGGGGAGGGTGCCCATCTCGCGCATGGCCCGGCCCAGCCAGCCATCGCGGACGCGGCCGTCCGGATCGGCGGAGCGCCAGATGTCCATGGAGACGAAGTGGGAGAAGTTGGGCCTGGGGTATCCAACGCCTTCCACGATGGCGAGGGCCCCCTGGTCCCATAGCTCCTTGAAACGGGCGAGGCTCGGGTGGAGACCCACCTCGTCGTTCAGCTTGAGGAGCGTGTCCGCCGGGAGGCCCAGGCCGCCCCGCAGGTCGTAGTAGCGCCCGCTGCTGTAGGGGACGATGGTGTTGAGGCCATCGTTGCCGCCGGCCAACTGGACGACGACCAGAATGCGCTTGTCGCCGGGACCGCGCCCCGGACCCTCGGCCGCCGCCACGCGGGCCGCGCGCTGCCAGACGGCGGGCAGCGCGGCGGTCCCGATCCCGATGGCCACCGACGATTTGAGGAAGTCCCGGCGGGATAGCGGCATGGCGTTCTCCTTTCCCGCCGGTCAGGCGAGCTGGTAGTCCGGCGAGGCGAGCAGCAGGTAGGTCACGGCGCTCAACGTTTCGACGCCGCGGTTCCGGGCGGGGATGGAGGCGGCTCCGGCCATCCCAGCGGCGAAGGCGCGCAGGACCTGCAGCTCCGTGGGCGGCAGGTAGCCGTCCAGGAGCAGCGCGGTGCTGGCGTCGATGCGCTGCAGGAGCGCCAGGCCGGTGAGCGTCGCAGGGTTGTTCCCCAAGTCCCGGGTAAGCTGGCCGCGGTACTGGCGGGCGATCCGGTTGACGTAGTTGAGGCGGCTCAGCAGCGTCGTGCTGGAGAACCAGGCCTCGCCGCCAGGCCACCCGGAGACGTCCGGCGGGTCCAGGAGCGTCTGGCCCATGACGGTGGCGGCGTCCTGGAGGCTGGCCCGGTCCGCGTTGAGTCCCAGGGTGCGGTAGAGCCCTACGACGAACTCCACCGGCCCCTTGACCTTGGCGCGATAGGCGCGGTCGGAGTAGAACTCGGGGCTCGTGAAGATGCTTCGCACCACCGCCTTGATGCTGTAGCTGGATTCGCGGAAGACCTGGGCCAGGCGGGCCACCGTCTCCTCCGAGGGGCCGTCATAGGCGAACCACTCGAAGAGCTGGCGGGCCATGAAACGATGGGCCGCGGGCTGCCGCAGGATGATGTCGACGATGTCGTCGCCGGTGAAGGCGCCCGTCTGCCCCAGGAAGGTCTTGGGGCCGGTGTCGTGCTGCCGGGAGTTGAAGATGCCGGCCTCCTCTTCCCGGCTGATGACCCAGCCGGTGAAGGCGCGGGCGGCCTCCCGGACGTCCGTCTCGGTGTAGTTGCCCGGCCCCATGCTGAAGAGCTCCATGAGCTCGCGGGCGTAGTTCTCGTTGGGGGCGCCGCGGCGGCTATTGCGCCCGTCCAGCCAGATGAGCATGGCCGGGTCTTTGGAGATGGCCTTGAGGAGGAGATCGTAGTTGGCGAGGGCGTGCTGGCGCAGGAGGCGGTTCTGCTGGTACATCCAAGGGCCGCGCCCGACCTTGGAGGCGCCGCTGGTGAGGAGCTGATGCCAGAAGAGGGTCATCTTCTCCTGCAACGGGCGCTGGGTGTGGGCCATGCGGACCGTCCACCAGCGGGCCACGTCCCGAGGGGTGGTGAACTCGAAGGTGAGGCCGGCCAGACGCTGCTCGAGGGCGCTGTCATCGACCCGCCCGTACTCGATGAGCTCGTCGATGGTGGCCTGGAGGCCCATGCCGATGGCGCGGTCGAGCTGGGCGCGGCTGGCGCCGAAGCCGGCGCGGCGCAGGAGATGCCCGATCCTGGCCTCGGCGGTGTTGGGGAAGGGGATGGGCTCGGCGAAGGGGCCCCATGCAGGGGTCGCACGCCCCTCGGACGCGGGGGCGGCCTGCGCCACCGCCTTGGCGAACACGGCCAAGGCCGTGGCCGAGAGCCCCAGGGCCGCGGCCCGGAGGAGGAGATCGCGGCGGCTGAGCTCGGGTCCCACAAACGTGGACTCCGCCAACGGCGTCTGCGTCATGCTGCTCCATGGGAAGCCGGAGACCGGCTGCCTCATATTGTGAATTATAGAACGCCTGACGAGCGGAAAGGTTAGCGCTCCGTCTCAACGGTCGTTGCTTCGGCCCGATATCATCGGGCCTCGCAATGACGAGATGGTAACGGTTTAAGGTTTAATGCAAGGCTCTGTCGCACCGGACCGCGGCGAGCCTCCCGAGCGGGAGGCTCGGCGTCAGTTGAGGGAGAAGCCTCGGAACGCGGACCAGCCGCGGGCGAGCTCGCCGATCTCGGCGGGGCTCCCGCAGGCGGGCCCGCGGCGCAGCCAGTCGTCGGAGGCGCGACGGACGCCGGTGGGGCTCACGCCGGCGTCAAGGTCGACGGGCTCGCTGGAGGAGGCGGGCCACGGGCTGGGGCTGGACCCCGTCTCCCCCATGACCTGGTCGAGGGCCGCGAAGAGCTCCTCGTCGGTCACGTGGAGGCCCTGGGAGGCCCTCGACAGCTCCCGCCGGCGCCGCGCAGCGGCTCCAGCGCCGCCCGAGGGCCACGCCGCGCGGGGCCGCCGCGCGAGCTTGAAGCGTTGCACCCAGCTTGGCATCGTGTCCTGGCCCGGCGGCCCCCCAAGCAGGGGCGGGCCCCCGTGCCCGCCCATCCTGGGGCAACCACGGGGGGTTGCCCCTGCGAAGGAAAAATTCACAGGCTCCACTGAGCATAGCCGCCGCCAGCGGCGGGACCCACGGTGCGCACACCACTCGCCGATGAGGGCCTGCACCCACTGCGACTCAGAGGTTCGCCGCTCGGAGCAGCCCCGCGAGCTCGCGGGGGACACCCCGAGCCGCCGCGATGCGCTGGACGAGGATGCGACACGGGGGGGCGCGTTTACACGGTCGTAACACGGGCGTCACCTGCCGGTAACACAGCCCGCGTAGGCTGGCGTGCGAACGGAGGCCGGGCCGCGCCCTCGGAGAGGCGTGGCCCGTGCCGGAGGAGTGCCGTGGGCGTGCAGGTCCATGCCAGCCGGGCAACCATCGTCATAGACGGGCGGTGCCGCCGGTGCGCCGCCAGCATCTGGTACGTCGAGGGCGAGTGGCGGTGCTCGATGTGCGGGCGGCCCGCCCAGCCCACGGCTCCGCGCGCCATGGAGGCGCCTGCCCCAGACGCCGCGCCCATTCGCGCCTTCCTCACCGCCCGGTGCGCGCCGGAGCCCGAGGGGTGCCTGCCCGTCACCGAGCTGTTCGGGGCCTATCGCGCGTGGTGCGTCCAGCGGGGCGAGCGGCGGCTGGGCCGGCCGGCCTTCGCGCGGGCGCTGCGAGCGCTGGGGTTCGAGCGAGGCCGGACCCGGCGCGGGAGGTACTGGCGCGGCCTGCGCTGGCTTGGCGCGCTGGAGCGCCCGGCGGCCCGGGCCACCAGCGGGTAGCCGCCGCCCATGGGTGGCTAACCGATCGTCACCGTGCCGGCCTTGCCATCGATGGAGATGCGGTCGCCGTCGCGGACGAGGGCGGTCGCGTAGCCCACGCCGACCACAGCGGGGATCCGGTACTCCCGGGCGACGATGGCCCCGTGGCACAGGACGCCGCCCGAGTCCGTGACCAGGCCGGCGATGACACCAAAGGCCGGCGTCCAGGCTGGAGTGGTGCTGGAGCAGACGAGGATATCGCCTGGGCGCAGGCGGGACAGCTCCTGGGGCGACCGGGCGATGCGGGCCCGGCCGCGGGCCACGCCCGCCGATGCGCCGGCGCCGCGGAGGGTACGGGCCCCCGCCTCGGGCCGCGGGACGGGCCGGCCCACAAACTTGATGATCTCCGGGTCCCGGGGCGCCGCGTGGAGGGACGGAGGCGCGCCCACGAAGGGCGGCGGGTCGAGGGCGGCCCACGCCTGGTTCCGCGAGCGCGCCTCCCGCACGGCGGCGCGGAGGTCGCAAGGCGCCTCCACGGCCCGCCGCGCCTCGTCCAGCGTCAGATAGAAGACGTCCTGCGCGCCCTCGATGCAGCCGGCCTGGGCCAGCCGTTGACCCATCTCGACGAGGACGCGGCGCACCATGGCCATGCTCGCCTGGTCGATGTAGAAGGCGTGGGTCTCGCGCAGGGGCCAGACGGCCTGAGCCTGGCGCAGGACCCCCAGGAACGCCTCCCGCCGCTGGCCGTCGCCGGCCTTCGCCAGCGCCTGGGCGACGAGGGCCTCGCGCTCCCGCTCCAGCTCCCGCTGGCGCGCCGCGACGTCCACGGGCGGACTCGCGAGGATATTCCGGACCATGGCCAGCACAAAGGACACGTCCTCTCGCCAGGTGGGATCGGCGTAGTCATCGCCGGCGGAGGCCCGGTGGCCGTAGCGGTCCAGGAACGCATCGAGCCGCCCGAGGAAGGCAGTCCCGTCCGCGCTCCCCGCCAGGGCGCGCCGCACCGAGCCCGCCTCGTCCAGCGCCAGTGCGGCGGCGACGGGGGCCTCGCCCCGGGCGCTCTCGGCCAGATCGCGCAGCGCGCGGTCGCACTCCAGGGTCTTGTTGTCGAACCCCTGCAAGAGCGTGTAGGGCTCCGCCTCGTCCCGAGAGCCGGTGATCTCGGCGTAGAGACCGGCCAGCATCCCTCCCGCGGCGAAGACGGGGAAGACGGTGCGCATGTGGATGACCCAGTGCCGCCGGTGGAGCGCCAGGGCCTCATCCAGGTGGCTCAGGAGGCCGGCCGTCGGGAGCGCCGCCAGGTCCATGGCGCGCATGCGGGCGAGGTCGCGCACCAGCTCCGGCTCGAACTCCTCGCGCCAGCGCCGGGGCAGGTCCTGAACGAGCTGCGGCACGCCCTGGGGCGGCCCCGACCTGTCGGGGTGCGCCGGCCCCGACAGGTCGGGGGGGACGGAGGCGCCATAGAGATAGCCGTTGATGACCTTGGCCCGGTGTTGCGCCGGGTTGCCCATGGCAGCCGTCACCTCGCTGACCGCCGCCGAGACGACGGCCGGGAAGACCGATGCGGTCATGGGGGAGAAGGGCTTGGGGCAGTGGACGCGGTCCCACGCCCAGGTAAGACTGGCCTCCTCCTCGGTCTCCCATCGGACGGGAAATTCGGTCTGCTGCAAGGGGCGGCCTCCCGGCGCTGTCGCAGGCTCCCCGACTCGTCGGGGCCGGCGCCTCCGTAGATCGAGGGCCCGCGGATAGAGTGGGCGAAGGATAGCCTGGGACGGGGCGGGTGTCAAAGGCGGCGCGGGGCGCACATACTCGGCGGCCTCTGTGCGCAAGACCCCTTGACGTCACCCCGCCGCGCGGCGGATTGTTGGGCAACGGTCCCCTCTGCTACACTGGCGCCACACTCCAGAGGTGCCTCATGCCCCGCAAGAGCCCCGTCATCGACGCCGACGGGCACGTGATGGAGTCGATGCCCGGCGCCGTCGACTGGGAGCGCGAGCTGGAGCCGGCGTACCAGCGCCTGGCGCCCCGGTACCTGGACTTCAACACCGGCGGCGGGCGCGTCTTCATGGACGGCAAGATCTGGGCCAAGCCATGGCCCAGAGGCCGCGCCGTCAAGGGCAAGCCCGAGCCCTTCGCCGTCCAGGAGACGCACTCCGGCATGTGGGAGCCCGGCCAGCGCATCCGCGACATGGACATGGACGGCATCGACGTTTCCGTCAGCTTCGGCGGAACGATAGCGCTGGCCGTGAGCGGCATGGACGACGCGGGCCTGGCCCTCGCCATCTCGCGCGCCTTCAACAACTGGCTCTCGCGCTACTGCCGCGCGTACCCAGAGCGCCTGAAAGGGGTGGCCGTCGTCCCGTTCCAGTCGCCCGCCGAGGCCACAATCGAGATCCGGCGCGCCGTCCAGGAGCTGGGGCTCGCGGGCGTCGCCGTCCCCACCCACGTCCGGGAGCGGCCCCTCTCCAGCGAGGAGTTCCTGCCCATCTACGCCGAGATCGAGCGGCAGGGCGTCCCCCTGTGCGTCCACGCCGTCGTGGGGCTGCACAACCTGATGCCCGCGGGCGCCGGCCGCTACGGCAAGTTCTTCTTCGGCAACCTCCTGGGCTTCCCCACCGAGATGATGCACGCCGTCGCCTCCATCGTCTGCGAGGGGGTGATGGACCGGTTCCCCAGACTCAAGGTGGGGTTCATGGAGGGCGGCGCCGGCTGGCTGCCGTACCTGGCCCAGCGCATGGACGAGCACGTGGAGATGATGGGCGCCCAGGTGGCCATCCAGGGCAGGCCCAGCGACCGCGTCCGCAGCGACCGCTTCTTCATCTCGGCCGACCCGGAGGAGCACGGCATCCCGTACGTGATGGACCAGATCGGCGCCGAGCGCGTCGTCTATATCTCGGACTACTGGCACTACGACGCGAAATTCCCTGGGAGCGTGCCGCACGTGCTGGCCCGGGAGGACCTGACGCCGCACCAGAAGCGGCTCTATCTGGGCGAAAACGCGGCGAGGCTTTATAATCTCAGCTAGGCGGGCCCCGATAGCGCCAGGGGAGCTCGCGCTCTTGGAGGAGGACTTCTATGTATAAAGGGCACAAGTACATCGATAGCGACGCCCACGTCCTGGAGCCGGCGGATATGTGGGAGCGGTACCTGGAGCCGAGGTTCCGCTCGGAGATGCCCCGGCACTTCGCCGGGTACGAGAACGACCCGCCCACCTTCCACCTGGAGATCCACGCGCCGAATAACCCCGTGATGCCCAACTTTCCCACGGGCCGTGGTCACGTCGTCCCGGGCACCGATGTGGCCTATACCGAGTACGCGAAGAAGGGCTTCTCGCCCGAATGCTACCGAACGGCCCTCAAGCGCACCGGCATCGACTACATGGTCCTCTATCCCACCGTGGGGCTCTACATCACGGCCATCAACGGCTTGAGCGCGGAGACGGCCGCCGCCTACCGGCGCGCCTACAACAACTGGCTCCACGACCATGTGCAGGCCTGCGGGCCGGGGATCCTGGGCGTCGGATCGGTGGACATGCGAGACCCGATCGAGGCCTCCCGGGAGGCGCGGCGCTGCATCGAAAAGCTGGGCTTCGTGGCTATCACCATCAACCCCGAGCCCGTGGACGACCACCCGCTCCATGACCCCTTCCTGGACCCGCTCTGGTCGACGCTGGAGGACCTGGATGTGCCCCTGGGCGTGCACGTGGGCGCCGGCACCACTCGAGGTCAGGTGGGGACCAACTACTTCAAGGACTGGTCCATCGGCCGGCCGATCGCCGCCTTTACGGTGGGCAACATGATCGCCAGCCTCTCGCTCATCGCCGGCGGCGTGCTGGAGCGGCACCCCAGGCTGCGGATCGTGCACCTGGAGTCGGGCGCCGGCTGGGTGCCCTTCTGGGTCGACCGGATGATGGCCGGGATCGCGGGCGGCAGCCGGGGCCTGCCCCTGCCCGGGCTCACCATGCCCACCATCGAGTACTTCAAGCGCCAGTGCTACATCTCCGCGGACCCGGACGATCCGGGCGTCGAGATGTGCGTCCGCTACATGGGCGACGACAACTTCACCACGGCCACCGACTTCGGCCACCTGGAAGGCCGGGGCTACGTCCATGCCATCGAGGACACGCTCAAGCTGCCGGTCTCCGAGAAGACGAAGCGCAAGCTGATGTGGGAGAACCCGGCGAAGCTCTACGGGATCAAAGAGTAGGCGACCTCTGCCTGGCCCCTTCGGCTGACCGCCACGCTTCGCTCGCGGCTTCGGCTCAGGGCAGGCTCTCTCCCACGAGGAGAGGGAATATGTGAACACTGTAGGGGCGGGTTTGAAACCCGCCCCTATGTTATTGCTTTGGCCCCACGCCGTCCCGCCAGCGATAGACCGGCTCGCCCTGGCCCGGCATCGCCAGGTTCGCCCGGAAGGTCGATCCCAAGGCCTCCGCGACGTCTTTGACCGTCCAGCCACCGGGCCGATAGGCGAACCGGTACTGGGGCTGGTCCATGAGGGCCAGCGTGTCGCCCGCCAGGAAGATGACCTGGCCCGTCACGTGGCGGCTCTCGTCGCTGGCCAGGTAGACGACCAGCGGCGCGACGGTGTCGGGCGTGGGCTGCGCGTGGTAGTGGCCCCCCTTCTCGATCTTGAACTCGGTGTACCAGGTCACGCGCATCGTCGTCTCGAACTCGCCTGGCCGGACGGCCGCCGGGCTCACGCAGTTCACGCGCACGCCGTATTCGGCCAGCTCCAGGGCCCACGACCAGGTCGCGCCCAGGATGCCCGCCTTGACCGTGGCGTAGGGAGAGCTGGCCGGCATGCCGTGAAGGGCTCGGGACGTGACGGTGACGATGCTGCCGCTCCGCTGCTTGACCATGCGCTTCGCCGCGTGATGGGTGCAGGCGAAGTGCCCCTTCAGGTGCACCGTCAGGGTGAGATCGAGGGCCTCCTCCGGCATCTCCCAGATGGGCGAGCGACGGAACTGGTGGGCGTTGTTGACCAGGCAGTCGATGCGGCCGAAGGAGTCCATGCAGGCGTCAATGATGCGGCCGGCGGACTGGAACGTCGTGACGCTCTCGGTGTTGGCGACGGCCTTGCCTCCGGCGGCTCGCACATCGGCCGCGACCCGCTCGACGCCCTGAGCGTCGATGTCGTTGACCAGGAGGCAGGCCCCCTCCTTGGCCATCATCCGGGCGTAGACGGCGCCCAGGCGTCCCGCCGCGCCCGTGATGACCACGGCCTTCCCTTCCAAGATCCCCATGCGCGCCTCCTGGCCCGGCAGTGCCGGGGGCCAAGCATGTTCGTTCTGTCCTCGCCGCACATGCTCGCCTTGGCAGCGAACGGGAGTCGGCGCGGGCGCTGACGGGCACTGGCTACTGTAGAAAGGGGCCGGAGCGATGTCAAGGCGGGCGGTAGACCTCTCAGGGTCATTCGATTGTCCTGGGAACCCTTTCTTGACAGAAAGGTGTTCCCAGAATAATCGAAGGGCCCTGGTTAGGCCGGCCCGTGCCCTGGTTCGCCACCGGCGGGGCGCGTATACTGGGTGCGTTTGGGCTCAAAACGGGCCCGTCTCCCCATCCGAGGCGCAGGCAGGACACCCCCCGCGCCTCTGTCCAGCGAGCATGCAGCAGCGATGACGTCGAGAGCGGGCGAGACGGTTGCGGGCGGCACGGCCGTCGCCACGGGGGAACGGTCGCAGCGGGGGCTGCTGGCCGCCGTGGCCCTGGGCACCACGCTGGCGCCCCTCAACTCGACGATGGTGGCGGTGGCGCTGCCGGACATCAGCGACGCCTTCGGCGTGGGCGTGCGGGACGCGGGCTGGATCGTCGTCGGCTATCTCATCGCCATGGCCGTCACCCAGCCCATCGCCGGCAAGCTGGGCGACCTCTTTGGCCGCCGGGGCCTGTTCCTCGGGGCGCTGGCCGCCTTCGCGGGCGTGACCGTCGGCGCGGCCCTGGCCCCCAACCTGCCCACGCTCATCGTCATGCGGGTGGGCATGGCGCTCACCAGCGCGACGGCCCTCCCCAACGGCGCGGCGCTCCTGCGGGGCGAGGTGCCCGAGCGGCGCCGGGCCGCCGCCTTCGGCATCGTGGGGGCCTCCGCGGGACTGGCGGCCGCCATCGGCCCGCCCGTGGGCGGCGCCTTGATCGCTCTGGGCGGCTGGCAAGCCATGTTCTGGTTCAATCTGCCGGTGGTGGCCCTGGCGCTCCTCCTGGCCTTCCGCTCCATCCCCAAGGTCAGCGTTCCCCGCGCGGCGGGCCGGTTCGACTTCCGAGGGGCGGCGCTCCTCGCGGGGACACTCACCGCCCTCGCCCTCGTCGCCTCGGCCATCGGCGATCACGACGAGTGGAAGATCTTTGGGCTCACCTGCGCCGCCCTGGTCATGGGGGCGCTCTTCATCCACACCGAGCGCCAGGAGCGCGAGCCCCTCGTCAGCTTCGAGCTGCTGCGGCGCCCAGCCTTCGCGGCGGCGACGGCCACCATCTTCTGCTCCAACCTGGCCATGTACGCCGTGCTGCTGGTCCTGCCACTCTTCCTGCAAGACCTGCAGGGGCTCGAGGCCTCCGAGGTGGGCCTGGTCCTGGGGGCCTGGACGCTGCCCGTGGTGCTCCTCGCGCCAGTGGGAGGCCGGCTGGCCGACCGGTGGGGGCGCCGGCGACCGGCGATGATCGGCGGCGTGCTGATCCTGGCGGGGCTAGCGCCGTTCCTCGCGCTCGACGCCGGCTGGAGCCGGGGCGTCATCGAGGGCCTGCTGGTCGTCGTCGGCGTTGGGATGGCGCTCCAGATGCCCGCCATCCAAACGTCCGCCGTCGAGGCCGTGGACGAGAAGGACGCGGGCATGGCGAGCGGGGTCTACTCCATGGGCCGCTACAGCGGCAGCATCATCGGGGCGGCGGTCCTGGCCGCCATCATCGGGTCCGGGGCCGGCGCGAAGCTCGCCGAGGACGATCTGCTTCCCGTCTTTGTGATGGTCGTCATCGCCGCCGCCGGAGCCGTCGTCGCGCCGCGCTGGCTGCGGGGACGACGTGGGGCCGGAGAGATGACGTAGGGGCGGGTTTGAAACCCGCCCCTACAGTGTTCACGCATTCCCTCTCCCCGTGAGAGAGGGGGGTGCCGCGGCAGGCCCAGCCCAGCCAGCACGCCCGGTTCGCCTAGGGCCAGCTCTTGCCGTAGTCAGGCGCGTGGACCACGTGGCCGGAGTAGCCCTGGGCGTCCTGGAGCGCGAGGAAGATGGCCGGCTCGGCGACGATCTCGGGCGGGTCCCAGCCCTGAAAGGCGTAGCCCGGCTTGTGGAACCAGATCGCCCCCTCCGTGACCACCAGGCCCGGCCCCAGCGAGTTCACCGCGATGCCGTACTCCTGGACCTCCGCGGCCAGGCCAATAGTGAGCCGGTCCAGAGCGGCCTTGGTGGTGCCGTAGATGGTGTTCTTGGGCGTCCGGCCGGTGGCGCCGTGGGACGTGATATTGATGATGCTGCCGCGGCGCCGCTCGATCATGTGGGGAACGATGGCGCGGCAGGCGTAGACCGGCCCCCAGAAGTTGACGCGGAAGAGGAGCTCCCAGCGCTTGAGCGGCACCAGCCACACGAAATCGTCAACCCGGACGCCCGCGTTGTTGACCAAGATATCGATGGCGCCGTGGGCCGCGATGGCCTGGCGCACCAGGGCGTCGACCTCGGCCTCTTGCGTGATATCGCACCGGACGGCCATGGCCTCACCACCGGCGGCCCGAATCTCCCGGACGGTGTCGTGGATGGTGCCGGGGATCCTGGAGTCCTCCTGGCGCTCCGTGCGGGCCGTCACGACGACCCGCGCCCCCTCGTTGGCGTAGGCCTTGGCGATGACCTTGCCGATGCCGCGGCTGGCCCCAGTGACGACGGCCGTCTTGCCCTTGAGTCTCAGGAGATCGGTCCCTCCGCTGGCCCGGGCGTGGCCGGCGCCTCGGGATGAGCGCGCGCCGTGCCGGGCGCCCCCTCCACCGGCTCGCTGTAGGACGTCCGCAGCTTGATTTCGCGCAGGAAGGGGCCGATGGCCACCGCCGCCGCCACGAAGCCGAACGCGATGACGAAGCAGAAGGCGATGGCGTCGGCCAGGCCCGTCCGCGCCGCCGTGTGCCAAGTCTCGAAGAGCCTCCCGCCGTCGGGCCCCAGGGCCTCGAACTGCGCGCGGAGGCGGTCCAGCGCCTCGGGGCTCCCCAGGGCGTTGGGCGAGGCGAGGCCCTCCGCCACCTGCGCCGGAAGGCGTTGGGTGACCTCGGCCGGCAGGTTCTTGTCCAGCGCGTCGGACAGGCGTGTGTTCAGGATGCTGCCCAGGATGGCCACACCCAGGGTCCCGCCGATGCTGCGGAAGAACTGGACGGACGACGTGACGACCCCCAGGACCTGGTGCGGGAAGGCGTTCTGGACGGCGATGAGGAAGAGGGGGAAGGTGATGCCCAGGCCGGCGCCGACGAGGGCCATGTCCCGCACCACGATGGCGCGGGAGGTATCGACATCGATCCGCGTCAGGAGGTACATCCCGCCGGACATGAGGACCGGGCCCAGGATGGCCAGGAAGCGGTAGCGGCCGGTGCGGGCGATGATCTGACCGCTCACCATGCTCCCGGCGACGACGCTCAGCATCATCGGCGTGAGGACGACGCCGGAGTTGGTGGCCGACTCTCCGATGACCCCCTGGACGAAGAGCGGAACGAAGATGATGGAGCCGAACATCCCCACGCCCGTTACGAAGACGCTGAGCATCGAGACGGTGAAGATGGGGTTTTTGAAGAGCGCAAGGGGCAGCAGCGGGTCCTTGGCCCGGGTCTCGGCGGCGACGAAGGCGGCCAGCATGACGGCGGAGACGATGAGCAGGCCCATGACCAGGCCCGAGTCCCAGGCGTACGCGCGGCCGCCCAGGGAGAGGGCCAGGAGCATCGGGACGATGCAGGCGAGGAGGGCGGCGACGCCCAGCCAGTCGATGATGGGCCTGGCCCGGCTGGGCCGGACCGAGGGCATCGAGGGCCAGATGATGGCCAGGGCGAGGAAGCCGATGGGCAGGTTCACGAAGAAGGCCCAGCGCCACGAGGCATGATCGGTGAGGGTGCCGCCGGCCAGCGGGCCCACGATGCTGGCCATGGCGAAGACGGCCCCGAAGAGGCCCTGCCACTTGCCGCGCTCCCTGGGCGGAAAGAGGTCGCTGACGATGGCGAAGGAGAGGCCAAACATCATGCCTCCGCCGATGCCCTGGAGCCCGCGGTAGGCGATGAGCTGCTCCATGTTCTGGGCCGCGCCCGTGAGCGCCGACCCGGCCATGAAGATGACCATGCCGGCGATATAGAACCACCGGCGCCCGAAGATGTCCGAGAGCTTGCCCCAGATGGGCACGCCGGCGGTGCTGGTCAGCATGTAGGCGGTGACCACCCAGGCGAGCTTGTCCAGGCCGCCCAGGTCGGAGACGATGCGCGGCAGCGCCGTCGAGACGATGGTCTGATCGAGGGCGGCCAGCAGCATGCCCAGAAGCACGCCGCCGATGGTGCCGTACAGCTTGAGGCCCTGGAGCTGTTGCAGGGCGGCGAGACCGTTGGGCGGTCCGTCTGGGTGACCTGCAGGGCCTGATGTCGGTGGCGCTCGGTTCATGGCACGCCGCCGGAGTGTATCAACGGCCACCCGCCTGCGCAAGGAAAGTTCGGGAGCCGGCAGGGTCTTCCCTCAGGGCCATTCGATTATTCTGGGAACACCTTTCTGTCAAGAAAGGGTTCCCAGGACAACCGAACAACCCTGGATCTTCCCTCGCTTCTGTTGACGCTGCCGCACCCTGTCGCATAGAATGGACGGGCGACTTCGGTCGTGCCCTACGATGCCGGAAGCCCGCCCCCACACCCACGCCCACCGCCACGACCGCCACGCCCATCGCGGCATGCCCAAGATGCCGGCGTGGCTCTCCGTTGAAGAGGCCCTCGGCCAGGTCCTGAGCTACGTCCACGAGCTGGAGGCCGAGGAGCGCCCTGTCCTGGACGCCCTGGGACAGACGCTGGCCGAGGACGTTCGTGCAGGGTTCGACGTTCCGCCGCATCCCAACTCGTCCATGGACGGCTACGCCGTGCAGGCGGCCAGTGTCCGTGGCGCTTCCCGGACGAACCCCGTCCGGCTCACCGTCGCGGGGCAGGTCGCCGCGGGCGATGTGCCGCGGCAGGCCGTCGCTCCTGGCGCCGCCGTCCGCATCATGACGGGCGCCCTGATCCCGCCCGGCGCCGACGCCGTCGTGCCTTTCGAGGAGACGGACGAGCTGGACCGGGTCCGCCGGGGAGCAGCGCCGGGGAGGGAGATCGCCGTCCTGGCCCCCGTGCCGGCCGGCGCCAACGTGCGGCCCCAGGGGGAGGACATCCGGAAGGGCGAGCTGGTCCTGGAACGGGGCTCCGTGCTCCGGCCCGCCGAGATCGGCGTGCTCGCGTCCCTGGGCCGGCCCAGGGTCCGGGTCGTCCGCAGGCCCGTCGTCGCCATCGTGGCCACGGGCGATGAGCTCGTCGAGCCCACGGAGCCGCTGCCGCCCGGCAAGATCTACAACAGCAACGGTTACAGCATCGCCGCATCGGTCCTTCGGTGCGGGGGCGTCCCGCGGCTGCTGGGCATCGCCCGGGACAACCTGCCGGACCTGGAGGCCAAGATCCGCGCCGGCCTCGATGCCGACATGCTGGTGACGACGGCCGGCATCTCCCGCGGCGACTACGATATCGTGAAAGACGTGCTCATGCAGCAGGGGGAGATCGCGTTCTGGACGGTGCGCATGAAGCCCGCCAAGCCGCTGGCCTTCGGCGTCCTCTCGGCCCCGCGCGCCGATGGGACGGTGCGCCGCGTCCCCCACCTGGGCCTGCCCGGCAACCCCGTGAGCGCCATGGTCGCGTTCGAGACCTTCGGCCGCCCGGCG
The DNA here is from genome assembly GCA_964555685.1 of uncultured Dehalococcoidia bacterium. Taxonomy (GTDB): domain Bacteria; phylum Chloroflexota; class Dehalococcoidia; order SHYB01; family SHYB01; genus CAZKTO01. The sequence continues at coordinate 38,753 of CAZKTO010000017.1, forward strand.
ATCCTCAAGATGCTGGGCCGGCGCGCCCTGGCCAGGCCCCGTATCCGCGCCGTCCTCGAGGACGATATCGAGAACACCGACGAGCGGCGCGTCTACGCGAGAGCCTGGGTGACCAAGCGCGGCGACGCCTACTATGCGCGCCTGACGGGCCCCCAGGGCTCGGGGATCCTCACCTCGCTCGCCAAGGCCAACGGGCTCGCCATCTGCCCCGAGGACGCGCCCGTCAAGCGCGCCGGCGAGACGGTGGACGTCATCATGCTCGATTGGACCGAGGAGCAGGCCTGACCGCCCCATCTTCCCCCAGAGGAGCTCTCCCATGACCACCCGCCAGGCCAACGCCGACCCAATGGAGCCCCAGGACAGCCAGCCGTTGCCGAGCTACCACATCGACGAGGCCTGGCTCGAGCAGAGCGGGCGCTCCCTCCAGCACATGATCGAGAGCCGGGTCGGCGCCCCCCCGGCTGCGGACGAGAAGGCGCCCAAGCGGCGCAAGAAGGCGGTCTCCATGGCCGACCTGGCCAAGATCGAGGGGTTCGTCAGCCCGGAGTCGCCGATGCTGGAGGCCGTCTTCCGGCTCCTGCTGGTTCACCAGAACAAGCCGATGGATGTGGAGCAGATCAGCCACGAGTTGGCGGAGCGGGGGATCGGCATCCGCGACGCGCGGTCCGTGCGGCCGGAGACCCTCATCCGCATCCTGGACCACGACGCCTTCTACGGCCTGCGCCGGGCCTGAGAGGCTGTGAACAAATCGCCCGTAGGGGCGGGCCGGAGCCTGCCCTGAGCGAAGCCGAAGGGTGCCCGCCCATCTGGGGCAACCACGGGGGGTTGCCCCTACGAAGGAAAAATCACAGCCTCTGAGGCTACCACTCGATGGCGAAGCCCTGGGCGCCGCCGCGGGGCTCCCGCCACGAGACCTCCACCGAGTCCACGCGAGCAAGGGACGGCCCTTCGCGCATCCGCCGCGCCAGCTCCTCAAGGGCGCGGCGCTCACCCTCGGCGTAGGCCTCGACGGTGACGCCATCGGGCGCGTTGCGCACCCAGCCGACAAGCCCAAGGGCCCGCGCCTTCGCCGCGACGAAGCTGCGGAAGTTCACGCCCTGCACGCGGCCGCGCACGACGATGGCGCAGGCGGAGATGGGCGCGGCGCCCTGCTGGTTTGCTCTCGCCACCTGCCACGCTCGGTCCGCTCCATCCGTCACCGCGAGCCCCGACCTGTCAGGACTCCTCGCCATGACCGGATGGGGCCGCGCTCCCCTTAGTTGAAATGGTAGAGGGCGGCCGCGTTCTCCGCGAGGATCTTGCGCTTCGCCTCGGCGGGGACGCCGGCGAACTCGCGGCTGATGACCTGCTGGGAGTTGGGCCAGGTGCTATCGGTGTGCGGGTAGTCGCTGGACCACATGATGCACTCGGGGCCGATAAGGTCCCAGGTGCGGACGCCAGCCAGGTCGGACATGAAGGTGGCGCGGACGCTCTGGCGGAAGTACTCGCCGGGCATGCGGGCGAGCTTGAGGCCCATGCGCGGGCCGTGCTTGCGCATGGCGTGGTCGATGCGCTGAAGGAAGTTCGCCACCCAGCCGATATCGGCCTCGGCGCAGACGACGCGCAGACGCGGGTGCCGCTCGAAGACGCCCGAGAAGATCATGGCCGCCAGCGACCGCTGGGCCCAGTTGGAGATGGATGCGTAGTCGACGGTGAAGGTCTCGAAGGGCGCCTTGTTGGTGGCGGTGAGGATGTGCAGGCTGATGGGCATGCCCAGGGCTTCGGCGGCGGCCCAGAAGGGCTCGTAGTACGGGTCGCTGTAGGGGCGGGTCTCCTCCGGGTAGATGGCGATCATGCCGCCGGAGAGGCCAATCTGCTGGCCGCGCTTGAGTTCGCCGATGGCGCCCTCGATATCGGCGAGGGAGATGAGGGCCAGGCCCTTGAGCCGGTCGGGGTGGGTCTTGCAGAGATCGGCCAGCCAGTCGTTGTAGGCCTGGAAGCAGGCGGCCTGGAACTCGGGATCGGTGAGGCGGAACATGCGGAAGCCGATGGTGGGATAGAGGACCTCGGCCTCGACGCCATCGTTCTTCATGTCCTTGAGGCGCGCCTCGGGGTCGTAGCCGCCGCGGCGGTTGTCGGAGAACTTCTTGAGGCCGCCCAGCTCCTCGGGCTTGCGCCCGGCGGAGCCCAGGAGGCCCAGGTTGCCCGGCGGCTGCCCCTCGCAGTAGAAGACGTCCTGGTCGCTCCCGCTGACCATGTGGGGGGCGCGGCTCCGGAAGCGCTTGTCCATGCGCTTGACCCAGAGGTCGGGCTCCTCGACCACGTGCGAGTCGGCGGAGATGACGTTGAACTTGCTCATGGTGCGCTCCTTAGGCGTCCCACGACTCGTCGGGGCCGCGTCGGTTCACCGCAGATTCTACCACCGAGGGGCGAAGACGCAAAGGAGCATGGGGGCAGGCCCTAACCCCCTGACCCCCTTCCCTAAAGAGGAAGGGGGTATCGTCCCTCTCCCTTCAGGAGAGGGACAGGAGGGAGAGGGGTCACGGTATCCCCATTGGCTCCTGGCCGAGGACGCGGTACAGGTTCAGGGCCAGGACCCCCGCCTTGTCGGCGTCGGAGATGGGCGTTTCGAGGACGGTCTCCACGACCTGGGTGCGGCGGAAGCCCATGGGGTAGGAGTAGAGGCCGGAGCCGAAGACGAGGCGATGGGCGCCGATGACCCGCGCCGCCGCCACGAGCTTGCTGGACCCGCCGCCCCACATGCCGGTGTCGAAGAGGAGATTATCGCGGCGCTTGACGATGTCGTAGAAGAGCTCCGACTCCTCGTAGCCGGCCAGGCCGTCCAGGATGACAAAGCTCGTCGCGGAGAACTCCTGGGCCAGGCGCTCCACGCGCCAGGGACTCTCCAGGAGCGAGCCGTGGTGGGAGTGGACGAAGGGGACCATGCCCAGGTCCGCGGCCTGGCGCACGCAGCGGCGCGTCCAGGGCGAGTCGACGTAGCAGCCCTGAAGGCGGCTGTGGGCCATGAAGCCCACCATGCCCAGCTCCTGTTTGATGCGCCGGACCTCCTCGACGGCGGCCTCGCCCTGGCGCGGCTCGATGGCGCCGATGGCGAAGGGGAAGCGGTCCGGGGTGCGGTCGCGGAAGGCGGCGATGCGGTCGTTCAGGCGGCGCGTATCGGCGATGCCGCTGGGCATGAGGTACTGGTAGCTGGGGCCGAGGATGGCGCGGTGGATGCCGCTCCTGTCCATAGCCTCGACGCGGGTGCGGCGCTCGGTGGCCTCGGGGTCGCCGTGCGTCTCCCCGCCGCGCGTGTGCATGAAGTCCTCGATGACTCCGAGGTGCTGGTGGGCGTCCAGGACTTCCATGAAGCTATCCCGAAATGCGGGTCATCAGATTAGGTTTCACCCCCACCTGCTTCGCGGCTCGCAGCTATCGCCTCCATCAAGGGGGATGGGATTTCGGGATGAGTTCATAATCGCCTCGAGCGATGGCTGCCTGTCCCTCCCGCACCGCCTTCAGCTCCGCTTCGCTGAGGGTGTCCGGATCGGCCTGGAGGTTGAGGTAGTCCAGGAGGTCCTGAGCCTCTTCCTCGCTCAGCTTCTCGATAATTCGCCGGAGGGTCTCTTTCGTCGTCATACCACGCCCCTCCCCACGTTGCGATCGCCACAGCCTGTGGCGGCCACCGATGGACGAACAGAATCAGTATAGCGCACTCCGATCACTGTCCGTCACCCGATATGACTCCAAGGTGCTGGTGGGCATCGAGAACTTTGTGGGGCCGCCCATCGCTCCCACAGTCAGCCTCACCCCACCAGCCGGTACACCACCGCCTTGCCCTTCGGCGCCCGCCGGACCACCCTCCGCGCCTCCAGGTCCAGCTTCACGGCCTCCACGTACCATCGGACCGAGCCATCGAAGCGGGCCTTCACGTCATGCTCCACCCTCTCGGCAAGCTGCGTGTAGGTCAGCTCCCCCCTGCCCTTCAAGGCCCGGAGCATCGAGTCGCGGACGAGGTCGTACTTGGCCCGGCTGATGTTGACCCCGCGTTTGCCCTCGGGGTGCTTGGTGAGAACCTTCTCTTCAGTGTGTGCCATTGGAACACCCTCGGGGAGTTCGAGAGCCCGCGCCGGCTCACTCCTTGGGCGCATAGGCCGCGGCCAGCTGCCGCCGCTGAATCTTGCCCGTGGCCGTCTTGGGCAGCGCCTCCACGACATGGATCACTTTGGGCACCTTGAAGCCGGCCAGGTGGCCCGCGCAGAAGTCGCGCAGCTCGCGCTCCGTCGCCGCGCCCTTGAGGACGACGGCGGCGTGGACCTCCTCGCCGTACTTGGCGTCGGGAACGCCGAACGACACCGCCTCGGCGACGGCGGGGTGCCGCGCCAGCACCGCGTCGATCTCCAGGGGCGAGACCTTCTCGCCGCCGCGGTTGATGAGCTCCTTGATGCGGCCCGTCAGGCGCACGTAGCCGCCGGGCTCGATGAGGCCCTGGTCGCCGGTGCGGAACCAGCCGCCGGCGAACGAGGACCGGTTGGCGTCCGGGTTGTCTCGATAGCCGGATGTGACGCTGGGCCCGCGGAGCACCACCTCGCCCGTCGCGCCCTGGGGGAGGAGGCGTCCCGCCTCGTCCATCACACCCGTCTCGACGCCGGTGCCGGGTCCGACGGTGCCGGGCCGCCGCTCGCCGGGCGGGAGCGGGTTCGAGGCGATCTGGTGCGCCGCCTCCGTCATGCCGTAGGCCTCCAGCACCGGCGAGCCGAAGCGCGCCTCCATCTGCTCAAGGAGCGCGGGCGAGAGAGCGGCGCTGCACGAGCGGATGAACCGGAAGGTCCCCCTGGGCGCGCGGTCTTGATCGGCGCGCAGGAGCAGGACCTGGTGGATCGTCGGGACGGCCGAGTACCAGGCGCACCGGTGGCCCGAGGCCGTCTCCCAGAAGGCGCTGGCGCTGAAGCGCGGCGGCAGGACGACGGTCCCGCCCGAGGCCAGGGTCGAGAGGGCCACACCGATGAGGCCATGGACGTGGAAGAGGGGCATGACGACCAACGCCGCGTCGCCGGGGCCAAGGTTGTAGGTGCGGACGGTGTTGCGCGCGGAGAGGGCGATGTTGGCGTGGGTGAGGGGGACGGCCTTGGGCTGGCTGGTGGTGCCGCTGGTGTGGAGCAGGAGGGCCGTAGTCTCGCCCGAAGGCGCAGGGGGTGGCCTGGCCCCCGTCATCTTCCGCCCCTCTCGCGAGAGGACGAGTCCTCGCGAGCCGGGCGTGACGCGCATCACGGGGATGCGCAGGGCCTCGGCGGCCCGGACGGCGGGCGTCTCGGTATCGGGCAGGACGACGGCCCGCGCCGGCGCCGCCTCCAGGTACCAGCGGAACTCGTCCTCGGTGTAGACCGGGTTGAGGGGCGCCGCCGTCAGGCCCGCGCGGGTGAGGGCAAGAAAGGTCTCGAGGAACGACAGGTCGTTGCCGAGGACCAGGGAGACGGTATCGCCCGGCTCGAGGCCGGCGGCCGCTAGGCGCCCGGCCAGCGACTCGACCCGCTCGGCGAGCTCGGCGTAGGTGACCGATCGCCCGCCGGGCACGACGACGGCCGGGTGGGCCGGCTCGCCCCTGCGCAGGAGGTCCGGGAGCGTGGTCATGGGCGATTCTTAGGAGCGCGCGTTCCGTTGTGGTGCTGGGGCCATCGGTCGTACGCCCTCAGGTGGCCAAGTGTCGCGGGCGGCTAGCCCAGTGTAGCACGGGTGTGGGGACGCAGCCTGGTACCCCGGCTTGCCGGCAGGGTCGTTCGGTTGTCCTGGGAACCCTTTCTTGACAGAAAGGTGTTCCCAGACCCTCCCAAAGAACCTTAGGCGTGGAGTAGCGAGGGGGTGGGCCCTGAGGGCCCACCCCCTCGCTACTCCACCTCTAAAGTTTTCTGGAAGGGGCCTGGGCTTGTCGGGGTGGGAGAGGTCTACCGGATCAGCCGGTGACGCATCCACACCAGCGCCAGATAGTAGAACAGGAGCGCCAGGCCCGCGAGGTACAGCGCCGCCCAGAGCATGCTGATCGCCAGGTCGCCGGCGACGAGGTTGCGCACCAGGTGGACCGCCGGCGTGAGGGGCAGGACCCACGCGAACCGCTCCAGCGCGTCGGGCAGCTCCTCCAGCGGGAAGAAGGCGCCGCCCAGGAAGAACATGGGGTAGATGAAGAGGGAGTAGAAGTAGTTGAAGGACTGGACGGACGGCGCCCGGGCGGTGTAGGCCATGGCCAGGCAGGCGAAGAGGAAGCCCTCCAGCACCGCCATGGGGAGCACGAGGAGCGCCAGGGGCGACTCGATGACGCCGATGGCGGCCAGGATCACCAGGACCACCGAGGCGACGATGAGCGCCCGGGTGGTGCCCCACAGGATCTCGCCGGTGATCACGTCCTCGATGCTGAGCGGCGTGACGATGATGGCGTCGTAGGTGCGGCGGACGGCCATGCGCACGTACGAGCCCCAGCTATTCTCGAACGCCGGCGCGAACATCGTGTAGCCCACCAGGATGCCCGGCCCGATGAACTCGATGTAGTTCCCACCCTCGATATCGTCGACGACGCGGCCCACGCCGATCCCCATGACGCTCAGGATGACCAGCGGCTCGGCCAGGATGGGCAGGGCGTCCGTCCTCCACAGCGACAGGAAGACGTCGCGGTGGCGCTGCCAGACGCGCCAGCTCCGGGCGGAGACATGGGTGAAGGGCCTGACGGCGAGGGAGATCATTCGGTGTCCAGCCCCTTCCCCGCCAGCAGCAGGAAGACGTCCTCCAGGTTCGGCGGGCGGCGGATCACGGCCGAGTGCTCCAGGCCCAGGTCCGGCAGGCGGCCGTCGACGCCCAGGAGCAGCAGCGAGTCGCCCGCGTCGGCGATGCGGGGCGCGAGCTCCCGCAGGAGGGGCAGGACGCGCTCCTTGTCCCAGGGAGTCAGGCGCAGCTCCACCACCTCGCCGCCCACGTGCCGGGCGATGAGCTCCCGGGGCGTACCTCCATCCAGGATGCGGCCCTGCTCCAGGATGACGAGGCGGTCGCACAGGTGGGTCGCCTCGTCCATGTAGTGGGTGGAGAGGACCATGGTGGTGCCCTGACGCTTGAGCTCCCGCACCCGCTGCCAGACGAGATGCCGAGCGTGGGGGTCCAGGCCCGTCGTCGGCTCGTCCAGGACCAGCACCTTGGGCTGGTTGAGCAGAGCGCGGGCGATGAGCAGGCGGCGGCGCATCCCACCCGAGAGGGTATCGATGGCGCTCTGGGCGCGGTGGGCCAGCTCCATGAACTCCAGAGCCTCCCGCGCGCGCCGCTGCGCCTCGGCTCTGCCCAGGCCAAAGTAGCGGGCGTGGGCCAGGAGGTTGCCCAGGACGTTCAGGTCCGTGTCCAGATTGTCGTCCTGGGGGACCACGCCGATGATGGCCTTGATGGCCCGCGGCGCCCGCTCGACGCTCATCCCCTCCACCAGGAGCTCGCCCGCCGTCACCGGCGAGACGCAACTGATCATGCGGATGGTGCTGGTCTTGCCGGCGCCGTTGCAGCCCAGGAGGCCGAAGCACTCGCCCTGGGCGACGGAGAAATCGATCTCCGCCACGGCGGTGCGGTCGCCGTAGCGTTTGACCAGTCCGCGGGCCCGGATGACCTCTCTCATAGCGCGTCCTCGCATCGTAGCACACGCAGGGGGCGAGCCTGCCAGCAGGCCGTACGTGGGGGCAGGGTCCTTCGAGTATGGGTACAAGGGGCTAGTCGGAGAACTCCATTACGGGCGCGTCTCCGTTCCTTCCCCCGTAGACGGGGGAAGGCTAGGATGGGGGTCCTCGCTCACCCCTAGCACCCTAGCGATCACCTCCGCAACACCGTCTATCTCGTTAAGGACTTGGTTGTCCCAGAATCGCAGCACCCTGAATCCCACGGATGCGAGCCAGGCATCCCGCCGAGCATCCTGAGATGCTCGCTCCATGTGCTGGCTGCCGTCCACCTCGATGACGAGGCGTTGTTCCAGACAAACGAAGTCGACGATATATGGCCCAATAGGGTGCTGGCGGCGGAATTTGTGGCCCTGGATCTGGCGGAGCCGGAGGTGAGCTCAGAGTTTACGCTCGGCGTCCGTGAGGTTTTTTCGCAGCTCACGTACTCTTTGGTTACGCACGCCCCCATCCTAACCTTCCCCCGCAGACGGGGGAAGGGATTGCAGCCCCAC
>CAZKTO010000018.1:0-44623 GCA_964555685.1 uncultured Dehalococcoidia bacterium
GGGCCGGACCTTCGAAAGGGTCCGGACGATGTGCAGGGCGTCGTCGAAGTTGCCATCGATGGCCACCACGCGGGCGCCATGGGCGAAGGCCTGGGCCATCTTGCCCAGGGCGATCCTGCCCTTGGGGACGATGACGATGCAGCGCAGGCCGCACCGGGCCGCGTAGGCGGCGGCGGAGGCGCTGGTGTTCCCCGTGGAGGCGCAGATAATGGCGTCGCTCCCGGCCTCGACGGCCTTGGCCACGGCCACCACCATGCCCCGGTCCTTGAACGAGCCCGTGGGGTTGCACCCCTCGAGCTTGAAGTAGAGCTCCCGGCAGCGGAGCCGGGCCTCGAGATACGAGGAGCGGACGAGCGGCGTATCGCCCTCACCCAAGGTGATGAGGGGTGTGGTGGCGGTGACGGGCAGGAGGTCGCGATAGGCGAAGAGGACCCCCCGGGGTCTCGCCGGGACCGTCCCTCGCATGCCGGAGTCGTCGTTCAAGCCGCGGGATGCCTCGATGGTGACACCGTCGTCGCGGCCTCAATTGTACGCGCGGGACGGCGCCCGCGCCAGGTTACCGCCCCAGGGGCGACTGAGGGCGGGTCCGGGCGACGGCGGTAGCCGTGGCCGCCTGCTCGAACTTGGTCCGGGAGACGTCGCCGGCCTGGACGAGGGCGCGGTCCACCTTGACGTTGCTGAAGCAGTCGGTGTCGCTCTTGGGGCAGTAGTTGACGCGGCTGGAGTCCCACTCCCGGCGCAGCCACGCCTCGAGGGCCCTGGTCTTGAGGACCCCCAGGTTCTTCTCCGCGACCTCCAGGGCCTGCGTCCGGTCCGTCACCATGAGGACGACGGTCCCATCGGCGGTGCTCTGCGGGTCGCTGGGCTCGTTTGGCGGGATACCGCGGATGATGCCGTCGAAGATGCCGCCCCGGTCGCCGATGCCCACGAGGCCCAGGTCGCCCCGCCTGGCTCGCAGCTCCGGGTCGCTCGATGCCTGAGCGGCGAGCTCGCTGAAGTCGGCGCCCTTCTCCAGGCGGTCGGCGACGGTGCGGGCCGTCTTGCCGTCCTCGAGGAGGATGGCCTGGAGGCGGGCCTTGTCGTCCCGCCGCTCCACCAGACGGACGATGTAGACGCCCTGGGGGGCCTGAAGAAGGTCGCTGGTGCCGCCCTCAGGGATGCCGAAGAGCATCTGGTCGAACTCGGTATAGACGAGCCGGGGGACCCAGCCGACCTGGCCGCCCTCGTCCCGCGTCTCCTCATCGTCCGAGAGCTGGCGCGCCACCCTGGAGAAGTCCTCGCCGCTCTTGAGCCGCTTCTGGATCTCGTCGATCTTCTGCAGGTCTCGCACCCGGAGGATGTGGACGAAGGCCTGGGGCTGCACCTGCGGGATGGAGGCGCCCAGCCGCTCGCGGAGCTGGTTGCGGAGCAGGTCGGCGTAGACGATGTCCCGGTACTGGCCGAAGGAGAGCTGCGTGATGGCCAGGTAGTTGCTCAGGGCCACGTCGAAGTCGCGGCGGACCTGGGTCTGATCGGCGGCCGGATCGGACGAGGCGTCGGGCAGGAGGCGGCTCGTCATCTCGGCGCGGACCAGCTCGTCGGTCACGCGCAGGCCCTCGCGCACAGCCGCCTGGCGGACCAGCTCGTTCTCGGCCAGTGTCTGCATGAGCTGATAGGGGGCGACGCCGGCGTTGAACGAGCCGCCGAAGGCCTCCGACCCCAGCTTCTGGGACTTGAGGATGGAGACGAACTCGCTCCAGGAGAAGGTCCGGTTGTTGACGCGGAGGATGGGCTGGTCGCCCGGGCTCTTGACGGAGACCCAGTAGTTGACGAGGACGCCGGCGAGGACGGCGACGAGGAAGAGGCCCGCCAGGATAAGGTAGCCGCGGGCGATGACGGGCGGGCCCGGCGGCTTGCGGCGGCGGCGCGCCTGGGCGGGATCAAAGACCGGCGATGGCGCGGCCTGGCGGGCTGGCTGCCTGCGACCGGACCGGCGGCGTTGTGCCACGGCTAGACCTCAGCAAGGACCGGATACCGATGATACGGAGCGCGGCCGGCGGCGGATGCATGGCTCCCGTGGACGCTGGCCGCCGGACCCGTCAGTAGCTGCGGTGAATGCCGACCTCGATGCCCGAGTCCAGGACGTGCTGGAGCGTGTAGGGCAGGAGGGCCAGGTGCCGCGCGCGCTTGAGGGCCTGGGTGAGCATGCGCTGGTGCTTGGCGCAGGTGCCGGTCTTGCGCCGGGGTTCGATCTTGCCGCGCTCGGAGAGGTAGCGGCGCAGGCCATCGACGCGCTTGTAGTCGATGGCGGTGATGTGCTCGACGCAGAAGGAGCAGACCTTGCGGCGGGGGATGAAGCGGGAGCGCCCGCGCCGCTCGCCACTTCGCGGGGGGCCCCTGCTGGGCCCACCGCCACGGTAGCCGCCGCCATGAGGAGCGGCGGCCTGGGGCGCTGACACCGCGGGGGCCGGTGGCGCGGCGGCGGCGGGCGGCGAAGGCGGTGGTGGAGGCGGAGCCGCGGCCTGGGGGGCCGGTGGCGGCGCGCCTCCTGCTGATTCTTTCGTCGCCTTCGTCTGTCGCTTCTCTGCCATGGTGGTCCTTCCGGGTCAGGCCCCGACGCGTCGGGGTCCGTGCAAGCATCAGTGGATTTAGAACGGAAGCTCCTCGGCGTCCACGGCGGCGGCCGGCTCGGCGGCCCCGCTCTCCTCCTCGGCGGCGCCCTCCACGGGCTGGCGGTCCAGGAAGAGGACCTGGTTGGCCACGATCTCGTTCCGGAACCGCGTGACGCCGTCGGGACCCTCCCACCTGTTGCTGTGCAGCCGCCCCTCGACGTAGGCCCTGCGCCCCTTGGTCAGGTACTGGCTCACCTGCTCCGCCAGCTTGTCCCACGTGATGACGGAGAACCACTCGGTCTCCTCCCGGCGCTCGCCGGCGGAGGTGGTGTAGGACCGGCTGGTGGCGAGCCGGAAGGTCGTGGTTGGCTTCCCGTTGGGCGTGTACCGCATCTCCGGGTCCGTGCCCACGTTGCCGATAATCATGATCTTGTTGAGACCGGCCATAGCCCCACCATCCTTCGCCCCCGACGAGTCGGGGCCGGGCACCCCGACAGGCCGGGGTGCGGACCCGCCCTCGCGACTTACGCCTCGACCTTCACCAACAGATGCCGGATCACGGCCTCGGTAATGTTGAGGTTCGCCTCGAGCTCTTTCGCGTGCTCCGGCTTGAGCTTGAGGTTGGCCTGGACGTAGCTCGCCTCCTCGAAGTTCTTGATATGGTAGGCGAGGCGCCGCCGGCCCCACGGGTTCACACCGGCCATCTGGCCCCCGTGGCCGGTCACGAACTGGGTCACTCGGTCCACGACGCCCGAGACCTCTTCATCCGGGACCTGCGGGCTCACCAGCATCATCAGCTCATAGTCGCGCAACAGGGTTCAGTCCTCCTGCAACCGTTCAGGGCAACAGCGGACAGTATACCATGCCGCCCGCCTGCGGCGGGCCAGCGGATTCATGAGTCGAGGCCGGGGACCGGAAAGCCGCACGCCATGGCCTCGGCCTCCTCCCGTACACCGGCGAGGGCGGCAGCGTCGTTCCGGCGGGCGAGGGCGGTGGTGATGAGCTCGGCGGTCTTGATCATCTCCGCCCGTCCGAACCCACGGGAGGTCACGGCCGGTGTGCCCAGGCGCAGACCGCTGGTGACGCGCGGCGGCCGCGGGTCGAAGGGGATGGCGTTCTTGTTCACCGTGATGCGCACCGATTCCAGGGTGTCCTCCGCCTCCTGGCCCGTGACGCCCGCGGGCGTCAGGTCCACCAGCATCAGGTGCGTGTCCGTGCCGCCGGAGACGATGCGCAGGCCGCGTTGCTTGAGCTCGGCGGCGAGCGTCCGGGCGTTATCGATGACCGCCTGCTGGTACTCGCGAAAGGAGGGACGCAGCGCCTCGCCGAAGGCGACCGCCTTGGCCGCGATGACGTGCATGAGGGGGCCGCCCTGGGCCCGGGGGAAGACGCCCGAGTCGATGGCCTTGGCCAGCTCGCTCTTGCACAGGATCAGGCCGCCGCGGGGGCCGCGCAGGGTCTTGTGGGTGGAGGAGGTGACCACGTCCGCGTGGGGGACCGGCGAGGGGTGGAGCCCGGCGGCGATGATGCCGGCGGGATGGGCCATGTCCACCATCAGCTTCGCTCCCACCTCGTCGGCGATGGCGCGGAAGCGGGCGAAGTCGATCTGGCGCGGGTAGGCCGTGGCCCCGGCGACGATGAGCTTGGGCCGGTGCTCCCTGGCCAGGCGGGCGATCTCGTCGTAGTCCAGGAGCTCCGTCTCCCGGTCCACGCCGTAGGAGACGAAGCGGTACATCCTGCCGGAGAAGTTGACGGGGCTGCCGTGGGTGAGGTGGCCGCCCTGGTCCAGCTTCATGCCCATGACCGTATCGCCGTACTCCAGGAGGGCGAAGTAGGCGGCCATGTTGGCCTGGGCGCCGCTGTGGGGCTGGACGTTGGCGTGGCCGGCGCCGTAGAGCTGCTTGGCGCGGTCGATGGCGAGCTGCTCGCCGATATCCACGAACTGGCAGCCGCCGTAGTAGCGCTTGCCCGGATAGCCCTCGGCGTACTTGTTGGTGAGCGGGGAGCCCATCGTCTCGAGGACGGCGCGGCTGGCGTAGTTCTCGGAGGCGATGAGGACGATGTTGCGGCGCTGGCGATCCTCTTCCTTGAGGATAGCGTCGGCGATGGCCGGGTCCTGCTGGCGGAGATGGTCGGAGACCCGCGAGTGGTCCATGGGAGGGGTGACCTCGGCTACGGGGACGGGCTTGCGCCTATCGGTGGCCGGCTCGTCGTCCGGACGAACGTCCTGGCGGCCATCAGTCTAGCACCGGTTCCTGGGAGCGACAAGCCGCTCAAGGACCTTCCCCAGGGTCGTTCGGTTGTCCTGGGAACCCTTTCTTGACAGAAAGGCGTTCCCAGAATAATCGAATGACCCCGCCCCGGCCGCCCCGCCGGTTGCCGCCGCGGGGCCCCTCTGATACCCTTCCGTCGCACGGGTCCCGCCATGCAGCGTATCGCCATCACCGGCGTGTCCGGATACATCGGCAGCCAGCTCCTCGCACGCCTTTCGGCCCACCCAGATGTGGAGACCGTGGCCGGCATCGACGCGCGCATGCCCCGAGAGCAGCCGCCGAAGCTCCGCCTCTTCATGCGCGACATCACCGATCCCCTGGCCGGCCTCCTCGCCAGCGAGCGCGTCGATACCGTCGTGCACCTGGCGTTCATCGTCCGGCCCACGCGCGACCAGCGGGAGGCGCGGCGCGTCAACGTGGACGGCAGCCGCAACGTCATCGAGGCGTGCCTCCGGGCTGGCGTGCAGCACGTGGTCTACCTGGGCAGCACGGCGGCCTACGGCGCCCACCCGGACAATCCGGTCCCGCTGACGGAGGAGTCGCCCCTGCGGCCCAACCAGCGCTTCCAGTACTCGCGCGACAAGGCGGCCACGGACCGGCTCTTCACCGAGTTCGCCGTCTCGAACCCAGCCGTCAAGGTCACGGTCCTGCGCGGGGCCGTGGTGCTGGGGCCCGGCGGCGAGCGGGCCATCGGCGCCAAGGTCTTCCAGCCGGTGATGGTGCGCGTCGCGGACCACGACCCGCAGATGCAGTACCTCCACGAGGAGGACCTGATCGCGATACTCGTGCGCGTCATCGAGGGGGGCGTGGCGGGCGTCTACAACGCGGCCGGCGATGGCTTGCTGCGCTACACGGACGTGGCGCGTCTCGCCGGGCGGCGCATGGTCGCCCTGCCGCGCCGGGCGCTGGCGGGCCTGATGGATGCAAGCTGGGCGCTGCGGCTGCAATCGCAGTCGCACTCGGCGGGGCTCGACTTCATCGCCTACCCGTGGGTGGCGGCCAACGGCAAGTTCGTGCGCGCGACCGGCTTCTCCTACAAGTATTCGACTGAGGAGACGGTGAAGGCGTTTTTGAAGGCGCAAAAGAGGGGTTAGCGGGGAATTAACCGTTGTTGCATCACAAGGAAGCGAATAGCTGTTTTATCAGAGGCTAGACGCCCAAAGCGCACGACCCATCACACCGCTCTGAAAAACTCCAGCACGGCGCGGTTGAACGCCTCGGGCTGCTCGAAGTAGACCGAGTGGCCGGAGTCCGGCACCTTCACGAGCCTGGCGTTGGGGAAGAGGCGGCAGGCCGCCTCGACGGCGTGGGGCGGCGAGATCCGGTCCTCGTCACCCACGATGAAGAGGGTGGGGGTAGCGAGGCGAGCGATCTCCTCCGGCGTGGTGCCGAGGGCGTTGTCGCGCCACATGAAGCGGGGCGGGCGCGCGGGGTTGCGCGACCGGATGAGCTGGAAGAGGTAGGCCAGATGCGGACGCTCCGTCCACACGCGCTCGGCCAGGGCGTGGCGGAGCCGGTCGGCGCCGAGCCGGTCGCGGACCTCCCGGCGCATCCGGTCGATCTCCGGTGTGCGGATATTCGACAGGGTCGCCGAGAGGACCATGGCGCGGACGCGCTGCGGGAAGCGCTTGGCGAAGTTGAGGACCGTGCGCCCGCCCATGGACTGGCCCACCAGCCAGGCCTGCTCGATGCCCAGGTGGTCCAGGAGGCCAGCCAGGTCATCGGCGAAGGCCTCGGCCCCGGGCGCGCCCGGCGGGTTGTGGGACTGGGCGAAGCCCCGCTGGTCGATGGCGACGCAGCGGAAGCGGTGTGCGAAGACCGGCACCTGCTGCCACCAGCTCATGTGGTTGCCGCCCACGCCGTGGCAGAGGACGAGGGCCGGGCCCTCGCCCTCCGTCTCGTAGTAGAGTTCGATGCCGTTCACCGGCGCCCTGGGCACGCGTCGCCTCCTGGCAGACCACGGAGGGGACTATACGAACGCCGGCGCGGCCTGTCAAAGAGGGGGCCGTTGACGCGGCGCGCACGGGCCGCTACGGTAGCACGCCATGAGGATCGACGTGGCGCCCTGCGCAGGGGGCCTGGCAGATCGCGATCTCGCCCCGTGGCGGGTGGTGGTCATCGATGCCCTGCGCGCCTCCTCGACCGTCGCCCAGGCCATCGAGAGCGAAGCGCGGCGCGTCCTTCCCATCGCCACGGTGAAGGAGGCGCGGGCCTGCAAGGCAGCTCTCGCCGGCGAGGGGGCGCTCCTGGGCGGCGAGCGGGGCGGCCTGCCCCCCGCGGGCTTCGATCTCGGCAACTCGCCTGCCGAGTACACCCCCGAGCGCATTCGGGGCAAGACCATCGTGCTCACGACGACCAATGGCGCGGCGGCCATCCTCGCCTGCCGGAGCGCGAAGGAGTGCCTCGTGGGCGCCTTCGTCAACCTGCCGGCCGTCGCCGAGTACCTCGCGCGCCGGGGCGGCGACGTGCTCCTGGCCGCCGTGGGCCGCGAGGGCGCGCCCGTGCTGGACGATACGGTCTGCGCCGGCATGTATGCCGTCCGGCTGACGGCGCTGGTCCCGGACGCGGCGCTCACCGCGGCGGCGCGGAAGGCCCAGGAGGTCTACCGGCGCCACGAGGGGAGGATCGAGGAGGCGCTGCGGGAGTCGGCGTCGGGCCGGGCGCTCATCCGTGCGGGCCTGGGGGCCGATCTCGCGTGGTGCGCCCGGGTGGGCCGCTGCGGGGCGGTGCCCCGGCTCGCCGATGGCGAGGTGCGCCAGGCGGAGGCCGGGTAGCGCGCAGCGCCCGCCTGCGCACCGCTGGGAGCGGGGGCGGAGAGAGGCTATGGCGCTATTTCGAACGAAGCAAGGCGGCGTCGCCGTCGTCGGGCACCGCGGGGCGCCCCGCGAGGCGCCGGAGAACACGCTCGCCTCGTTCCAGCGGGCACTGGCCCTCGGCGCGGATGCCATCGAGCTGGACGTGCGCCTGAGCCGCGACGGCGTGCCCATCGTCATGCACGACGCCACGCTCGAACGGACGACGAATGGCGCGGGGCCTGTTAGCGCGCTGACGCTGACCGAGCTGCGACGGCTCGACGCTGGCTCCTGGTTCGATCCAAAGTTTCAGGGCGAACGCATCTCGACGCTGGACGAAGCGCTTGCCATCGTGGCGAATCAGCCGAAGCGCCAAGGCGTCCGCATGCTCATCGAGATCAAGAACGAACCGGAGCCGTACCTAGGCATCGAAGAGGCCGTGGTGGCGGCCATCCGCCGCACCAAGACGGGACGCCAGGCTATCGTCGTCTCGTTCGACCACGCAGTGGTGCGGCGGGTGAAAGAGCAGGCGCTGGAGGTGGCGACGGGCGTCCTCTTCGTCGCACGGCCTGTCGATCCTGTGGCCCTGGCGAAGGCGGCCCGCGCCAACGCGATCCTGCCCCTCTGGGCCTACGTCACGGAGGAGATGGTGGCGGCGGCGAAGCGGGCGGGCCTCGCAGTGGTGCCCTGGACGGTGGACGAGCCCGCGGCGATGCGGCGCCTGATCCGCCTGGGCGTGGACGGGATCGTAACGAACCGGCCGGACGTGCTGCGGCGGCTGGTAGATGAGCAACAAATCACGCAGGGGCGGGTCTGAGACCCGCCCCTACTACGAGATCAAGACCCGCCCCTGCGTGATCAAGCAGAGCGAAGCGCGCTACCGCCCCAGCAGGATCTCGATGACCGCAGGAAGGGCCGCGCGGGCCCGCTCGATGACCTGCTCCGGCTCCAGGCTGCCCACCGGGTGCGGCAGGACGACGAACGGGTAGTCCGGGATGCCCTGGATACGCGCCATGCTCTTGGCTGTGGGGATGAAGGGCGCCGTGCAGAGGACGACCGCCGGTATGCCCAGCTTCTCGAAGGTGATCCCGTCGAACAGACTGCTCGACGAGCAGGACCCTCAGTCGCCTATCGCGGTGATGAGGACGTCGCACCCGGCGGCCAGCTCCTTGACCGTCTCCTCCGGGCAGGGGCGCGAGACGTCGGGCTTGGAGCGCTTGACGACGCCCGCCAGCTCGTAGCGTTGGGAGAGGAGCTCCTGGACGTGCTCCAGGAGCTCGGCGGCGTTCCGCTTGTGGTTGTCGAGGAGCCCCAGCCGCTTGCCGTTCAGCGTCTCCGGCCTGCGGGCGAGGCGCGCGTTCACCGGCAGCGGCGGCGAGGTGGGATCGAGCACTACGAGGACCGGTTTGACCGCCTGGACGACCATGGGTCCTCCTTTGACAAGGAAACCTGGGCCAACTTGCCGCCATTGTACGCGCCCAGCGGCACCCGCGCCAGCCCCGCCCTCGCCGCGCCCGCTAGGGTTACTCGGTTTCCCTGGGAACCCTCTCTTGACAGAAAGGGGTTTCCAGACCCTCCCAAAGAACCTTGGGCGTGGAATAGCAGGGGGGGCCTGGCCCCCCCTGCTATTCCACCTCTAAAGTTTTCTGGAAGGGGCCTGGGTGTAGAGTTTCTCACACCTGTGAGCGCGGCGTATGCAAAGAGCGGCTTATATTGGTCCCTGGGCTCGATGGCTACCAAGCGCGTCCCCTCGACCGTCACCCGCTCCAGCAACTGTCGCACCAGCTCCTCACGCTGCCGGTCGTCAACTCCAGGGTGCGACCAGAGAGCTGGCAGGTCCTCCAGCAGGGCTGCCCCACGGTCAAGGTCGGGCAACCACACGGGCTGCGCCGGACGCTCCAGCGTCCTCTTGTCGAGGCCCCACTGCGCTCCATACCGGGCACCGCACCTGGCGCAGGAGGTGACCTTGGCAAAGGGGTAGGCCCGCTGTTGGCTTCGCGGCCTGCCCACGAGAAAGCCTTGCCGGCGCGTGGCGCGAATCTCCTGGCACTGCCCCCACAGCGCCCTGACCTCAGCGGGGACCTCGTGGAGCCCGTCGATCACCGTCTCATCGGGCTGGCCGGGGTGGTAGACGACCTTCCCTTCATAGAAGCGGTTGTCGAGGACGGCTTCGATGGTGGTGATGGTGAAGGGGCTGGCGGTGCTGGTACGGTAGCCCTTGGCATTGAGAGCATCGGCGGCGGACTGGAGCACCCGCGCGCACGTGGCCGGGCCGCCGAAGCACGCCCCACCCATCTTCACCAGGTCTTCCACCGAGGCCGTGCTCATCGTCTGGGACAGTCCTTTGAAATACTCCATGAACCAGGCAAAGGACTTCGGCGGCTTGCCGTCAATCCACGGAGCGAACAGCCGGCGCACGTAGTCGCCGTACAGCCGGTAGTTGTGGCCCTGGAGATCTATGGCTTTCCGGTCGGTGTCGGCGCACAGCGTATGGACCCACAGAGCGAACCGGTTGTTGATGAACTTCCCGATTGGCTCCGCGGTCTTGATCCTCTCGCGGTACAGAGTCACAAAGTTGTCCCACTTGCCGGCGCTGATGCCGAACGCCAGAACGCCGAGGCCGTGCGAGCCAGCGAACTCGACGGTGGAAGGCTACGTAGCAGAGACCCACATCGGCGGGTGCGGCTTCTGCACCGGCTTTGGGACGACTGCCCGCGGCGGCACGGGCAGCGTTTTGCTCTCCCATGAGAAGGTCTCTTCGGTCCACATCCTGGGGAGCATACGGAGCGCCTCTTCCCACTGCGGCCGCGTGTCATCGGGGTCCACGCCGAACGCCGAGAGCTCGGACTCGGAGATCGCGCGCCCGCCGCCGAACTCCACCCGCCCATCAGAGAGAATGTCGAGGACGGCGATGCGCTCGGCGACCCGCAGCGGGTGGTTGATGCTGTGCGGCAGCAGCACGATGGCAT
This sequence comes from uncultured Dehalococcoidia bacterium, assembly GCA_964555685.1. Classification (GTDB taxonomy): domain Bacteria; phylum Chloroflexota; class Dehalococcoidia; order SHYB01; family SHYB01; genus CAZKTO01. The sequence continues at coordinate 10,626 of CAZKTO010000018.1, forward strand.
GGCCCAGCCGGATCTTCTTGGTCTCCCGCGCCAGAGCGGCGAGGAAGACCTCGGGCGCGGGGCTATTAGGAGAAGCCCGGGAGGAAATGGTGCTCGGTGAACCAAACGGTCCGATAGCCAAGCTCGTCAGCGAGCTTCACTTGCTCTATGCATTCCCGGTACGCCCTCTTAACTCCCGCATCGCTGGTGTCCGCAGTCTCGATCTCATAGATGAGGCTGATATCCAAGGCTTGGTCTCCTTGTGCCTGGGTCTGACCGCCCCTGCTATGCAGCCCCAATCTGGAATAGCCTTACGGCGTTCTCTACCAACACGTGGTGACGATCCTGCTCGCTGACGCCTTTAAAGGCTCGCTCGATGTATTCGCGTGAGTTGGGGAAGGTGCTGGTGGGGTGCGGATAGTCTGACTCCCACACGATATTGTCCAGGCCCACAGCCTCTCTGATTTCAGGCCCCACCTTCTCCAGCCAGAAGCTCGCGAAGACCTGCCGCCGGAAGTATTCACTGGGCCGCATCGTCAGCACGCCTTCTTTCCGTACCTGGTACCGCTCGGCGTGGTAGTCGGCCATCTCGAGGCAATACGGGACCCAGCCAATGCCGCTCTCCACGGAGACGAACTGCAGACGGGGGAAGCGCTCCAGGATACCGGAGAAGAGCAGGTCGGCGATGACTATGGCGTGAGCGGACACGTTCCAGACTGACCGCAGAGCGAAATCTGTCTGGGGGCCAAACCCTTTCCACGGGTTGGGGACCAACTGCCCGGTGAGGATGTGGATGTTCACCGGCATGCCCAGGTCTTGGGCCGCGGCCCACAGCGGGTCCCAGTGGCGCTCGTTGAGGTGGGGGAGCCCTAGCGCCTGGTCGGGCGCGCTGGACAACACAAGACCTTTGTGGCCCAACTTGCGGGCCCGCTGGAGCTCGGCCACCGCTGCCTTAAGGTCCCAGATGGGCAGGATGCACAGGGGCACCAGGCGGTCTGGCGCGGCGGCGCAGAACTCCTGGGCAAGCCAGGTATTGTAGACCTGCACACACGCGAGGCTAGCTTCCAGGTCACGCACCTTGGCGAGGCTCTGTCCCGCGATCCCGCCGGCCGTGTTAGGAAAGAGCACATGGGCATCCACGCCGTCCCGGTCCATGTCCTTGGTGCGCTCTTTCGGGTCCTTGATCGCGGCCGGCACCTCGTCCCAATTGCGAGGGAAGCTGTCGTATCGCCCTGCCCGGACGCTCAGCCAGGCGCTACGGCCTTGCGGCTCGCCAGCGATGGTCCATCGGTCCGTGCCGTCCTGGCTTCTGACTACCTTGGGCCCGTGTTCTTTGAACTTGGCGGGAAGGCGCTTCTGCCACAGGTCCGGCGGCTCAACGGCATGGTCATCGGTGGAGATCACCTGGTACTTCCTCATGTCCCTCTCCTTTCCCATCCTCGCTCCGCACGCATCGCTTGCTGCGTTACACCGCCGTCGCCTTGGTGCCAGACCCCATTGGAGCGCGGGCGGACGGCGTCAAGAACTCGAGCACGGCCTCGACGAACTCTGTTGATTTCTCCATCTCCGGCATGTGGCCGCAGTTGCCCAGGACTGTGGCCGTAGCGCCCCTGATAGCCGTCTGATAGAGCTGGCACGCGTTCAGCGGGACGATCTTGTCCTCGTGTCCCCAGACCAAGAGCGTTGGCGTCTGGATCCCGGGAAGCAAGCCGAGCAGCGTGTGGCTGCGCATGTACGGTTTCCACAGCAGGCGAGCTGCCATCTCTCTGTTGATTTCGACCTGCTCCGCCTCCTCCGGCGTCCAGTCCTTCCCGTAATACCGCGCATACTCCGGCGACCGGGCAGGGTCGTAGAAGGCCTGCTCAAAGGCTTCTTTACCGGAATGGACGAAGTAGTCCCATATTTCGCCTTCGTCCGGCTTCAGGCCTGCGGCGCCCACCAGGACCATCCTTTTGAAGATCGTGGAGTTCACCGTAGCGATCTCGGCGGCGATCCACCCGCCCATCGAGAAACCGATGACGTTGAGAGGCTGGGGCAACCTGAGGTCGCGGGCGAACCAGGTCACCCAAGCGGCCAGGTCTCGAACGCTGGCGATGAACTCTGGGCGCGACGACCGTCCGAAGCCGGGCAGGGAAGGCATGTATACGGTAAAGTGCCGGGCCAGTCCGTCATACGCCTGGAGCCAGCCGGGCACTCCCAGTTCGCTATGCAGCACGAGGAGCGGCGGGCCCGCACCACCTTTGCGGAGCTGGACGAGGGCGCCTGCTGCCTCCACGAACTCCTCGGTGTATGCAGCTCCGGTTGCAGCGGTCATGCCGCCACTCCTTCTTCGCGGTTCTGGTGTTAGCCAACCGACGCTGCCGAGCGTCTATCGGTCTCCAGCCCGGCCATCGGCTTGCCTGTCGCAGGATCGACCTCGAACGGGCTGTACAACTCCAGCTCCTTGCCCATCTCCCGGACGGCTGGGAGCACCTCCTCCCCCATAAGACGCAGGCTACGCATGGCGTCATCATGAGACATGGCGCCATCACCATCCCAGATGATGAGCGTGCCGGGGCGCAGCACTTCCAGGACATGGCGAATCTTGGGCAGCACGCTCTTGGGCGTGCCCGCGATGATGCTCAGATTCTTCACCTGGACTTCGTACGGCGCGAAGATTGTCGCCCCGCGGCTGTCCGGCCCCGATGCCGCCGCGGCTCCCAAAAGTTGCACGCGCCTTTGCACAATAGCCCGAGAGGATTGACCGGGCGGCGACTGCAACCAGGGCTTCACCTTCCCCTCGGCTGGGTTCCCGGCGATCTCGGGGTTGGCCACGCCCGTGAGGTATCTCCTGGCGACCTCTTCCGCCTTTTCCTCGGTCTCCTCCACGTGGACCTTGACCATATACCCGATGTTCTGCGTGCCGGACCGGTAGCCGCACTCGGCGGCGGTATCGTGATAGAGCTGGAACATCTCCTTGGTCGGTTCGAGCTTGGTGGCCAGCATCAGGTAGGGGTAGCGGTGTTGCGCGGCCCACTTCGTCGTTGAGGGACTGATGACGCCGGGGATCCAAATCGGAGGGTAGGGTTTCTGGAGGGGCCTGGCCCACGGATTCACATATCGGTACTCATAATGTCTCCCCTCCCACCGCCAAGGGCCTGGCGTCGTCCATACCTTGAGTATGAAGTCGTGGGCCTCTTGGAACCGCTCCCAGTTATAGGGAGGCGGCGCGTTGTGGGAGATGCTCTCCGTTCCGCCGCCGCGCACAAATCCAGACACCAGCCGGCCGCGAGAGATCATGTCGATGACCGCCAGTTCCTCGGCCAGCCACAGAGGGTCGTCCCAGATGGGCAGGATGTTGCCCAGGACGATGATCTTGGCCTTCTTCGTCTGCCTGGCCAGGATCGCCGCTTCCACATTGGTGACGCCTTGCATGCAGAAGGGGGTGCTGTGATGCTCGTTGAGCATGAGGCCGTCGAACCCCATCTCCTCTGCGTACAGCTTCTCGTCGAGGTAACGGTTGTAGAGGGCTGCGCCCACCTCCGGGTCGTACAACCGGTTGCTGATGTCCAGCGTGGTGTTCATGACACCCATGAGATTGGTCTTTTCATCCTGCCAGGGCTGCTCGGTGAAGTGTCCGATATGCATCACATCCTCCTTCTGCCGGGTGTCAGCGCGTCGAGATTCCTCTTGCCTAAGGGAGCGGCCGTGGAGATATGCGTGATCCGTTTCCTCTGCTACGCGGCGGCCACTCGCGCTTCGATCGTCTTTTTCGGGACCCGATAGATTGAGCGCGCAAGGCGCAGCCTCTCCATCAGCCGAATGACGTAGCCCCCGATGTCCACTTGCCACCAGGCCAATCCAAGGAACGCCGATCGGGGGAAGGCATGGTGGTTGTTATGCCACCCTTCGCCCAGAGCCCAGAGCGCCACCAGCCAATGGTTCGTGCTCCTGTCGCTCCCGCTGGTTTTGAAGGGCCGCCTTCCGAAGGTGTGGCAGATGGAGTTCACGCTCCAAATGGCGTGATGGACGAGAACGACTCGAACCATACTGCCCCACAGAAAGCCGCTCCACCCGCCGATGATCCCCGGGAGAGCGAGGCCGAGGATGGCCCACCAGAAAGCGGTCCTGCTAACGAACATCACCACGGGGTCTTCGAGCTGGACCTTGACGTACTGCTCGGGGTCCCCTCGGACGGTTCCAAAGAGCCACCCCATATGGCCGTGGAAGAAGTTTTTGACGGGGCTGTGAGGGTCCTCATCCGTATCCGAGTAGACGTGGTGCTTCTCGTGGATGGCTGCCCAGGTGATGGCCGCACCCTGAACGGCCCAGGTGCCGAAGATGAGGAGGATCGCTTTGACGAACGGGTGGGTCTCGAAGCTGCGGTGGGTGAGGAGGCGGTGGAAGCCAACCGTAGTGCCCAGGCCAGTGGCCACGAAGAACGATCCGAGGAGTGCCAGATCTTTTGCACTAGGCGGGTCCGAGACTGCCCGGACGATCGCAAAAATGGCGGCGGCGGGGGTGCCGGCAAGGAGGGCCAGCATGGTCATCTGGTTGACCCATCGGGTCACCTTGGAGCGCTCGCCGGCCGCTGCAGAGACGATCCCTCCGCCCAAATGGTCAAACATCGTCCCTCCTCAAGGTCTAAGGCTGGACCTGCATCGCCACCGGCTCAGGATAGCCATGACGTGGGTACCCGAGCCCTTGCGAGAGGGGGGGTGTCCACCCCTCTCTGGACTCTCCCCGCACACATTTCAGGATCACTTCATCAATCAAGATGCGCCCATCATGTCAATTCCGAAGGAGGTATCGGTCGGGAGATGATGGTGTAGCGGGGCATCGTCCCTCTGCTGAAGCCCACAAGGCAATCTTGGCCGGGCCCTGCGTTGGCATTCGCCGTTTTGCAACACGTTACGGCTTTAGGCGCTCAACGGGATGAGGCGAATGCTTTATCTTCTTGATGAGCTTGCACTAGATGACCGGCGCCGACTCTCGGCGGGATAGAGATTCCCCTCGCCATCAGGGTCGGCTGGCGGGAGGCGCCGCGGACGCCCTCTGCGGCTGGAAAACGCAGCATGGCTCGGCTTCCAGATAGTCTCCAGTGAGCGCATAGGCTCGGGCGCGGCACCCGCCACAGACCCGGTTGAATGGGCAGATGCCGCACTTTCCCTTGAGCAAGCCGGGGTCACGCAACTGGCGGAATAGGGGAGAATCGCGGTAGATATCGACTAGGGAGTCGCGGCGCACATTCCCCGCCGTGAGGGGGAGAAAGCCACTGGGCTGGACTTCGCCAACGTGAGAGACAAAGCAGACACCCTTGCCGTCGTTGGTGGCGACCGGCGGGCTCCCGCCAGGATGTCGGGAAGCCTGGCGCTCGGCGGCCTCCTGGCGCTGGAGGCTTACCCGGCGGTAGGGCTGGCCAAGGGTCGTCTTAATCCGAAACGGCGCCTGTACGGATAGGTCGTAGACCCACTGAAAGACACGCTCGTGCTCCTCGGGCGAAATCATGTCGTCTCGAAGCGCTCGCCCGGTGGGCACCAGGAAAAAGAGGTCCCAGTGTCCGGCGCCGGAGGCCGCTACGAGCCCTGCGAGGTCTTCCAGCTCCGGCAGGGAGTAGCGGGTGACGGCGGTGTTGATTTGGACGGCGAGCCCGGCCTCAAGGGCATCGGCGATGCACTCTCTCGTCCGCTGGAATGACCCATGCACCCCGCGAAAGACGTCATGAGTACCGGGGCGGGCTCCATCGAGACTGAACGAAATGCGCGACAGGCCGGCATCTCCCAGCCACCGTAGTATGTCCGGTCTGACGAGAGCGGTGGCACTCGGGGCTACCGAGACCATGAGGCCCAGGCCGATCCCGTAGCTGATGAGATCGAAAAGGTCGCGCCGCATCAGGGCGTCTCCACCGGTAAGCACCACAATAGGCCGGTTCCCGAAGCTCGCCATCTGCTCCAGCAGCCTGAAGCCCTCCTCAGTGCTCAGCTCCGAGGGATGCCGTTGCGGCTGCGCCTCGGCACGGCAATGGCGGCAGGCCAAGGCGCAGGCGCGGGTGAGCTCCCAGAAGATAACGATGGGCGCCTCGCCGTAGTCCGTAGCCTCTCCGGCTCCGTGCGAGGCATGGACATGGCCGCGATCTGCGTGTTCAGCCAACATCAGCCTCCGACCGGCTTGATACAGCCCGCTCTGGGCGACTCCCCCAGCCCGATCTCTTCGTCCGACAGATAGCAAGCCGGATCATCGCCCCAGACATCCCCATGCATCGCCTCTGCCCGGACCCGCATATTCCCGTTGCAGATGTCGAGGAACCGGCATCGTGCGCAACGCCCTGTTAGCCGCGCCGTGCGATTCCGCAGGCCCGCCATCAGGGGGATGCTCGTATCGTCCCAAATATCGCCGAAGGACTGTTTTGTCACATTGCCCAGGGAGTGGTGCTGCATGAACTGATCCGGGTGCACGTTCCCAATGTTGTCGACGCACCCGATGCCAATGCCTGAGCTGTTGCCTCCGTTCCGGCGGAGCAGCGTCTGCGCCTCTGGCGCACGGCCGGGGAGGTGTCGTGCCGTCCACAATAAGAGGAAGGCCGCGTCAGCGTGGTTGTCCACGGTCAGGACTTCCTTGGTCATCCCTCGCCGGTGGAAGTCCAGCGTGGTCTGGAAAATGAACTCGACCGCGTTGCGCCGGTCTGCCGCTGCAAGATCAATGCTCGCAATCCTGGCGCCTCGCCCGCTGTAGACGAGGTGGTAGATGCACACGCGGGGGATACGCTCCCGGTCGGTGAACTCGAACAGGTCCCTCAAAAAGGGAGCATTGCGACGAGTCAGGGTGAAGCGGACCCCTACCTTAATCCCCTGGTCCTGGCACAGGCGAATGCCGCGCAGGGCGTTGCGGAAAGCTCCTCGTTGCCCTCGAACGTGGTCGTGGATCGCTTCAGGGCCGTCCAGGCTGATGCCTACGTACGAAATGCCGGCGGCAGCCAGGGATCTGGCGCTGCCTTCGTCTATGAGAGTCCCGTTGGTAGAGAGGACCGCTCTGATTCTGTTGTCGACCGCCTCTTCGATAAGACTGATCAGGTCAGGGCGGATCAACGGCTCGCCACCAGAGAATAGGAGAACGGGGACACCGTACTCGGCCAGGTCCCGGATGAGGCCCCGCGCCTGCGCGGTGGTAAGCTCCCCGGGGTATGGCCGGTCCCGCGAGTCGGCATAGCAGTGAAGGCAGTGGAGATTGCAACGCCGAGTGGCGGTCCAGACCACCACCGGGCGATGATGCATCGAGACCTGCGGCTTCGGCGCGCGAGGGTGTTCCCCGCTGTTCTCCCCATAACGAAGGCCATCACCCTCGGTCGGAGCTCCGCACAGAATCCTTGTGAGATTGAGCATTGGCGCGATCCTCTGGACCGGCGTTACTTCAAGGTCAGCAGAAAGGCAACGAGGTTATCCACGTCCTTGCCCTGGGCCAGACCGGCTGGCATCACGGGCTGAAATCCCTTGACCACAAAGGCGTTGGGTTCAAGGATGGACTGGCGCAGGTATTGCTCCGCTGAGAGCCCAGGTACCCGCTGGCCCGCCAGGGCTGCGACGCCGGTGAGCGCGGGGCCAACCTGGCCGCTAGCGCCGGGGATGCCGGCGATGGCGTGGCAGGCCGCGCAGCCCTGGCTCAGGAAGAGCTGGCGCCCCGCCACGGCGTCGCCTGCAGCCGTGGGACCGGCTGGGGTGGCGGTAGGAGGCTGACGGGCTGGGGTGCTGGTGGGCGCGGTTGTGGGGCGCGGCGCCGCCGTGGCAGTCGGCGTGCTGGTGGGGCGGGGGGCTTTTGTGGCTGTAGGTGCGCCCGTGGGGCGCGGCGTTGCTGTGGCGGCGGGCGCATTGGTCGGCTGCGGCGGCGCCGCGCCATTATCGCCACCGCAGGCCGCCAGCACGAGCGCGGTAACGGCGATGAGCGCTGCCGCAGCTTGCGGCGCGTGGGACTTCAGCATGGCAGGCTCCTTCCCAAAACAAACCCCGGCTCGGACCAGGTCCATCTTCGAGTCGTCCGGGGAATGACGTATTCGTCGCTGCGTCCCGGTGGTTCTGGGCTCCCTGTGTCAATTGACCAGGTACAGCGTGGGATAGATGAACACCCAGGCGACGTCAACGAAATGCCAGTACTTCACCGTCCCTTCGACGCCCCAGAAATTCCCAGTAGTGAACCGTCCATTCCTGCCGAGCCCGTACACGATGGTCAGCGCAACCAGGCCCGTCAGCACGTGGAAGGCGTGGATGCCGGTAGTGGCGAAGAACACGGTGCCGAAGCCTTCCCTGGGGGGAAAGTCGTGGAAGGCCTCCTGCCACTCGAGGCCGACCCCGGCAAGGAACACGAGCCCAAGGACGATCGTGTACAGCACGTTCCGGCTGAAGCCCCGCTGGTCCCCGTGCCTGGCCGAGGCCTCGGCCTGGTACGCGCTCAGGCTGCTCAAGAGCAGGACAGCAGTAATGGCCAGCCCGAGCGGTTGGTTCACCTCCGGTGGCCGGTCTATGCCCTGAAGGTAGTACCCGCTCGTCAGGATAGCGCCGAACAGGAAACACTCGGAAAGAATGAACAGCCACAGCCCCAGCCGGTGGAGGGCAAGGCGGTTGGGGTGTACGCCCACCGCGTTCTGCGTCGCCATCTATCCCTCCCTTCGCCAGAGCTGGGCGACGTGCATGAAGTAGTACAGGATCAGAGCTGCCTTGATGACGGCCAGAACCAGGACGGGCCCCGTGGCGCTGCTATCCATGCCGGTGGCCACCGCAAATTCGATCGCTGTCAAAACCCCCAGGATCACGATTACTTGCAGCCCCAGGCGGAACGCAGCTCCCAGACGAGGCCGTTCCATTAGGCCCTCCTTGGATCACCGGAGTCGGTGCCCTGCGCTCCGGGGGTGACGGCGTTGCCGACGGGTCCGGAACCGCCACTGATGATGGGCAGAGCGTGAACGGCCCCCGGGACCCCGTAGTCGTAGGGCGATCCGACCACCTGTGGCTCCGTGGGGAAATTGTGCTCGGGCGGTGGGGAGGTGGTCTGCCACTCAAGCGTGCGAGCATTCCAGGGATTGGGCGCTGCCGCGCGGCCCCACACCCAGGAAACAACGAGGTTGTAGACAAAGACGAGGAAACTGGCGGCAAGAATGAAGGACGCGACGCTGGCCAGGAGGTTGACCGAGTTCAGGTCTGGCGAGAAGTCGGCCACCCGCCGGGGCATGCCGTGGAGCCCAGCCCAGAACATGGGGATGAAGGTGAGGTTGTAGGCGAGAAGCACCCAACCGAAATGCACGCGGCCAAGCCGCTCGCTGAACATCTTGCCGGTGATCTTGGGGAACCAGTAGTACACGCCGGCGAGGATACCGAAGACTTCACCGCCCATGATGGTGTAGTGGAAGTGGGCGACCACAAAGTATGTGTCCTGAAGGTTGATGTCCGTCGGGACATCCGCCAGAAAAATGCCTGTAATACCGCCGACAACGAAGTTGAGGAGAAACCCCAGCGCGAAGAGCATCGGCGTGGTCAGCCAGAGACGCCCCGCCCAAATGGTCCCAAGGCCTGATAAGAAGATCATTCCCGTGGGGATGGAGATCAGCTCGGTGACGGCCATGAACGGCAGGTGCAGCGAGTTACTCATACCGCTGGTGAAGAGGTGATGGGCCCACACGACGAAGCTGAGCGCGACGATGGCCATAAACGAGCCGACAACCCATGAGTAGGCGAACAAGGGCTTGCGCGAAAAATGCGTCAGCACCTCCAGGACGATCCCGAAGGCTGGAAGGATCATGATGTAGACGGCGGGATGGGAGTAGAACCAGAAGATGTGCTCATACAACAGGGGATCGCCACCGTGGCTGGCATCGAAGAAGGACATGCCGGCGACGCGGTCAAGGATCACCATGAGCAACCCGAACGCCACAAACTGCGTCGCCGTGAGGCTGATCAATGCCGCCGCGAACACGGACCAGACAAAAATCGGGAGCCGCGACCAGGTCATGCCCGGCGCTCGCAGCATCACCACCGTGGCGATGAAGTTCAGGCCGCCCAGGATCGAGGACAGACCGAACGTGAGGAACGCGAGAAGGAACAGCAGTTGGCCGGAGGCGTTGGTGGAGCTGAGCGGCGGGTAGGCAGTCCAGCCCGAGTCAAAGCCGCCCATGAGCGGCGTCATCAGCAGCAAGACCGCTACCGGCGGCACAATCCAGTAGCTCAGAGCGTTGATGCGAGGGAAGGCAACGTCCTTGGCCCCGATGAGGAGCGGCAACGAGAAGTTGGCGAACCCGCCCATGATCATGGCCACGGCCACCGCGATCATGAGGATCCCGTGCAGGCTCATCGTGGTGTTGAAGGCCTTGGGCCCCATGATGTCCTGGCCTGATTGCATGAGCTCCACGCGCATGACGGTCGCGAGAACGCCGGCGATCAAGAGGACGGCCGTGAAGGTCACCAGGTACTGGATGCCGATGACCTTGTGGTCGGTGGTAAAGCGGAAGAAGCGCTGCCAGCCGTGCACGGGTTCGGACTTGGACGAGAGGCCGAACCATTCGCTGGCCCATGCGCCCCACAGGCCAACGCCCAGCAGCCATCCGATGAGACCCAATACGTATCCCACGACGATGAGCGGTTCGGCGGACCAGGTATCCAGCCCCATCAGGTTGCGGATACCCGCAGCCAGCCCAGCGCCCGCGAGGAATCCCACGCCACCGAAAACGATGCCGCGTCCCAGAGGCAGAAACGCCGTATACGGGCCGCCTACGATGTTGGCGCGCGTTGGGCTAGCCACTCCTGAAACTCCTCCGCTGTCACAACCTGGACTCGGGCCGTCATAACCCCATGGCCAATGCCGCAGAGCTCGGCACACTGGACGCGGAACCCATGATCAGCCTCGAAGTTCCCCACCCGGTTAGGTGTTGCGGAAACCTGGGTCGTGCGCCCCGGGACGGCATCGATCTTGACGCGGAACGCCGGCACCCAGAACGCGTGAATAACGTCCGCAGACGTGACTTGGAAACGCACTCGCCGGTCGATGGGCAGGACGAGCTCGTTGAACGTTTGCAGGTTTTGCTCTGGGTAGGTGAACTTCCAGAACCATTGGACGCCTTCGACTTGCACGACCATGTCCGCATGCTGCTCGCGGCTTCTCAACTCGTGCAGCCCGGTCGCTCCAGGGAAGATGATGAGCGCGACGGTGAGCGCCGAGGTCACCGCGATCCAGGCGCCAACAATTCGTGTGTTCCCGCGGATCGGAGGCCCGTCCTCTCCGCTTCCTCCGCGGCGACCAAACCTCAGCACTGCATAGAGCAGGGTGGCGGCGACAAAGGCGAAAACCGGTACCGCGAGGACCGTAAGGATGAAGAACGCATCATCAACGATCTCGGCCTCTTCCGCAGCTTTGAGTGGGAAGATGTCCCACAGGACCACCAGCAATTCGCCAGCGAGTGTGATCGCCGCCCACAGGGCAACGACGATAAAGACATCTCTCTTTGAGCCGCCCACGCTTGCACCTACAGAAAGCTCGTAAGGCTGATTCCGTTGAGCCCCCGAAGGCATTGCCTCACGTCAGGGCCTCAACGGAGAGTCGCGCTCTCCCTGGTTTATGCTGAGTGGTCAAATATTGTTTGTGAAATCTTACACAGGATCGACGACGGGGGCATGAGCGACCTGCTCCATTTTTCTAGTGCGGGCGCTCTAGGCAGGTTGCGCCACGCCGCAGGCTCCGTCCAGGCATCATCACCGGCCAGCCCGCGCCTTGGGTGGGGCAGCCGTGAACCGGACGCGCCTTCGCCAGACCACCGGCATGCAAGGAATCGCCAACCGCGCGCTCGTGCAGCGGACCCCCAGGCAGGCGGACCGTCCAGCAAAACCAAGGGCCCAAGAGCGTGAGCACTGGCTCGGTCTCCTGGGCCCTCGTTCCGACGCCAGAGTAGGAGATGGCCCGATATAGTTGATCGCCCTAGTTCAGGTGGAACAGCTTCACCGCGTTGTCAACGGTGATCTTCCGCTGGTCCTGCTTGGGAACACCTGCGAACATCTCCTTGACCACCTTCTGCGAATTGGGCCAGGTGGTGTCGCTATGGGGGTAGTCGGATTCCCACATGGCGTTGTCGACCCCGATAAGGGAGCGGGAGAAGATCCCGGCCTTGTCCTGCAGGAAGGTGGCGTAGACCTGCCGGCGGAAGTAGAAGCTCGGCGGCTGCGTAAGGATCGACTTGGTCCAGAAGCGGTGCCGCTGGTAGACGTGGTCGGCGCGCTCCAGGAAGTAGGGGATCCAGCCGATGCCGCTCTCGACGGACACGAGGTTGAGCTTGGGAAAGCGCGCCGGCACCCCCGAGAAGATGATGTTGGCGACGATGGCCATATTGGTGGATGGGGCCACCGTCACGAACACCTCGGCCGGGGCGCCGGCTCCGGGGGACAGCGGGCCCATTCCCGCCATGCCACTAGCAATGTGAATGCTCATGGGCACCCCAAGGTCCTCCACCCGCGCCAGCAAGGGGTTCCAGTATGGGTCTGGCACGGGCTTCAGCCCCAGCGACTCCGGGTTGCCCGAAAACGCCAACCCCTTGTGGCCAAGCTGGACAGCCCGGTCCAGCTCCTGGGCGGCGGCCTCCGCGTCCCATAGCGGCACGATGCACTGTGCTATGAGCCGCTGCGGATTGACGGCGCAGAACTCCCCGACCAGGAAGTCGTTGTACGCCCGGACGCACGCCAAGGCCAGCTTCTTATCGTTCAGGTTGAGGAACGTCTGGCCTGCGAACCCAGGAAGACTGCTGAACAGGACCTGGGCGTCCACGCCGTCCTGGTCCATATCCTTGAGCCGGTGATGCGGATCATGGCAGCCCGGGCGCATCTCGGCGAAGGAGACGGGGGCCACCGTGTACTCCTCGAACTTCCGCCCAGCCATGGCGGACAGCCCAACGTGGCGGTGCCTCTCGCCGTCGATGACCCAGGTCTCCTGGCCGTTCTGCGAGACCACTTTGGGAGCTCGCTCCTTCAGCGCCGCGGGAACTCGTTTCTGCCAGGTGTCCGCAGGCTCGAGCACGTGGTCGTCTGTCGAGATCAGATTGTAGGTTGTCATGGCCTTTGTCCCTTTCTGGGCGCCGTAGCGCCGTTAGTTCAGCTTATAGAGGGCCTGGGCGTTGCTGACGAGGATCTTGTGTCGCGTGGCCGGCGGTATCCCCGCGCAGCTCTCGTCGATGACCTTCCACGAGTTTGGCCAGTTGCAGATGCTATGGGGGTAGTCCGACTCCCACATCACGCGGTCCTCGCCGATGACGTCCAGGAGCCGCAGCCCAGCCTTCTCGTTCCAGAAGTTCCAGTAGAGTTGGCGGGCGGCGTACTGGCTGGGCAACATGCGGAGATCGGACTTGGTCCAGTACCGATGGCGCGTGAACATGTCGTCGCACAGTTCCAGGAAGTAGGGGACCCAGCCGATCCCACACTCCACGGACACGACCTTGAGCCGCGGGAAGCGCTCCAGCACGCCGGAGAACATGAAGTCGGCCATCGTGGCGATGTTGCTGGAGAGGGCCTTGATGACGGCCGCCTGGGCGACGCCCTTGGCGCCGGTGCGGTAGACGGAGGCGGTGCTGGTCATGGGGCCGCCCCGGCCGGGCGGAGGCGCCCCGCCGCCAATGTGGATGGAGGCGGGGATGTCCAGATCCTGGACCAGGGCCCATAGCGGGTCCCAGCGGGGGTCCGCCAGCGGCGGGAAGCCCCACCCTTCCGGGTTGCTGGGGAGGGTCACGGAGCGGTGGCCCTTGTCGTAGGCGCGGCGCAGCTCGCCCACGGTCTCCTCGATGTCGTACAGGGGGATGGCGCACTGGGCCACGAACCGCTCGGGCGAGGCGCCCCGCCAGTCCTCGGCCAGGTGGTCGTTGTAGGTCCGGTAGCAGGCCGAGCGCAGATCGCGGTCCTTGATGCCAAAGAACCCGCCTCCGCCGAATCCGGCCAGCCCGGGGAACAGCACCTCGCAGTCCACGCCATCCTGGTCCATAGCCTTGAGCCGGGCCGCAGGGTCCTTGACGATATCGGGCACTTCATCCCAGTTGCGAACGGCCGTCGTTCGGTCCTTCAGCGCCGCAGCGCAGGACGACCACCGGGCTGGCGCTGGTCCCCCCGCAACGACCCACTGGTCAACGCCACTGGCGTCCCGTACAACCCTGGGACAGTCGGCGGCGAATCTCTTGGGCAGGCGCCTCTCCCACAGGCCCGGCGGCTCCAGTGCGTGATCATCCGTCGAGACGACTCGGTAGTTCGCCATCGACCTGCTCCATCCTCTGGCTGTTGCGTCCTTCTGTGAAGACCGTGGCGAGCGTGACCTGCCTCGACCAGGATCGCCCGGTCAATCCAACGGTATGCCGAAGAGCCGGGAGGCGTTCTGGCCCATGACCTTTGCTTGAAGCTCTCGAGCGATGCCCGCCCTGTTCATCTTCTCGACAGCCATGGCGGGAGGGCCTCGCCGCTGCGATGCGAAAGCCCTTCCCGACCGCCCTCTCGAACTCCTTGCCCGCGAGCTCCAGGTCCTGGACGGGGACCATGGCCACGGGGTAGAGGCGGTCGGGATAGCTGGCGCAATAGTCGTACACCCAATCGTTGTAGGCCCGGCACAGGGCAGCGGCCAGCGGGGCGCTATGCACTCCCGGCACCATGGCAAAGAACGAAGGAATGATGACGGCCTTATCGACCCCCTCCACCTCCAGATCTTGTATCCGGGCATCGGAGCTGAAGCCGCCAGGGTTCATGAACCCGTGCTCGGGCCCCCACATCATCCCGTGCGTGTCGACTCTGCCGATCTCCTGCAGGGTCATTCCGGGCCGATAGGCTCCTGTCCTGACATAGCGGCCGGGGTGGAGCCTCCGCGGCCCGCCATATTGCTGGACGGCCCGCGGCCCTTCGAACTCCTCGACGACCCAGATGACCCCCTCCGGGGTGTTCTGGATCGAGAAATGCTCCCTGGCTTCGTCCCGGTATTTCGGCTCTAGGTACTCGTCCCAAATAGCGAGAGGCTCTGTGACATGGCCGTCGCAGTCGAGCACCGGGAACCCGTATTTCTCCTTCCCGCCCATCCACGTCTCCTGTCGCGGCTGAGAGCGCTCGTTATCCTGACACCAACATGGCGGGGTGAATCCGCGGCGGATCGAGAGATCAGGGGGGACTCCAGGACCTCAACGGTGCCTCCCTAAGCGAGATGAAAAAGCGCCGTCGGATTCTCCACCAACACCTTGTGGCGGGCGTCCTCCGGCACACCGGCAAAGCTTCGCTCGACGAACCGGCGCGTGTTGGGGAAGGTCCCCGTGGGGTGGGGGTAGTCGCACTCCCAGAGGATGTTGCCCAGGCCGATGAAATCCCTGGCCTCTAGGCCAAAGTGCTCGAACCAGGTGCTCACGAAGACCTGCCGGCGGAAGTATTGGCTGGGAGGCAGCTTCAACCGGCCTTCCCCCTGAAGACGTTGCTGCCGATACTGGTGGTCTGCCAGCTCTAATAGATAGGGGACCCAGCCGATGCCGCTCTCCACCGAGATGAATTTGAGCTGGGGGAACCGTTCGAGGACTCCCGAATAGAGCAGGTTGCCAATGACCGCGATATTGCTGGAGAGGTTTTTCACCGAGACGAAGGCCAGGGCCTCCGCGGCGGTATAGTCGTGCCAGACCTCCAGGCCAGGGTGGCCGCCGGAGCCGATGTGGAGGTTAACCGGCATTCCGGTATCCTGGGCGGCGTCCCAGAGGGGATCCCAGTACGCATCGTTGAAGTGGGGCAGGCCTAGGCCCTGCGGCTGGCCCGAAAAGACCACGCCCCGATGCCCCAGTGTGGCCGCCCGGAGCACTTCCCGTGCTGCCGCCTGAGCGTCCCACAAGGGAATGATGCACTGGGGCACAAGCCGTTGGGGATTGGCCGCGCAAAATTCCCGGGCGACGTAATCGTTGTAGGCCCGGATGCAGGCCCAGCGAGCTTCGAGGTCTTTGATCGCCAGCAGGGCCTGCCCCCCAAGGCCAGCCGCATTCGGGAAGAGCACCTGGACATCCACCCCATCGGCGTCCATATCCCTGAGACGCTCCTGGGAGTCGTATAAGGCGGGGCGCACCTCGGCGAAGGTCTTGGGATAGCCATCGCTCCTGCCGGCGACGCACCCGTACCACGCGGGGTAGGCCCGGACCTGTCCCCCGAACTCCCAGTGCTCCTCGCCGTCCCGGATGACCACCTTTGGCGCGACGTCGCAGAACTTCTTGGGCACGCGCCTCTGCCACAGGTCTGGCGGCTCGATCACATGGTCATCGGCGGAGACGAGCTGCCAGGCTGCCATGGAACGCCTCGCTTCTTCGGTTGGTTTGTCTGGGAGGGCCGCTACGCCACGTCGTCTCCTGTCTGCGAACGCTCAGGCGGCGTAGTGGACCTCCATGCCAGCCGACTCTTCCAGGAAAAGCTGGAGGCTGAACATGTAGCGGTAGATCTTGTCAGCCTCGAACTGGTCCCGCGCCTCGATCCGGAAGGGGTCGTCCAGATGGACCAGGCAGTTCAGGGTGTGGCGCTCGTCCGCCATGCCGTGCGCCTCGATGTTATCGAACATCTCTTTCCAGGCGCCATACGGCCCGGCGATGGTGCAGTCCGGCGCGAAGGCCGCCGGATCCGGCGGTTCAACGACCTGGTCGCACCAGTAATCAGCGAAGACCAGGCCGTAGAAGGCTCCCCGTTGCAGCCGTTTATCGGGGTCGATTCGGATGCCCAGGCGCAGGTCCACGTTCCCGTACTTCTTGTATTTTTCCGTCTGCGCGTTCATGCGCTGGGCGAGCGCCGCGAAGAACTCCTCCGAAGGGAAGCGAACCTTGAGTGCTGGTTCCATCCTTACAGCCATCGCTCACCTCTCCCCGCTCGCCTGGACTCGGAGCACTGCCCTAGAAAGGTGGTTCCCCCATCATCAAGGTTCGCTGGCGCCGCGGGAACCCGGCCTTTTCACATCGGTCGAGGTATTCCCGCACGGACTTCTCCCACACGATTCGGTAGGCCTTGTAGCCCTGGTCGATATCTTCCAAGCCGTCCGCCGCCATGATGGCGACCGACTGCATGTAGAGGGGCCGGGTCATGATGCCCGTCATGAAGTTCGCCTCGGCCATGTCGGCGATCCGGTGCGTTTCCTCGATGGCGGCCTCGGGATTGGGATGGTGGGACAGGTAGTACTTGAGGCGTGAGACGCCGTAGGAGACGTGGCGGGCCTCGTCCTGCATCACGAGGCGGTAGACGGCTTTGTCCACCTCCGTCTTGCCCAGGAACTCACCGTTGCGGAAGCAGCTCAGGATGAAGCCCTCGAACACCACGTGGATGGGGAAAGACATGTGGTGGTAGGTAGGCATGACGCCCCCGGTGCGCGCCAGCTCCTCGATGGGCATGCCGAGAATGGCAGCGATGTCCCTGGCGTTGCCGAAGAAGCCGTAGCAGGGGCCGAGGCCGGTGCCGTGAATGAAGGCGAGCTTTCGGAACACCTCCGTGTGGCGCGCCTCGTCGTTGATCTGCGCTGCCAGGAAGAGCTTGACCTCCATGAACTCGGCGTTGACCTGAGGCAGCCACGCGCCGAAGGCATCGTTGGCTAGGTACTCGCCCATGCTCAGCATGGTGGCAAACGAAGACGAGGCCTTGGCCAGATCTTCACGCAAGGGAGTGAATCGGTGCCAGGGGATGTCGCGGGTGGCGTTCCACTGCCTGGCGGCCGACTCCTCGTAGAGGGACTGCACGCTATCGGCCCAGACCATGTACTTTTCGTTGATTTTCCAGTGGGCCGGGTCCATCTCCGGGTCCCGCCAGGCCCCTCGGGCCGACCGATGCGGCTCGCCAATATCTTTCGTCTCCTCGTTAGGCCGGTCGATGTCCAAAAGGGTGAGGCCGCGTCGCCCAGGCACCACCTGCCGGCCCCACTCCAGCCAACGGTCCTGGCTCCACCAGTCCCCCAACTCGTACTTCTCTTCTCGTACGGTCTTGCACTGGGGGAGGTTGAGCAGGAAGTCCTGGACGTGGGCGCGCTTCCTGTTCAGCTCTTGGTCTAGCATGTTCCCTCCCCATCCGCGAAGACGCGGCGCGGCGTCTGCGCTATGGGCTGGCCCGGTTTAGGAAACCCTCCGTTTCCGACTAATCCTTGCGTCGGAGACGGTGGCGCATGGGTGGTTTATGTGCCAAATGTAGGGTGCCTGCGCCGGTTCGGAAATGGTACGGGCGCATCATTTGACTAGGGCGGGCGCCTCATTCGATCAATGGCGGGCAACGGCATAAGAGGGTTCGGCGTCGGATTCGGCAGTTCCGAGGCCGAAACTCGCTCGAATGAGGGAGCGGATGTCGGAATGCGACGTCGTTTCTGCCGACTCCCACGTCATCGAGCCGCCCGAGCTCTGGGAGGAGTGGCTGTCCAAGAAGTTCAAGGACCGGGCGCCCAAGCTCGTGAAGGACGAGGACGGCGGGGACGCCTGGCTCTTCGACCAGGGGCGCCCGCCGGAGCCTCTCGGCCTCATGACCGTGACGGGCTACGGCTACGACAAGTTCAAGTGGACCGGCTGGACCTACGACGGCATCGAGCCGGGCTGCGACGTCGGCGAGGACCGCCTGCGCCAGCTCGACTTCGACGGCGTCCAGGCCGAGGTCATCTACCCGCCCCAGCGGACCATGGGCTACTTCATGAGTGGGACGGAGCCCGACTTCCACGCGGCTGGCCTGGAGGCATACCGCCGGTGGGTCAAGGACGACTTCTGCACCGCCGCCGCCCATCTAGAGGTCCATGCGCGGCCTCGCCTCGGGGCAGTTCCAGCAGATGCCGCTCATCACCCTGGACTCGAAGGTGGCACGGGGCAACTCATCAAGCTCGCCCCGGAGCTGGGCAAGGAGCGCGCGGTGCTGCGGGCACAGCAGGGGGCTCGGGACGGGTTGCGGGCGCGTGCGTTGCTCAAGAGGCTTCCACCGTCGATGCATCGCCCTTACGGCATGCGGTGGGAGCATACCCGCCTCGTGCCCGATGGCCGTTTTCCTGTCACCCGCGAGATCTGGCGCATGGCGCTTGCGGGTTGGACGCTCTGGGCCATCGCCAGAGAACTGACCAGTCGAGGGGTCTCTACCCCGAAGGGGAAGGCCATCTGGAGGAGCAGCTCCATCGGGCAGATGCTCCGCAACCGCGCCTATGCAGGGGCTATCTGAAGCCCTGAAGACCGAGGCGGCGATCCTCAAACATCGCCGCGAGGCCACCTCTGGCGAGACGAGTACCCGAAAACGCCCGGAGCATGAGCGCATCCGCCTAGAGGGCTTGGCCACCCAGCCCATCGTGACGGAAGCGGAGTTCGAGCGGGTGCACCGGCTCATCGAGAACCAGCGCCTTCGCTCTAAAGAACACCAAGCTCCGCCACTATCTCCTCCGCGGCAGGGTCTTTTAGTGTTTCGGCCCGCCTGCTTTGTCGTGGTTCGACAGGCTCACCACGAACGGATCAACCAAATCCGTTCGTCCTGAGCTTGTCGAAGGACGATCGCGGAATAATTGAAACACTCTGCCTCCGCGGCCGCATCCGTTGCGCCCTGTGCGATCGACTGTACAGGGTGTCGCCAGAGGCCAGCGGTCGTACTCCTATTGCCGCGGCCAGGCCAAGACCGAGTGGGGCGAAGAGCGGTGCCGCGCGCAGGGCTTCCCTGGCCCAGGGCGTTGGAAGAGGCGGTCTATGGGACGGTGGCCGGCTTCCTGCGCGGCCCGGAGGGCTTCCTGGCTGAGGCGTGGCGGCGCCAGGGGCTGCAGAAGCAGACTGCCGAGAGCCTGAGGCGTGAGATGGCGGACCTGGAACGTCAAGACCGAGAAGCATGGGAGGCCGCGGCGCGGGCGTTCCGTTTGGCGGCCCGGTGCCTGGTCACCGAGGAGGTCTTCGAGCAGGAAACCGGCCTGATCCACACCCGCCGCCGGTGGATCAAGGAGCGGCGTGAGCGCCTGAAGGCGCAACTGGACGACCTTGAGCGCTATAGCGTCAGCCCGGAGGCCATCACGGTGCTGCGACACCGCCTGGAGGCACACCTGGCCGCGGCCAGCCCGGAGGACCGGCGGTTCGTCTTAGACGCCCTCGGCACGCAGGTCATCGCCCATGGCGACGGCCACTGGGACGTACAGTTGGAGGGTCCCGCGGGAGCCCGATCCTGAGGGGCAAACGGTGAACACCGCCCCTTGGCAGCCAATGGGCTTACTTTTCGCAACCGAGCAGAACGATCCCTGAGGATATTTCAAAGACACAATGTTGTTTGGAGGGAGATCAACAGATCGGTCCTTCAGTTCTTGTCAGATGGCGGATTAGCAGCTCGATTGGCAAATTGCGTTGCAACCTTCTCAAAAGAGGTTTCCCCAGGGGACCGAACATCCCTAACGGGCGCGCCAGAAGCGGTACCGAGCGGCGAGGGCGGCGACGGCCTTCTCGGCCGCGTAGGGGTAAGCGGGCACGCCGCGCTCCTCCAGGTATCGCGCCGCCTCCTCGACCTCCCGGTCTCCCGCCAGGGCCGCCACCACGGGCTTGCGGACGCCATGGCCCCGCGCCTCCTCAGTCACCTCGGCCAGCAGCCGAGCGAAGGTCATGGGCGGCGTGAGGATCGTGTGCCAGTAGCCGACGATGATCGAGTGAACCCGCGGATCGCGGAGGCCGATGCGCAGAGCCTTTCGATAGGTGTCCGGGGGCTCGCCGCCAGTGATGTCGATGGGGTTGCCCGCGGCGCCGAAGGGCGGGATGCACTCGCGGAAGGCGGCGGCGAGATCGGGCGGGATCTGCATCAACGACAGACCTCGGTCGACGCAGGCGTCGGCCAGGAGCACGCCCAGGCCGCCGGCGCCGGTGATGACGACGACGTTCTCGCCCGCTGGGTCCGGCAGGAGCTGGAGCGCCCGCGACCAGTCCAGCAGCTCCTCGAGGGTGTGGGCGCGGATGACGCCCGCCTGCTGGAAGGCGGCCTCGTAGACCCGGTCCTCGCCGGCCAGGGCAGCGGTGTGGGAGGCCGCGGCCCGGGCGCCCAGGCTCGTCCGCCCAGCCTTGAGCACGACGATGGGCTTGCTCCGGGTCACCCGGCGCGCCGCTTCGAGGAAGGCCCGCCCGTCCTTCAGGTCCTCCATGTGGATGGCGATGACCTGGGTGTTGGGGTCCTGGCCGAAGAACTCCAGGAGATCGTCCTCATCGACGTCCGTCTTGTTGCCCAGGCCCACGATGGCCGAGACGCCCATCCCCCGTGAGCGGCTGTACCCCAGGATCGCCATGCCGACGCCGCCGCTCTGGGAGACCAGGGCCACGCCGCCGCGCTCCGTGTACGGGGTGCAGAAGGTGGCGCAGAGCTTGGCCGGCGTGTAGTAGTAGCCGTAGATGTTGGGACCGAGGATGCGAACCCCGTGCTCGCGGGCCGTACGCACGAGCTCGCTCTGGAGCTCCCACTCGCCGATCTCGGCGAACCCCGAGCTGATGACGACGAGCCCCGCGACGCGCTTTTTCGCCGCGCTGGGGACGAGGGCCGCGACGCCCTTGGC
Source organism: uncultured Dehalococcoidia bacterium (assembly GCA_964555685.1). Lineage (GTDB taxonomy): Bacteria > Chloroflexota > Dehalococcoidia > SHYB01 > SHYB01 > CAZKTO01. The sequence goes on from CAZKTO010000018.1 coordinate 32,088, forward strand.
GGGGATGCTGACGATGGCGACGTCGGTGTCGTCCGGGGTCTCGTCCAGGGAGGGGTAGCACTGGTAGCCCAGGATCTCCTTGGCGCCCGGGTTCACCGGATAGATGCGCCCCTCGTAGCCGCCGCCCTTGAGGTTCTCGACGATGGCGTAGCCGAGCTTGCCCGGGGTGGCCGAGGCGCCGATGACCGCCACGGCGCGCGGCATGAAGATACGGCGCATCTGCTCCACCACGCGCTCCCGCTGACCGGTCATGGCGTCACCCCCTGGGCCGAGGGGTATGATAGCGGCCCCCCTAGGAGTGTCAAGGCGCGCGGAAGCGCGGGACCGGGCCTTCTAAAAATCACGCTGCTTTCACTGCGAGTTTCGCCAGCACACGTGAACTCATCCCGAAATTCCCTGCCCCTTGATGGGGGAGGATGAGGGTGGGGGTGAAACCTAATCTGATGACCCGCATTTCGGGATGGCTTCGTGAACGAGGCGCCCGCTAGGGTTGGCCGAGGCGAGCGGCCAGCTCGGCCACGCGGCGCCCCAACGCCCGCGCCTGCTCCAGATCGTCCGGCTCGACCGAACCCGAGGCCGTGGCGCCGTAGTAGGAACCCGTCGTCCGCATGCGCTCGCTCCAGGGGAGCCCGGCGACGATCATCCCGCCCGCCAGCATCCAGTGGATGAGCGTGAGCAGCGTGAACTCGATGCCTGCGGACTTGGACGAGCCGGCGGTGAAGGCGGCGCCCACCTTGTTCAGCAGCTGGCCCTCGGCCCAGACGTCCCCCGCTTGGTCCAGCCACTGCTTCATCTTGCCCGTGATGCCGGACCAGTTGGGCGATCCGAAGACCACGGCGTCGGCGGCAAAGAGGTCCTCTCGGGCGGCGTCATCGATCCGGAGCAGGCGGGCCGTGGCGCCGGGCACCGACTCGACGCCCTGACCCACGCCCCGCGCCAGTTGCTCGATGAGGCCGCCGCGGCTATCGAAGAGGACCAGCACTCGCGCACCCACCCGTCGCTGCCTCCTTAGAGCTCGAGCCCCAGGGCCTTGAAGACCTCCGCGTACTGGGCCGGGTTCCCAGGGTTGTAGAACGGATTGGCGTGAAGCACCTTCCCGTCCTTGCCAACGACGAAGACGGCCCGGCGCGACCGCCTCTGGCCCGGATCCGCGACGCCGTAGAGCCGGGCCACCTCGAGCGACGGGTCGCTGGCCAGGGGGAAGGGGAGCCCGCCCAGCCCCTGGGCGAAGCGCTGGTGCGACTCCATGCTGTCGGCGCTGATGGCGAGCACCTGGGCGCCCAGCTCCCGCAGCGTCTCGAACTCGTTCTTGAACGAGGTGACCTCGGCGGAGCACAGGGGCGTCGCGTCCTCGGTATAGAACGCCAGGACGACCTTCCCTTTGGCGCGGAGATCGGAGAGGCGCAGGGGCCCGGAGGTGGTGGGGAGGGTGAAGTCGGGCGCCGTCTGGCCTTGGACGAGTTCGGGGCTCACGGCGGACGTCGCCTCTCCCTTACGGCTTCTTGTACGTCTTCAGGGTCTCGTAGACCCGGAGTATCTCTTCATCGTTCTGGTTCGGCGTGTAGTAGGGGCGGACGACGACACCTCCGAACGCCATGACGACGCCCGAGTGATCGTCGATGGCGAAGTCCGGGATCAGGTCCACGCCCAGCTCCACCAGGGTGTTCTTGTAGTCCGAGAGGGGCTTGAGGTAGCAGGTCTCGATGTACTGGCGGAGGTTGTGGCGGTTCACCACCTCCCACCGTATGCCCACGCCGGACCAGATGTAGATCTTGTGGCCGTCGGCCTTGATCTTTTGGAAGACCTCGTGGACGTGGGGGCGAAGGCTCCCATCGTCGGCGATGAGGGTGTAGTCGACATCGAAGAAGACGTTCATCCTGTTGGGACCGGCGGCGCATGGGCGATTATACCAGAACGGATGGTGGCGCGGGGGCGCAACCACGCCCGCGATCAAGAGATCGCGGGCCCGGTCATACGGTCTATCGGCGGTCCGGCGCTCAGGTAACCGCGCCGGGGGGCCATCGTGGCGGGAGGGGGTGGGAGTCGAACCCACCGCGGACGCCGAAGGCGCCCGCCAACGGGTTTGAAGCCCGCGAAGCCCACCGGGACCCATCCTCTCCCAGCGGAGCGCTGGCGCCTACTTCGCCAGGACCGCCTCCACGTGGCGCTGCACCTCGCGCTTGGGCACCGCGCCGACGATCTGGTCGACGGGCTTGCCGTCCTTGAACACGAGCAGCGTGGGGATGCTCCGAATGCCGTACTTCATGGACACGGCCGGGTTGTCGTCCACGTTCAGCTTGGCGAAGGTGACCTTCCCCGCGTACTCGATGGCCAGCTCCTCCACCACGGGCGCGATCATGCGGCACGGGCCGCACCATACAGCCCAGAAGTCCACCACCACGGGCGTCGTGGCCTTGACAACCGTCTCGTCGAAGGTCGCGTCGGTGACCTCAACGGGTTTCGCCATACGGTCCTCTCTTCTCCGGCCCCTCGGTCGGGGGGCTCCTAGTTCGTTAGATGTGCGGCGCTGGGTTGAAGGTTCCGCCGGGCCGCCGCCGCCAGCCACCCTTCCCGCGCCATCCGCGCCGCGAGGTCGATGGCGTTCTTGATATCGGCGGCGGTGCTTCGTCCATGCCCGATGATCACGTTGCCGTTGACGCCCAGCAACAGCGCGCCGGCGTCCGTGGCCCACTGCCGGACGACGCCCTTCACCGGCGGTCCCCACAGCGGCTTCGAGACTTTCGCCAGCAGGCTGGCGTCCAGGGCGTCCTTCAGCGAGAGGAAGAGCGCCTCCACGAGACCCTCGGAGAGCTTGAGCGCGACGTTGCCGGTGAAGCCGTCCATCACCACCACGTCCGCCACGCCGCGGAAGATGTCGGACCCCTCGATGTTGCCGATGAAATGCAGGTCCGTCTGCTTGAGGAGCTGGTGGGCCTCCTTCACCAGCCGCGGCCCCTTGCTCTCCTCCTCGCCGTTGCTCACCAGCCCGACCCTGGGCCGCTCCACCTTGAAGACGTGGGTCATGAAGTCGCTCCCCATCTGGGCGAACTGGACGAGGAAATGGGGGCGGCACTCGGCGTTGGCCCCAACGTCCAGGGCGATGGCGAGGCTCTTGGCCCGCGTGCGGTAGAGGGCCCCCAGGGCCGGCCGCTCGATGCCGTCCATGACGCCGAGGGTGAAGATGGCGGCCGCGGCGATGGCCCCCGTGTTCCCGGCGGAGACGAAGGCATCGGCCCGGCGCTCCTTGACGAGCCGCAAGCCCACGGCGATGGACGAGTCCTGCTTGTCGCGCCACGCGCCCGTCGGCGACTCGGCCATCCCCACGACCTGGGTCGCCTCCACGGGCTCGATGCGGTCGCGCACCCGAGCCGCCTGCGCCAGCGTCCGGTCCAGCACGTCCTTGAGGCCCACCAGCGCGATCCGGACGTCGCCCGCCGCGGCTGCCAGCATGGCCCCTTGGGCGATAACGCCGGGAGGCCTGTCGCCCCCCATCAAGTCCAGCGCGACGGTCTGCAATCGGCACCTCGCTGGCCCCGACGCGTCGGGGCCAGCAACGGGTCTATGGTACAGGAGTGACGCCGCCGGTGACAAGGGTCGCGGGGCGCGCTACCCCCAGAAGTGGGCCGTGAGGGTCATGGCCCCCGCAGCGGCCAGCGGGGCCTTGAGATTGTCGTCCAGCCCCATGGGGACCAGCTCCGCCAGCGTCGCCGCGCAGGCCCCCGCGACCATGACCGCGTAGGTCGTCTCCAACTCCGTGGCAACGAGGAGCGAGCCGATGGCCAGGGACACCAGGAGAAATGCCGCGCTCCCCTCCAGGCTCTTGCCGAAGAGCCGCCGCCGGCCCCAGCGCTCCCCCACGGACGCCGCCGCCGGGTCGCCCAGCGAGAGGTAGAAGAGGGCCAGGATGGCCTGCGGCTGGTCGATAGCGAAGAACACGACGACCGTCGAGATCAGGGAGTACGTGCTGCCGAAGAGGACGCGGTGCTCCTGCTCCTTCATGAGCGGGCGGACCAGGCCCGTGAGCCACCGGTTCAGCCCGCCGGAGCGGAAGCGCGCGGCCTCCGCCGTGACCACCAGGGCCGCCATGCCCACCGCCACCCAAGTGAGCGGCCCCTCGGGCGCCCACAAGGCCGCCAGGGGGAAGGCGGAGCCGGCCAGGACGTGGAAGAGCCGGCGCGGCAGCACGCCCGTGGAACGGCCGCGCTCCTGAGACTCCGCCGCTGGCGCCCGGACGGCGGTCACCGGACTCGCCTCCCGGCGCGGGACGCTAGCGGGCGGCGCGGCATGGCTCGGTGCGCACCAGGGGAGAGAGCGGGCGCGTCATGCGCGCCGGGACGTGGCCCCAGGCTTTCGGGCGCGGGACCCGTAGTCCGCCAGAGCTGCCTGGATAGCATCGGCCGCCAGCACGGCGCAGTGCATCTTCGCGGGCAGGAGGCCGCCCAGGGCCCCGTCGATGGCCTGGCGCGTCACCTGGGCCGCCTCGTCGAGGGTCCGGCCCTCCAGCATCTCGCTCGCCATGCTGCTCGCGGCGATGGAGGTGCCGCACCCCTCCGTCTGCCACCGCACCTGGGCGATGACCCCTCGCTCCATCTTCAGGCTCAGGCGCGTCGTATCGCCGCAGACGGGGTTGTGGACGGTGGCCTGGGCGTCCGGGCCCGGCATATCGCCCCGGTTGCGCGGGTGCAGGTAATGATCGAGGGCGATCTCGCCGTCCCTCACCGCGGGCCCTCCTGGGCGCCCACGGGGGCCGGAGCCGGCGTCGTCGCTCGGACCTCCTCGATGATCCCGGGCAGGCGCGCCAGCACCTCGTCGATCTCCTGGACCGTGCTCTCCGGCCCCAGGGTCAGGCGCAGGGTGCCGATGGCGAGATTCGCGGGCACCCCCGTGGCCACCAGCACGTGGGAGGGCTCGAGCGATGCGGTGCGGCAGGCGCTGCCCGTGGAGGCGCCGATGCCCGCCTCGTCCAGGGCCATGAGCGTCCACTGGGAGTCGGTCCCCTCGAACGAGCAGTTGACGTTGTTGGGCAGGCGGGCCGTGGGGTGCCCGTTGAGGTGGGATCCCGGGATACGCTCCTGGATGCCCCGGATGAGCCGGTCCCGGAGCGCCAGGCAGTGCTCCGCGGCCGAGGGCGCCTCCGCGACCGCAATCTCCAAGGCCTTCGCGGCCCCCACGATGCCCGGCACGTTCTCCGTCCCGGCGCGCCGGTTCCGCTCGTGGCTCCCGCCGACCTGCTGCGGCTCGAACGGCGTGGCGCGGCGCAGGTAGAGCACGCCCGCGCCCTTGGGCCCGTGGAACTTGTGGGCCGAGAGGGAGAGGGCGTCCACGCCCAGCCGGTCCACCTCCAGCTCCAGGAAGCCTGCCGCCTGCACCGCGTCCGTGTGGAAGACGATGCGCGTCCCCAGCGCCTTCGCCCGCGACCGCACCAGCGCCGCCATCTCCGCCACCGGCTCGATGGTGCCGATCTCGTTGTTCGCCAGCATGATGCTCACGACGGTGGTCTGGGGGCCGATGGCCCGCGCCAGCGCCTCCACGTCCACCAGGCCGTACCCGTCCACGGGAAGGTAGGTGACGGTGAAGCCCAGCTTCTCCAGGAAGTGGCAGGTGTGCAGCACGGCGTGGTGCTCGATGCTGGAGGTGATGACGTGATTGCCCTGGGCCCGCAGCGCCAGCGCCGCGCCCTTGATCGCGGCGTTATCGGACTCGGTGCCGCCGCTCGTAAAGACGACCTCCGCCGGCTTGCACCCGAGGGCCTCCGCGACCGTCCGGCGAGCGTCGTCCACCGCCTGCCGGGCGCGCTGGGCGAGCCCGTACATCGCCGAGGGGTTGTGGAACCGGTCGGAGAAGTAGGGCAGCATCGCCTCCAGCACACGCGGGTGGACCGGCGTGGTGGCGGCGTGATCGAGGTAGATGAAGGAGTTGCGGGCGGAAGGCATCGGAGGATCGCTCCATCGGTCAACCTGAGCGCATTCTAGCATCGGCCCAAGGAGAGGGTCAACGAACGGCCTCCCGCCTCGACAGGCCTTTGGGCGCGCTGCTAGACTCAGGCAGCCCGCCGGGGGGCCTCTCCCCCGGCCCGGTATGCCTCTATGCTTCCACCCATCGACTACACGCTCTTCGACCGCCCCGAGGTCACCTTCCTCATGTTCTACCCCCAGCGGGTCTGGTCGCCCCCGCCCGCCGGCGCCATCGACCACATGGCGCCTGTGGCCGAGGGCGTCGCCGTCTCCGCCCGCCTCTTCACCCACGACCCGCGCGCGCCCACCATCCTCTTCTTCCACGGCAACGGCGAGGTCGCCTGCCAGTACGACGATATCGCTCCCGCCTACGCCCAGGCCGGGGCCAACCTCTTCGCCGCCGACTTCCGCGGCTACGGCCGGAGCGGCGGGTCGCCCTCGTTCTCGACCATGATCGACGACGCCCGGCGGGTCTTCGAGTACGCACGCGAGGCCCTGGCCCAGGCGGGCTTTGGCGGGCCCCTCTACGTCAAGGGGAGGTCCCTGGGCTGCCAGTCCGCCGTGGAGGTGGCCGCGCGCTACCAGGACGAGCTGGCCGGGCTCATCACCGAGAGCGGCGCCGCCAGCCTGAAGCGCATGACCCGAAGGTTCGATCTGGGGCTGGAGGGCCCCGCCCTGGAGACCGTCCTGCGCCTCCACGACGAGAAGGTCCGCTCCATCCGCCTGCCGCTCCTCGTCATCCACGGCGAGCTCGACGACCTGGTGCCCGTCGAGAATGCCATCGATCTCTACGACACGGTCTCCTCGCAGGACAAGCGCATCGAGATCATCCCCGGCGCCGGCCACAACGACCTCCTGTGGGTGGGCCCGGAGCAGTACTTCGAGGCCATCCGCCGGTTCCTCAAGCGGTGATGCCGGGCTGTCTCCTAGCGCTCCTTGACATCCCTGTGGAGGCACCCTATCCTCCCGTCCAGATGTCATGCCGCTCGGAGGTGCAGCCGTGAAGCATGCAATACGCTGGTTTGGGCTGTCGGCAACGCTGCTGGTCATTCTGGCGCTGGTGGTCACAGCGTGCGGCGGCGATGAAGAGGAGCCGACGCCCACCCGCCCCGCGGCCACGCCGACGGCGGCCGCCCAGCCTACACCCGCATCGGCGCCTCCCACTCCAATCCAAGCGCTTCCAACTCCGACCCCCACAGCTGTCCTTCTGCCTACGCCGACCCCAACGCCAGCAGGCGCTCAGGTGAGGATTGGCGGCGAACTCCGCAGCCGCGACATCTTCGAGTGGGGCAACTGGGACACCCACCACACCCTGGGCAGTTTTACAGGCCATCTGATGCAGAACGTCTTGAATGGGCTCATCGCCTTCGATCCTTTTGACACTTCCAGGATCCTGCCGGAGCTTGCCGAGCGCTGGCAGGTCTCCGGCGATGGTCTGACCACCACGTTCTTCCTGCGCCGCGGGGTCAAGTGGCAGGACGGGAAGGACTTCACCGCGGCGGACGTCGTCTGGAACCTGGACCGTTCGCGGCAAGGCACGGGCGGCGCCACCTACAACGTGGTGCGGCTGAGCAGCATTGCCAGCGTCGCGGCGGTGGATGAGGCCACGGTCCGCATTGCGCACAGCAGGCCCAGTGCATCCTTCATGCCGAACATAGCCACGCCGTTCATGCAGATGTACCCGCCGCACGGGCCTAATCCTAGCTCGGTGGACTTCAAGTCCAAGGGCTTCGGCACCGGCGCCTTCAAGATCGCAAGCTGGCAGGCCAACACGCAGTACCGGTTCGTCCGCAATGAAGGCTACTGGCGGAAGGATGAGACGGGCCGCGCCTTGCCGTACCTGGACAGCATCACCACGTTTATCATCGGAGACAGAACCTCGGCCCTGGCTGCGTTCCGCACGCAGCGCATCGACTGCGGCTGTTTCTACGACCAGGACTTTCTCACAGAGGTCAAGGAGCAACTCGAGCGAGAGATGCCGGGCGTCAAGCTAGCGCTTCGAAGCGCCAGCCGCAACCTTGTGTACTTCAACCAGCGCGGCCCATTCGTGAACCGCGATGTCCGGCGGGCTGTATTGATTGGCACAGATCTGCTTACCGCTCGGAACCTCTGGCGAGGCGGCAAAGGTTTTTACCCACCCTCCTACTGGGCCGTCAGCGAACTGGGCGGCGGTTGGAGCCTGACCACCCAAGAGCTGCTGCAGACGCCTGGCTTCCGGGTGAGGGACGGCAAGAAAGATCCGGCTGACGTGGCACTGGCCAAAGAGCTTTTCGCCAAGGCGGGCGTTGATCCCAAGTCTGTCACCCTGGAACTGCGTGTCTCCGGCTTCTACAGCGACCTGGCAGAGTCCCTGGCCACGCTAATCCCTGCAGGTACTGGCATCAACCTCAAACTGGCCATCAACCCAGGCGGCGCCGCCGGCAGCGAGCTGTTCCGCCAGGGCCAGTTCGACATATTCGATGTCTCAGGCTTCGCACTGGATGATCCTTCAGACCTCATTCCCTCCTACATCCTGAAGAACGGCTCTAATAACGTCGCCAAGTGGGAGATTCCGGACCTGGAGAGGCTTTACGCCCAGATCGAGCCAGAGCTGGACCCAGCGAAGCGCAAAGACCTGGCGCTCCAGTTCCAGCGCAAGATGCTGGAAGAGGCCATCATCTGGCCCGAGGTCTATCAGGCCATGTCCTGGGGGACGCAGCGCTACGTCAATGGCAACGTGGCGGGCAATATCAACGTCTCCTCCCGCCTCAAGCTGGAACGACTGTGGATTGATCCGGCTCTCAAGTAGCAAGAAACGCTCTACTGCAGACGAAGGGCGGGCCGCTGGCGGCCCGCCCTTTTCTTTATGACACAGGAAGCAGCCCACGGGCGACGAATCCGTTCCAACAACCTGCGGCGTACTGCCGGACAAAAGCGGATGAAGGGCATTCCGAGTTCTTGACACCGACCGGACTATACGGTACGTTGCGGCCTAAATGGGAGCCTCGGCGCCGCCCGGCGCGCTAGTGGACGTGGCTACCCAACCGTGGCACGGGGTTGCCCCAAGCTATCGGGATCTCTGGAGGATGCGCAGATGAGACTCGCAGCACGCTGGTTTGGACCCTTCGCAACCCTTCTGGCGGCGCTCGGCCTCGTCGTATCGGCCTGCGGAGGCGGCGGCGAGGAGGGGGCGCCCACGGCGGCGCCTCCCACGGCCACCGCCGCTCCCTCGGCCCCCACAGCGACGACCGCGCCGGCCCAGCCCACCGCCACCCGGCCCGCGGCGGCCACTCCTACGCCCGTCCCCACGGCCACCTTCGCCCCGGCGCCCACGGTGGCGGCCGCCGAGCGGCCCGTCCGCGGCGGCATCGTCACCTACCGGACGGTGTCGGACACGCCAATTTTGGACGTGACGAAGCAAGAAAACTTCGCTATCTATTACACCCTGGACACCATCTTCAACAACCTGCTGACCTACCCGGTGGGCAAGTGGGCCGAGAGCACCGTCGGGCGCGATCTTGCCACTGAGTGGAGCTTCAGCGGCGATGGCAAGACGCTCACCTTCAAACTCGATCCTAATGCCAAGTGGCAGAACGTGGCGCCGGTGAACGGCCGCGCCGTAACCGCGGCGGATGTCAAGTTCACCTTCGACCTTATCAAGGACCCCAGCTACAGAAGCCAGATCGCGAGCCGGCTGGCGGCGGTGACGGCCATTGAGGCCCCCGATGCCGCAACGGTCGTGCTGCGTTTGAACGAGCCCACCTCGACAATCCTGCGTGACGTGGCATGGACGACGCTGAACATCGTCGCGCCGGAGGCGTACCGCGCAGACGGCGGCTTCGAGAAGAACGTCATCGGCACCGGCGCTTTTCTATTCAAGAGCCGCGTGCCCAATGTCTCGGTGACAATGGCCCGCAATCCCAACTACTGGAAGAAGGACGCCAACGGCGAGCAGCTCCCGTACCTCGACGGTGTCGAAGTCCTGACCATCGTCGATGGGGCCACGGAAGAGGCGGGCATCCGCACCGGCAAGATCTTTTTCACCACCCCCGGCGGCACCCGGGACCGCGAGCAGGCAGACCTCTTCCGCCGGACCCGTGGCGTCTTCGTCTATTCGGACTTTGATATGTCCGCTCGTCTGGTGGTGTTCAATTGGAAGCGTAAGCCCTTAGATGACGCCCGCGTCCGCCTGGCCATCCATAAGGCCGTCGACTACGACGCCATGCGGAAGAACATCATCGGCAAAGCGGATGCCCTCTTCGAGGGGTACGTGACCAACGGTCTTCAGGAGTACGCTCTGCCCCAGACCGAGGTCGCCACCTGGGTCCGCCGCGACGTGGCCGGCGCCAAACAGCTTCTTGCCCAGGCCGGCTTCCCCAACGGCTTCAAGATCAACATCGTCAACATCTTCCCCGGCCAGACGGGGTACTTCGCAGACGGGCAGGGATTGATTAGGAACAACCTGAAAGACATCGGCATCGACCTTGAACTCATCGAGCCGCCGGGGATCGCCGCCGCCTTTGGGCGCCGCTTCTCCGGCGATTTCGACATGGCTCTCAGCTCCTTCTCCTTCGAGGTCGATCCGATCCAGTGGCTGCAGCGCAACCACCTTTCGACCTCCACCCAGAACGATGGCAAGGTCAACGATCCCAAGCTGGATGAGCTGATCCTGGCCGCCCGGCGGGAGCTGAACAAGGACGCGCAGATCCGCAAGATCCAAGAGGCCCAGCGGTACATGATGCAGATCGTCCCTACGTTGATCTTCGGCACTGGTGAGATCAACATCGCCCAGCTTGAGAAATTGAAAGGCTACCGGCGCCACGCCATCTGGGGTCACGCGGGCCTGGAGTACGGCTGGATCGCCCGGTAGCGAGAGCGGGGCCCTCGCAGGGAACGTGGTGAGATGAACTGAGCCAGGGCCGGCCCGCCTGAGGCGGGCCGGCCTTGCGTTCGGCATCACGGGGGGGCGGGATGGGACGCTACATCGCTCGGAGGCTCCTGCTTCTCATCCCCGTCGTCTTTGGGGTCGCCCTCATCGTCTTCTTCTCGGTACGGCTCGTCCCCGGCGACACCATCGAGGCGCAGATCGCCTCGGGCGGGCTCAACGCCGCCAACACCCTGACGCAGCAAGATGTCCAGAACCTCCGCGAGGAGCTGGGACTGGACAAGCCCGCCTACCAGCAGTTCTGGATTTGGCTGGGCGATCTTTTCCAAGGCGACCTGGGCCACTCGTTCCAGTACCGCGACCAGACCGTCTTCTCGCGCATCCAGCAGGCGATTCCGGTGAGCCTGGAGCTCATGCTCTTGGCCATGGTCATTGGGGTGTTGATCGCCATACCGCTGGGGATCCTGGGCGCGCTGCGCCAAGACTCGTGGATCGACTATGGATCGCGGCTGCTGGCCATCGGCGGCCTTTCGGTGCCCGAGTTCGTCCTTGCGCTGCTGGTGCTGACTCTGCCGGCCATCTGGTTCGATTGGTTCCCATACCTGAAGTACCGGCCGTTCATTGATGACCCCGTGGGGAACCTGAAGCAGTTTATCCTTCCGTCGCTGGCCATTGGAATCCGGCTCAGCGCCACAACGATGCGCATGACCCGCTCCTCCATGCTGGAGGTGATGCGGTCCGACTACATCCGCACGGCGTGGGCCAAGGGTCTCCACGAGCGGCAGGTCGTCGTGCGCCACGCTCTCAAGAACGCCATGATCGCCCCGATCACGATCATTGGCACCAATATCGGCTTCCTCATCGGCGGCACGGTCATCATCGAGCAGATCTTTAACTTCCCCGGCGTCGGACGCGTGACCCTCGAGGCCATCCAGAACCGCGACTACGCGCAGATCCAAGGCAACGTCTTTTTCATTGCCGTTGTGTTTGTCGTCGTCAACCTGCTGGTCGATCTGAGCTATTCCCTGTTCGATCCCCGCATCCGCTATAGCTGAGGCGACCGGTTATGGCCCAAGCAAAAGAGGCCGAGCTCCGCGTGTTGGCTCCAAAGGCCCAGCCCTTCTTCCTTTGGGCGTGGGTCACGGGGTTCTGGAAGTTCACCCGCCGCAAGCCCCTTGGGGGCATCTCGGCAATCTTCATCCTGCTGCTGAGCATCGTGGCCGCGGCTGCACCGCTTGTCGCTCTCCACGACCCCGACAAGATTTACACTGGGTTCCGCTTCTTCGGCCCCGGCACCAATCCCCCCGGCGGCCCAATTATGCTCTTCGGCGCCGATCAGGCCGGCCACGACCTCTTCTCGCGCATGGTGTACGGCTCTCGCATCGCGCTCGAAGTTGGGAGCGTGGCTGTTGGCATTGGCGTCGTCTCCGGCACGATTCTCGGCGTCGTTTCCGGCTACTTCGGCGGCAAGACCGATCTCATCATCCAGCGTGTAGTGGACAGCGTCATGGCGTTCCCGGCGCTGATCCTGGCGCTGCTCATCATGTCGCTTCTGGGCGCCAGCACCGTCAACGCCATGATCGCCATCGGCATCGTGCTCATGCCCATCACGGCGCGCGTGGTCCGCGGCAACACGCTTTCCGTCAAGGAGAACGCCTATGTGGATGCGGCGAGGGCCATCGGCGCTGGGCACATCCATATCATGGCGCGCTACATCT
>CAZKTO010000019.1:0-44009 GCA_964555685.1 uncultured Dehalococcoidia bacterium
AGGGGGAATTGGTCACCCTCTCCCCAACCCTCTCCCGTCGAGGGAGAGGGAGTTTTGAGGCAAGGCCCCGTGCCGGGGAGGGGCGGGTACCCGCTGCAGGCGGGCCACCCTCTCCCCCTGCCCCCTCTCCGGATCGGAGAGGGGGTGGCCCTTCCATGGAAGGGCCGGGGGTGAGGGCAGGACCCCGCCAGCCTGTAACCTGTCAGGGCGCTTTTTGAGATAGTTTCTAGCCCTTTCAGCTATACTGGTACGTCCGTCTCTCCCCACACGGCGTCTCCCCTGGAGCGTACCCTTGGAGATCGGCATCATCGGCCTGCCCCGGAGCGGCAAGACCACCGTCTTCAACGCCGTCACCCGGGGGAGGGCCCGGGTCGGCCTCGCGGGCTCCGGGGCGCGCCCCAACATCGGCGTCGCCAAGGTCCCAGACCCGCGTTTGGACCGGCTCAACGAGATATTCCAGCGGCGTAAGACGACACCGGCCGAGGTCACCTACTTCGATACCCCCGGCGCGCCCGAGGGCCTGGGCGGCAAGCAGGGCATCGCCGGCCCCTTCCTCAACAGCCTCCAGCGGGCCGATGCCCTCCTGCACGTGGTCCGCGCCTTCGACGACCCCTCGGTCCCGCCCGAGGCCGGCGGCGTAGAGCCCGCGCGCGACATCGCCTCCATGGACCTCGAGCTCCTCTTCTCCGACATGGCGCTCCTGGAGCGCCGCCTGGAGCGGCTGGCCCTCGAGGTGACCCGCGGCAAGCCTCAGGAGAGAGAGGCGGCCCAGAAGGAGCGCGCGGTGCTGGCGAAGGTCAAGGAGCGATTGGAGGCCGGCGAGCCAGCGCGGGCCCAGGGCCTCGATCCGCAGGCGATGGCGGTGCTCGGTAACTTCCAGCTGCTCACCGCCAAGCCCCTCATCGTCGTCCTCAACATCGGCGAGGGGCAGCTCCCCGGCGCGGCGAAGATCGAGGGCGAGCTGGCCGCGCGCCTGAAGGGGCCCGGCCTGGCGGGGACGGCCCTCTGCGGCAAGCTCGAGGCCGAGCTGGCCCAGATGGACGAGGCCGACGAGCGGGAGTTCCGCCAGTCCATGGGCATCCCCGAATCGGGGCTCGCCCGGATGGTCCGCCTCTCCTACGAGGTCCTGGGGCTCATCTCGTTCTTCACCGTCGGCGAGGACGAGGTGAGGGCCTGGACCATCGTCCGCGGCACGCCGGCGGTGAAGGCTGCCGGCAAGGTCCACTCGGATATGGAGCGCGGGTTCGTTCGGGCCGAGGTCGTGACGTACGAGGACCTGGTAGCCTGCGGAGGCCTGGCCGAGGCCCGCAAGCGCGGCGTCCTGCGCGCCGAGGGCAAGAGCTACCCCATCAAGGACGGCGACATCGTCCACGTCCTCTTCAGCGTGTGACGGCCTCATCCCCGTCCCCTCTCCACCGCCCGGTGGAGAGGGGACGGGATGTGCCTTACCGGATCGCGAAGACCACCTGCACCTGGACGGTGACCTCCGCCTCGCCCGGCACGATGGGCGTGACGACATCCGCCGCGGCCCCCCGAGCGAACAGCTCAGCCTTCTGGATGATGGGTGCGCCGCCCTGTTGCGTGATGAGGGTGGGGGCGCCCAGCGTGACGCCCGTCACCTCGGCGATCTGCCGGGCCTTGGCGATGGCGTCTCTCAACGCCAGGTCCCGGGCCTGGCGCTCCAGCGGCTTCGGGTCGTCGATGGTGAAGGCGATGCCGTTGATCCGGATGGCGTCGCCGCCGGCCTGGGCCGCCGCGTCGATGACCGTGCCCGCCGTGTCGATCCTGCGAATCTTGGCCGTCGCCCCGTTGGAGACGCGGTAGCCGACGATCACCGGCTCCTGGTCGCGGCCGCCCGCCGGGTATGTCCGTTCGCGGTAGACGACGATGGGCTGGATGCTGAAGCTCGTCGTCTTGATGTCCCGGTCAGCGACGCCGTTGGCCCGGATGCTCTTGAGGACAGCGTCCATGGCCGCGGCCGCCGCCGAGCGCGCCGGGGTCACCGTCTCGGCCCGCGTCTCGATGGCGAAGCTGAGGACGGCGACGTCGGGCGCCGCCACGACGGAGCCCGAGCCATCGACCCAGATGCCGGTCTGCTGATTGCCCACGGAGCCCAGGGCCGCGGCCAGGCGCGCCTCCAGGCCAGCGACGGTCCCCGCGTCGCCGGTCGCCGAGCCTGCGCCCGGCCCTCCTGGCGCGGACGGCGTCCTCTCGTCCGAGCCATCCGAGCAGGCCGCCACGACCAGAAGGACGGCGGCGGCGATGGCGCCGATGGGCAGCCAGCGTTTGATGGTTTTCATGGCACACTCCTTATCTCTTTTGGCCCTGCCCATTCGTGAATAGGCAGGGGCAGGCATTGCAGCGTCTTGCGGCCGCCGGGGCCTTGCCCGTTCCCTTGCCCTCGACTCGCGATATCGAGGGCCCAGGCTCAGGCGCGGTCCCGCCGAGAACCACGGGTACCCCGACCTCTCGGGGTGCGGGTGCGAATGCGATACTGCCACAGGGTCGCCGCGATGGCCACGGCCGCGAGCGCCCCGGCGGCCGCCTGGAGCGGCAGCCACGGGAAGCGCCGCTCGCCCGGCGCCGGCAGAGCCTCCCTCGCCGCCGCTTCGGATGCAGCCTTCGCCTGGCCGGCGAGGGGCGCGGGAGTAGGAGCAGACGCTGGAGCGGCCGGACCGGCCGCTCCGGCAGGCCCCCGCTCACCCTGCGCGCTCGTGGGCCCCACCGGGGCGGGCGTTGCCGTCACCGCAGGTCTGAACGGGAGCAGCGTGCCCGTCGGCGCGGGCGCCGGTGTCCCAGTGGGCGCAGGCGCGGCCGGCGCTTCAACGGCATTCGCCTGGGTCCCGTCCAACTCCGCCGCCGGCGCCTCGCGGTTGAAGAGACCTGTCGCGCCGCCCGCCAGCGTGAAGGCGAGGAAGAGGACGGCGATCCCCGTGGCGTACGGCGCGGCCAGCCGCAGCAGGCCCGGTGCTCCGAGCCGCTGGGGCTCCGCTGTCCCGGCCATCGCGGGCGTGAGGGTGAAGGAGCGCCTCGGCTGGACGGCCGGGGCCCGCCGTAGGAGATCGACGGCGGCCCGCAGCGACTCCAGCTCCCGCCGCGCCTCGTCCGACCGCGCCAGCAGGCGCTCCACCCGGGCGCGCTCCCAGGCCGAGAGGCGCCCGTCCAGGTAGGCCGAGAGGAGCTCTCGCCGGCGGTCGTGGGATGAACGGAACGGCCAAAACATTGCGTACCCTTCTATGGATGAGGACGGAGCGAGGAGGGTAAAAGTTCCGGGCGCCCGGCAAAGTAGTCGCGCACACGGGCGCGAGCCCGGCTCAGGCGGGACTTGACGGTGCCCAGGGAGCAGCCCGCCGCCTGGGCCACCTCCTCGTAGGAGAGGCCGTGGACGTCCGCCAGGACGAGGACCGCGCGCTGGTCGGGCGGGAGGCCGGCGATGGCCCGCTCGATCTCCCGGGCCAGCTCGGCGCTCAGGGCCTGGGCCTCGGGCGAGGGGTCAGGGGCCGGCGGCTGCCACGCCGCGCTCTCCCGCAGAGCCTCCAGAGAGACCGAGGCCGCGCGCTTCAGCGCCCGCAGATGGTCGTAGCAGGCGTTGGTGGCGATGCGCAGCAGCCATGCTCGAAAGCTGCCGCCCCGGAACGAGCGGATGTGGCGCCAGGCCGCGATGAACGTCTCCTGGGTCGCGTCCTCGGCGGGGGCGGCGGCGCCCAGCATCCGGTATGCGACGCCATAGACCTGGGCCTGGTAGGCCTCCACCAGCCGGTTGAACGACTCGAGGTCGCCCTCCCGGCTCCGAAGGAGGATCTCATCTTCGTTGGCTGGTGGTGGCATGGCGCGGCCGGCGAGGCGCCCCGGCGCAATCCATTCTAGCAGGGGAGAGCGGCGCCCCCAGGCAGGGTCACTCGATTATCCCCAGCAGCGGAATTTTTACCGCTCATGGTGAGCCCTTCGGCAAGCTCAGGGGAGGCCCTGTCGAACCATGAGAGCGTCCTTCGACAGGAACAGGTCCTTCACTCCGTTCAGGACTCGCTTCGCTCGGCTCAGGACGAGCGGACAACAACTGCGAGGAAAGATAATCGAAAGACCCTGCGCGCCCAGGCCTTTCCGTGGCACGGGGCCGCCAGCCTAAGCTATAATCGGTTCCATGGAAGAGCAGCCGCCCGCAACGGAAGGGCCCCCCACCGAGAGGCGCCCGGACCGCTCTGCGGTGTCCCTCCTGGGGCACGCCCGCGGGCTCGGTGGCACCCTGCTGCTCGCCGCGCTGATCTTCCTTCTCCTCAGCACCTCGTTTCAGAACTTCCGGGTGGAAGGGTCCAGCATGTACCCCAACGTCCAGGACGGCGAGTTCCTGGTGGTGAACAAGGCCGCCTATCGCCGGCTCGACGTGCCCGGCTGGGCCAAATGGGTGCCCCTGCTCGACCGGGACGGAGACGGGCACGTCGCCCCCTTCGGCAACCCGGAGCGCGGGGACGTCATCGTCTTCCACCTCCCGCAGCAGGAGCAGCGAAACCTGATCAAGCGGGTCATCGCCCTCCCGGGCGAGGCCATCGAGATCCGCGGCGGCGCCGTCCTGGTCAACGGTCAGGAGCTCCAGGAGGACTATATCCCGAGACTGGGCCAGCGGAGCACCGCCCCGCAGGTCGTCCCGCCCGACCACTACTTCGTCATGGGCGACGAGCGGTCCTCCAGCTTCGACTCCCGCGACTGGGGGCCGCTCCCCCGCAAGAACATCATCGGCAGGGCGTGGTTCTCGTACTGGCCGGGCGACACGATGGGGCTGATCCGGGCGGAGACGCCCGAGCCCGGCAAGGCGCGAGAGAACGCCACCGTGGGCCGGTAGCTCAGCGGCAGAGCACCTGACTTTTAATCAGGGTGTCGCGGGTTCGAACCCCGCCCGGCTCACCAGCGCCCCGCGCGCTTCCCAGGGCGCTATTTGACAACATCCGCCTTCGGATGGTATCAACGGGTCACACTGTCGAGGATGGGCCTCCCGCGGAGTCGTTGCCCCGTCCGCGCGCCGCCCGCCTCGTCCGTACTCCACCGCCGCGCTGGGAGTCCGCCGGAGAGACACCAGGAGGACCGGGATGATACCGCGGATCTTCGACACCGATCAGCACGTGACCCCGCCGGCGGACATGTGGACCAGCCGCATGCCGAAGAAGTTCCAGGACGTGGCCCCCCGGCTCATCGACCTGCCCGAGGGCGGACAGGCCTGGTCCTTCGAGGGGGGCAACCTGGTTCACCTGTTTGGGCTGGAGAACGT
The DNA here is from genome assembly GCA_964555685.1 of uncultured Dehalococcoidia bacterium. Taxonomy (GTDB): domain Bacteria; phylum Chloroflexota; class Dehalococcoidia; order SHYB01; family SHYB01; genus CAZKTO01. The sequence continues at coordinate 5,261 of CAZKTO010000019.1, forward strand.
GGGCAGCGAGGACCCGCGGCGGATCGGCTGGCGCCTGGCCTACAAGGACTGCTCCCCCTCCTACTGGGACCCCAAAGAGCGGCTCAAGGCGATGGACGTCGACGGCGTCGGCGCCGCCCTCCTCTTTCCCAGCGTGGCCGGCCAGTCCTTCCGGATCCAGAACGACGACCTGTTCGTCGAGTGCCTGCGCGTCTATAACGACGCCATCTGGGAGTGGGCGCAGGAGGGCGATCCCAAGCGCATGCACCCGGCGGCCCTGATCCCCAACCGCGGCGTCGAGCTGGCCATGGACGAGCTGGCGCGCACGGCAAAGAAGGGCTTCCGTCATTTCCAGTGGATGGGCCCTCCCAGCGGCAAGGAGTATCCCACCCCAGCCGACGAGCCCTTCTGGACCCTCGTGGAGGAGACCGGCATGGTGCTAAGCATGCACGGCGGCGGCTCCCCGGTGCCGGCCCACCGCACCAAGGGCCTGCCCATCCAGCGCCGCCAGGGCGTCGCCGCGGCGCCCATTCGGGACCAGGAGACGGTGGGCGTCTCGCGCTCCGGTGGCCTGGGCGCCCCCACCGCCCTGGCGATGCTCGTCTGCACCGGCGTCCTGGAGCGCCACCCCAAGATCGCCGTCGGCCTCATCGAAACCAGCGCCGGTTGGTTCCCCTCGTTCGTCGAGCAGCTCGACGCCACCTACGCCCGGTCCCGGGTCGTGGGCGGCCAGCGGCTCAGCCGCCGTCCCAGCGAGTGTCTCCGCCGGGTCAAGGTGAGCATCGACCGCGAGATCCAGGGCATCAAGCACCGGGACCTCATCGGCGTCGACAAGATCATGTTCGGGACGGACTACCCGCACGTGGGGACCTTCTGGCCCCACACGCCGTTCTTCGTCGATATCGCCTTCCACGGCGTGCCGGAGGACGAGACGGGGAAGATCCTATGGGGGAACGCGGCGACCCTCTACGGCGCCAGCTAGGTCTGTCAGCGTGAGGGAGGACAGGACCTTGGAAGAGCTCCACACCCCCGCCTTCGTGATGGACGCGACGCAGTTCATCATCGAGCCTCGCGACCTCTGGAGCAGGCGAGTCGCGGCCCAGCGCCGGGAGACGGCTCCCCGCGTCATAGCCATGCCCGACGGCGGCGAGGGCTGGGCCTTCGAGGGCGGCGCCTGGCTGCGGCCTCTGGGGCTCGAGGTCTGCGCCGGACGCAGCCCCCTGGACGTCCAGGACCACGGCTTCACCTACGCGGGCATCCGCCCGGGCATGTACGATGCCAAGGCGCGTATCGCGGACATGGACCTGGACGAGGTGGACGTGGCGGCCCTCTTCCCCACCTACGCCATGGACGTCCGGAGTATCCTGGACCCCGAGCTGCACGTCGACTGCGTTCGCGCCTATAACGACGCCGTGTGGGAGTGGGCCCGGGAGGGCGACCCGGCCCGCCTGGTCCCGCAGGCCCTCATCCCCGCGGTGGGGCTGGACGCCGCCATGGCCGAGCTCGGCCGCGCCGCCAAGGCCGGCTTCCGCGGCATCGTCTTCTGGGGCTGGCCCGCGGCGGGCGAGAGGCCCCAGCCCGCCGAGGACCGGTTCTGGTCCCTCTGCGCCGAGGCGGGCATCGCCATCAACCTCGTGCGAGGAGGGCCCCTCGGCGCCGACCGCACCCCCGTGGTGCCCTCGCGGTACGCCGGCCCCAAGGCCGCCGGCGTGCGCGTCACCGATGTACCGCCCGAGGTCGCCTGGGCCCAGAACTCGGGGCTCAAGAACACCAATATCACCTGGATCATCCTGACGGGGATCCTGGACCGCTTCCCATCCCTCCAGGTCGCCCTGCACGATTGCGGCGCGGGATGGCTCCCCACCGCCGGCGAGCTCCTGGACTGGCTCTATCGCTACGAGCAGTTCATGGCCTTCGCCAAGCTCAAGCACATGCCCAGCGTCTACATCCGCCGCCAGGTGCGGGCGACCTTCAACGGCGAGCGCTCGACCCTTGCGGCCCGGCGCGAGTTCGGCGAGGGGGCCCTCCTCTGGTCGTCCGACTACCCGAACCATACCTCCACCTGGCCCTCCTCACGGCAGACTATCGACGACCAGCTCAGCGGCATCCCCGCGGTGGAGCGCCGGCGCATCCTGGGCGAGAACTGCGCCGCCCTCTACCGCGTCGCGGCCCGCCCCACCTCGCCCGCGCGGGTATAGCGTCCCTCATGCCGTCCAGAGGACCGCGCCGGCGACGGGCAGTCGGCGCCGAAGCTCGCGCCAGGGGTGACACCGTGACCCGCCGCGCCTCGAAAGCGCCCGGCGTCTACGCCATGAGCATCACCCCGTTCAACCGGGATGGCGCCCTGGACGAGCAGGCCCTGCGGGAGCACCTCCGCTATCTCGCGGCCGGGGGCGTCGGCGTCTATCTGGCCAGCTTCGGCACCGGCGAGGGGCGCCTGATGACCAGCGAGGAGATCCGGCGCGTCTACGAGATCGGTGTCGAGGAGCTCAAGGGGAAGACGCCCGTCTACGCCGCCGGCCTGGGGCTGACGGACACCCGCACGGTCATCGAGCGCGCCAACGATGCGACGGCCGCGGGCGTCGACGCCGTCTACCTCTACGGTCCCCGGCCCGGGCCCGAGACCAACCGGCCGACGGCGCAGGAGATCGAGCGCTTCTTCACGGACGTCCTGGACGCGGTGCGGGCCCCCATCTGGCTGGCCAACAACACGGTGGTCACGGGCTACGAGCTGCCCCTGGACCTGGTCACCAGGATCACACGCCGGCACAAAGACAAGATCATCGGCATCTGCAACGCCCACGCCGACATCGGCTACACGGCGCGGCTCATCGAGGCCGCCGGGCCCGAAATGCCCGTCTATGTAGCCATGATGCCGCATCTGCCGGCGACGCTGGCGCTGGGGGGCCGCGGCGCCATCGCCCCCGACCCCAACGTGGCCCCGCGCCTCTGCGCCTCCCTCTACGAGGCCTTTCGGGCCGGTCAGGCGAAGCGGGCCATGGATGCGTTCGGTCGCGTCCTGCGACTGGGCACGGTCCTGGCCACGTTCCGCAACCCGCGGGCCCAGAAGGCGGCCCTCAACATCATGGGCCTGCCCGGCGGCTACCCAAGGCGCCCGTACCTCCCCGTCGGCGGGGCGGGTGTCAAGGAGATCGCGCGGGTCCTGGACGAGCTGGAGATCCGGAAGACCGAAGGCATCGGGTAGCCCGCGCCGGCTCGCAGAGGAGGGCCCCGTGGCCAAATCCCCCGTTCCCGCCGTCCAGGAGCTGGCCCGGCGTGTCGCGGCGCTGGAGTCCGAGCTCGCGATCCTCCGCGCCCTCTACCGCTATTGCCACCTGCTGGACAACGGCCGGCAGACGGAGCTCGTGGACCTGTTCGCCCCGGACGGAGTGCTCGATGTCCGGTACGTCCGCCGGACCGGCGGTCCCAGCCATCGAGAGGCCGGCCACGCCGCGCTCGCCCGATGGATCGCCTCCTACGCCAAGGTCCCGCAGGGCAAGCAGCAGCACCTGCTGACCGCGCCCATCATCGCTATCGAAGGCGCCGGGGCGACGGCCGAGAGCTACTTCACGACGGTGGAGGCCCGCGCCGGAGGGCCGGCCGTCGTGGCCGCCGGCCGGTACCGGGACCGCCTGGCGCGGCGCGACGGCCGCTGGCGCTTCATCGAGCGCATCGCCGAGGTGGAGACCTAGCGCCGCCGGAGGCGGCCCGTGGAGCGCGGAGCGTAGGTCCCCCGCGACGTCTCGTACCGCCGCTGGACCTCTTCGGGGGGCAGATACCGCCGCTCCCACTCGAAGACCTGCGGGAACCCCACGAGATCGAACATGTTCGGCATGGGGTGCTTGGTGCGCGCCGCCATGAGCTCGTCCCAGGCCTCGGAGCCGCGCTCCAGGAACTCGTGGGCGAAGTCCCACGAGGCACGGATGCCCGCCGTGACCAGGATGCCCGAGAAGAAGGCGGCGGCGCACCCCGCGCGCTCCAGCTCCTGGATGCTCGGCGTCGGCTTCATAAGGCCCGTCGTCACCATGAGCGGCCCCTCGACCGCGGCGCGGACCTGGCGGCACTCCTCCAGCGACTCGGGCTGCTCCACGTAGAGGACGTCCGCGCCGGCCTGCCGGTACGCCCGGAGCCGCCGGACCACCTCCTCGAGGGAGCCCCCAGCGGCGCGGCGCGCGTCGCACCGCGCGATGATGACGAAGTCGGGGTCCAGCTCGTTCCTGGCGTCCACCGCCGCCCGGAGCTTCCCCGCGGCCTCCTCGATGGAGACCAGCGTCTTCCCGGCCACGTTGCCCGCCCGCTTGGGCATGGGCTGATCCTCGATGTGGATGCCCGCGACGCCCGCCCGGATGAACTCCTGCACCGTCCGGCGGACGTTGATGGCGTTGCCGAACCCCTGGTCCGCGTCCGAGATGAGGGGGATGGAGACGGCATCGGCCATGCGCTTGGCGTTCTCCACCATCTCGGTCATGGTGATGAGGCCCGCGTCGGGGATGCCCAGGACCAGGGCGCAGGTGGCGGCGCCGGACATGGCCACGCACTCGTAGCCGGCCGCTTCGGCGATCTTGGCGTGGAGGGCGCAGGCACCCCCCGCGATGATGAAGATCCGCCGGCGGTGGAACAGGCGGCGGAGCCTCGTGGTCCTCTTCACCGCGCCCCCTTGACGCGCGGGTCCCGCCGGGCCGCGGGGGCGCTCACTCCCCCATCCGGTAGCGCTTCACGGCGTTCCCGCAGACGATCTTCCGGAGCGCCTTCTGGTCCAGTCCGCCCATGGTCCGCTGGATCACCTCGCGCGAGTCCGGCCACACGCCGTCGGGATGGGGGTAGTCGGAGCCCCACATCAGGTTGTCCACGCCGATCTGGGTGGCCAGGTAGCCGACGCACGGGTCCTCCTGGAAGGTCGTGGCGCCCTGGCGGTACCAGTACTGGCTGGGCATGAGGCGGAGCGGCGGGTCGAGCTTGCGGTCGAGGTAGCTGCTGGCGTAGCGGACGTCCATCCGCTCGAGCACGAAAGGCACCCAGCCGGCGCCCGACTCGCCCAGGACGAACTGGAAGTCCGGGTGGCGCTCGCAGGCGCCGCTCATGACGATGCTCGCCAGCCACTCGGCGCCCGCCAGTTGGCCCAAAGGCGATCGAGCGCCTTGATACGCGAACTGGTTCTGGGCCATCGTCGTGGCATCGGCTGGCTGGCCCGACGGGTCCTCCTTCGGCGGGAGGGGGACCTTGATCTTGTCGCCGCCGATATGGAAGGAGACAGGCATGCGGGCCTCGGCGGCGGTGGCCCAGAGAGCGTCCCATGTGCCGTCGCGCAGGTAGACGGGCCGCACGGCCACGCTGGCGTCCAGGTCGGCGCCGCGCAGGCCCAGGCCGGCGGCCCGCTCCAGCTCCCTCGCCGCGGCCGGCGGATCGTGCATGGGAATGCAGGCCAGCCCGTACCACCGGCCCGGACGGCTCTTGCAGAAGTCGGCGACCCAGTCGTTGTAGATGCGGAAGACGGCGGTCAGCGTCTCGGGGTCCTTGATGTGCGTCGCGGCGGTGCTCAGGCCGTACAGCACCTCCGCGTCGACGCCATCGAGCGTTATGTCCTTGAGGCGCAGCTCGGGATCAGCCGGGTGCGGCCGGCCTTCGTAGTAGCCGGACTCGTACATCCGGTCGACACGGGCGCTCCCGCCGCGCTTCGGGGCCATGAACGTGAAGCCCAGGCCGCCATAGACCCCCAGCTCCCGTCCCTCCGCCATCCATCGCGGGCCCTCCTTGGTGTCGACGACGCGCGGGACGGCGTCCCGGAGACGGGCCGGCGCGCTCTTGACGAACAGGTCTCCGGGCAGCCAGCTCAGATCGATGTGCGAGTCACCCGAGACCAGCTGGTACTGCATGCCCATGCCCTCGTCCGTCATCCCTGCCGCTGGGGCGCCTGCGGACCAGACGAGACGCGCGACCCTCGCCCGGATGCAGAGACGTGATCTGGCGGCAACGGTAGCACACGGGTCCCCTCCGGGCAAGGGCGGCGCCGCGTACCGCGGGTCTTCCCCCTACACGAGCGACGCGGCCCGAGCGCCCTCCATGATGGCGTGGAGCATGCGACGCGGCGCCCGGCAGTCGCCGATGAGGTGCAGCTCGCCGGCGCGGCTTTTCAGCGCGCGGGCCAGGGTATCATCGGCGCGGCTCCCGCACGCCAGCACCACCGTATCGACTCCCGTGATCGTTCGCCTCTGCCCCGTGAACGAGTTGGCGGCCAGCACCGTCCGGCCTCGGACCGCCTCCACCGCCGTCAGCGGCGTGAGGGTGATCCCCTTGTCCAGCAGGCGCTTGGTGAGCAAGTGCAGGAGTGTGGTCTCCAGCCCCTCGCCGGCGACCAGGAGCTCCGAGAGCACCTCTACCCGCTTCCCCTGGTCCGCCAGGAACTCGGCGATCCCCAGCGGCGGCATATGCTCCTCGAGCCCGCCCACCACCAGCACACGCCGGCCCGCCTTGACCTCGCCCTCGAGCACCTGCGCCGCCGTGACGACGTTCTTCTGGTCCATGCCGGGCGCCGGCGGCACGTAGGGCCGGGAGCCGGTGGCGACGACGACGGCGTCCGGGGCGAGGCCGGCCACCATCTCCGGCGTCACCTCGACGCCCAGGCGCACCTCGACCCCGGCCTCCTCGACCTGCCGTTGCAGGTACTCCAGGAACCCGGCCACCTGCTCGCGATTGGGGTCGCGGGCCACGATGGCCATCTGCCCGCCCAGCCGCATGCGCCGCTCGCACAGGACCACGCGATGGCCCCGGAGCGCCGCCACCCGCGCCGCCTCCATGCCGGCGGGCCCGCCGCCGATGACCAGCAGGCGCCGGCGGACCGGGGCGGGGTGCAGCGCCAGCTCCTCCTCCCGCCCCGCCGCCGCGTTGATGGTGCAGGCGATGGGCCTCCCCGCATAGTGGCACTCGTTGGTGCCGATGCACTTCCTGATCTCGCGGGCGCGGCCATCCCGCGCCTTCTTCGGAAACTCCGGGTCGGCGATGAGGGCGCGGGTCATGCCCACCATGTCGGCGTAGCCCTCGGCGATGATCCGCTCGGCCTGCTCCGGGTCGTTGATGCGGCCCACCACCATCACCGGCGTCTTCACCACCTTCTTGATCTCCGCGGCGTAGGGGACCATGGGGCCCGGCGGGACGAACCACGGGCTCACGTAGGCCATCTTGATCCCCTTCTTCAGGCCCGTGTAGGTGCCGCCGCTGACGCTCAGATAGGCGACCCTGCCCTCGAGATCCTGGGCCACCCGCTTCATGTCATCGAGGGTGAGCCCGCCCTCCACGAACTCCTCGCCGTTGATCCGGATCCCGATGGGGAACCCGGGCCCCGCGTGGCTTCGGACGGCGTCCAGCACCTCGCTCAGGAACCGGGACCGGTTCTCCCAGCTCCCCCCGTAGCGGTCTGTCCGGTGATTGGTGTACGGGGACAGGAACTGGTTGATGAGGTAGAAGTGGCCCGCGTGGACCTCCACGCCGTCCATGCCGCCGTCTCGGACTCTCCGGGCGGCGTGCCCAAAGGCTCGGACGAGCTCCGCGATCTCCTCCTCGCCGAGCTCGTGGGGCACCTGCCGGTGATGCTCGTCCACCACCGTCGAGGGAGCGATCGGCGGCTGCATATTGTCCGCCGTGCGGCTGGCCCCCAGGTGGTGCACCTGGCCGAAGCACACGGCGCCGTGGCGGTGCACGGCCTCCGCCATCCTCGCGAGGTAGGGGACGACGGTCCGATCGTAGTAGACGATCCCCTCGGGCGTAGCCGGGTTGGGCAGGATGGCGTCCACGTCGCCGGCGTAGCTCGGCGTGAACCGGCCCACCGTCGTGGGATAGCTAAAGGTGCTCTGCCCCTCCAGCACGCCGATGAGCGCCACGCCGCCGCGGGCCCGCTCCTCGAGATAGCGCTGGTAGCGCGCGGGCTGCATGGGCCGGCCGTGGGTCGTCATCATCAGGCGGTTGCGCAGCCGGAGCGAGCCCAACTGGATCGGCTGGAAGAGGTGCGGGAAGTCGCTCACGTCACCGCCTCCCAGGCCATCGCCGGGCGCGGCGCGGGGAGACGCCCGGTGGCCGCCGGTCCCTCACGGACGCGGCGCCAGCGGCCGGCCCCGCCACGTCGCGGCGTCCTGGACCAGCTCCACGTGGTTCCCGTCCGGGTCCTCCACCGACGCGACGATGAGGCCGTGCCCGTTGTCGTACGGCGCGTGGGGCAGCGTGTATCCCTTCGCCTCGCAGGCCCGGAGGACGCCCTCCACGTCCGCGACCGAGAGCGTCAGATAGCGGATCCCCATCGCGGAGGTGATAGCCCCGCCCGGCGCCCGGGCCTTGGGCGGCTCCTTGAACACCAGCAGCTTGACGAGACTGTCGCCGCACTGGAGCCGGTGCATGACGCCGCCCCGGGAGATGTTGCGGTCCCCTTCGTGGACCATGCCCAGCGTGTCCCGGTAGAACGCCAGCGCCCGCTGGCTGTCCGTGACGACGAGCCCCACGTCCACGCCCGGTTTGGTGAACCTGGCACCCATGGATCGCTCCTCCAGCCCATCGCTGGGCTGCCGGCGAGGCGCCCGCCGCGCGCCGTCCCGCGGCCCAGGGGGGAGCCCCGCCTGAAGAGGAAAGGGCTCGGCCACCGCTCGCCAAGCTCCCCTCCCTCATCGCACGGCAAGATATATCGCGTCTCTTCAGAAAGTCAATACCGCACCGCTCAGAATCCAACTTCCCGGCCTTGACAAATCTCCCGCACGGCGTATCTTCGAGGCGGCGCAAGGCGGAGCCGCCGCCGCGTCATCATCCCAACACCGCAAGGGGACCATGAGCACGAAGGGCGCCAAGCCCGTTCCGCGCATCATCGATGGCGACGGCCACCTGATGGAGGACGCCCCGGCCATCGCCTCGTTCCTGCCATCGCCCTACAAGGAGATCGGCCCCTTCACCCGCCCGTCCTTCCCGTACAAGAACCTCTTCCCGCCCATCGACCACCTGCACCCCGCCTTTCGGGAGTCGCCCGCCACCCTCTCCAACCGGCCCAGGGTCGGGCCCGAGGAGTGGCTCTCCTTCCTCGACGACGTGGGCATCGAGACCACCGTCCTCTATCCCTCGGCGGGCCTCGCCTACGGGCGCAGCCCCTTCGCCGACGAGGCCATCGCCATGACCAGGGCCTACAACGACTGGCTGGCCTCCAGCTACCTCGCCGCCAGCCCCCGCTTCAAGGGCATGGGACTCCTGCCCATGCAGGACCCAGAGACCGCCGTCCGCGAGCTCCGGCACGCCTTCCTGGACCTGCGCCTCACGGGCGTCATGCTCCCGTCCACGGGGCTCGAGGCCCTCCTGGGCTCTAAGGAGTACTGGCCCGTCTACCAGGAGGCCGACCTGCTCGGCTGCCCCATCGCCATTCACGGCGGCTCCCACGGCGGGCTGGGGATCGACCACCTCAACCAGTTCGCCGCCGTCCATGCCCTGGGCCACCCCTTCGGCATCATGATCTCCTTCACCAGCATCCTCTCCAACGGCATCTTCGACCGCTGCCCCAACGTCCGGTTCGCCTTCCTGGAGGCCGGCGTGGCCTGGCTCTTCCTCCTCCTCGAGCGTCTCACCGGCTCCAACCGGAGCTTCTCCCAGCCCAACCCCCGGCACGAGCTCCTGCGGCTGGGCGACGGCGAGCTCGCCAGCGACTACATCCAGCGCCAGATCGCCGCCGGCCGCATCCTCATCGGCTGCGAGGGCGACGAGCCGGAGCTGGCCCACGCAGTCAAGGTGGCGGGCAACAGACCGTTCCTGTTCTCCTCCGACTTCCCCCACGAGGTCACCAACGAGACGTGCAAGGGGGAGGTCCGGGAGCTGCTGGGCAACCCGCGCCTGACCCAGGCCGATAAGGAGGCCATCCTCCACGGGAACGCCGAGCGCTTCTACCGGCTCGGCCCCGCGGCCCGCTAGAGGAGCCCCGTGGGCGCACGCGACCCCATCGTCCAGGAGCTCACCGACAAGGCGGCGATCCGCGACCTGGCCTACACCTACTCCAAGGCCGTGGATCGGCGCGACTGGACGCTCCTCGCCTCGTGCTTCACTCCTGACCTCACCTTCGTCCTCGCCGGCCAGGTCTACGCCTCCAGCCGCGACCAGTTCCTCTGGACGGTGCAGGGGATCGCACGCTACCACACCACCATGCACTTCAACGGCAACCACCTCTCCGAGGTCCGCGGCGATACGGCAGCGGCCGAGACGTACACCATCGCCTCCCACTGGTACACCAAGGACGGCCGCGAGCACGAGTACGTTATGGGCATCCGCTACCGCGACGAGCTGGTCCGCCGCGACCCGCCGCAGGCGGGCTGGCTGTTCAAGCGTCGCGACCTCGCCGTCGACTGGACCCGCGGCGAGGGCCTCCAGAACCCGCGGCGCTCGTGACGGCGCGGGGGAAGCGGCCCCGCGGGACGCTCGCCGGGGCTAGTACCTGGTTGCAGAAATGCGCGAACATTCGGCAGTGCTCGGCGGCCCTCTCCCCCGGCCCCTCTCCGACGCGGAGAGGGGCGATACCCCCTTCCTCTTTAGGGAAGGGGGCCAGGGGGTTAGGGTACCCCCTGGCCTGGACTTACCCGTCCATCCCAGGGGCCTCACGCATAGTTACGCTGATTTACGCAATTGAGTACTGGCGGGTATCCAGCGGCCTCTTTTACGACAAGGCATCTCCTGGGCGAAGCACCGAATCTGGGGCGGGCATGTATTTCCTCATCGCCACGGCGCCTCTCACAGCCCCAGGAACCGCCGCGGGTTCTCCTCCCGGATCTTCCTCTTGACCTCCGGCTTGAGCGGCAGCTCCTCGAACTCCTGCACCATCTTGGCCGTCGGGAAGACCGGAAAGTCGTGAGCGAAGAGCACCTTGTCCTGGATCACGCTGTTCATCATCGTCACGACGGCCGGCGGCAGGTACTTGAGCCGGAGGGCGTTGATGTCCAGGTAGACGTTGGGCTTGTTCCACGCAATCGCCGCGGCCACGTCCGCCCACGGCCAGCCCATGTGGGCCAGACAGATGCGCAGCCTCGGAAAGTTGTAGGCGATGCGATCGATGTAGACCGGGCTCGCGTACTCGATGGGGTAGCCGGGCGAGTTCCCCGTGTGGAAGACGACCGGGACCTCCAGCTCCTGGCAGCGGTCGTAGATCGGGAAGTACTTGGGATCGGACGGGACGAAGTTCTGCTTGCTGCCGTCCATCTCGCCCAGGCCCTTGAGTCCGAGCACCTTCACGCACCGCTCCAGCTCGCGGACCGCCTCGTCGCCCATGTGGGGATCGACGCAGCCGAAGCCGATGAGCCGCGACGGATGCTGCCGGACCAGGTCGGCGATGTGATCGTTGGGCACGAAGCCGTCGCCGGTGGTCCGCAGGTCCAGGGGCAGGAGCACCGACCGCTCGATATCGAAGGCGTCCATGTCGGCGATGACGTGGTCGATGGTGAGGGGCTTGAGGTAGTGCGACTCAGCGCGCAGCCCGCCCGCCATCTTGTGCAGCGCCCTGGCGATCCCTTCGGTGAACTCCTTGGTGTTGGCGTGCAGATGGGTGCCGATGGTGCCCACGCTCTTCCTCCAGGCTCCGGCGGAAGGGTCCAGCCGCCGTCTACCAGTCCACCTTCTGCTTCCGGTTGAAGGCCTCGACGCCCCGGGCCGCCGACTCCTGCATATCGGGTCGGTGGGCCGCCATCGTCTCGCTGATGCGGGACGATGGCGGGGCCTGCGTCGCATCCAGCAGGTTCCTGCGCGACTGGCGCACGGCGTTGGGCGCGTGCTGAGCGATCCGCCGGGCGATGGCCAGCGCCGTCTCGAGGAGCGCACCTTCCGGCGCCACCCGGTTCACCAGCCCCACCGCGCAGGCCCGCTGGGCGCTGATGGGGTCGCCGGTGAGGAACATCTCCATCATCACGGCTCGGGGGACGCTGGCCGCGGCGAAGGGCGAGCCCAGGGAGGCCATCCCCACGGCCACCTCGGGCATGCCGAAGGTCGCGCTCTGGGCCGCCACGATGACATCGCAGTCCATGGCCACGAAGTCGAGGCCCGCGCCCAGGGCCGCGCCGTTGACCGCGCCCACCACCGGCTTCGACTGGGAGAGGGGCGAGAACCGGTTCGGGACCATGGTCTGGAGCATCGTGGGGGCAAGCTTGCCCGCCGCCATGTCCTGCATATCCAGCCCCACGCAGAAGGCGCGCCCGGCGCCGGTCAGGACCGCCACCCGCGCCTCGGCGTCCCCCTCGAGGCGCGCCCAGGCCGCCGCCATCTCGTCCAGCATCTCGGCGCTCAGGGCGTTGAGCTTGTCGGGCCGGTTCAGCGTGACCAGCGCGATCTGCCCCCGCCGCTCATACTCGACGAACGCCATCTCGCTCCTCACTCAGTCGCTGTGAATTTTTCCTTCGCAGGGGCAACCCCCCGTGGTTGCCCTAGGTGGGCGGGCACCCTTCGGCTTCGCTCAGGGCAGGCTCCGGCCCGCCCCTACGGGCGATTTGTTCACAAGCTCTCAGCCGCCGGCCAGCACGAAGTAGAAGTCGGTCAGGCGACCCTCCCGCCGCTCGCGGAAGACGGCCCTGACGCGCATGCCGGGCTTGACCCTGCCGACGACCACCTCGTCCACGTGGACCACGCTCTCGATGCACGTATCGGCGCCGTCGAGCTGGACCATGGCGAGGACGTAGGGCATGTTCACATACCGGTGCAGCGAGTAGTTGGAGGGCACGTAGTAGCAGTAGGTCACCGCCCGGACGACCCCCTCGCCAGGGAGAGCGGTCCAGGACGTCTTTTCATAGCAGTCCGAGCAGTAGTGCCGCGGAGGGCACCAGACCTTGGCGCACTTGGGGCAGCGGGTCCCCATGATCGTGCGGTTCTCCACCAGCTCGCGGAAGAAGCGCGAGACGCCGCCATAGCTAAAGAGATAGTCATTGACGATCTGGTCGCGGATCTCGAAGGGCCGGTCGGGGTCGGTCATGGCCGGTCGCGCTCCAGGACGATGACGCCGGCGACGGAGGCCGCGGGCCCGCCGACGGTCGAGACGAGGCCGCGCCCGCGCCGGATGGCCACCTGCCGCCCGCCCGCCTGCCCGCGCAACTGCAGCGCCACCTCGCCGACGCTGTAGACCTCCGAGGGGCCGGCGATGTGGCCGCAGCCCACGCGCCCGCCCGAGGGGTTGACCGGCAGGCGCCCGCTCTTCTCCACCACCCCCTCGTCGATGAGCCTTCCGCCCTCGCCCACGGGGCAGAGGCCCAGCTCCTCGTAGGCCAGGATCTCGAGGCCGCTGAAGATATCGTGGACCTCCAGCACGTCCAGCTCGGCCAGCGGGTCCCGGACCCCCGCCATGCCGTAGGCCGCCTGCGCCGCCCGGCGGATGGCGGGGATGCGCCCGCGTTGCTCGTCGCCCATGTCCGGGAGCGCCCCCTCCACGGCCGTCCCGACGCCCGTGACCCACACGGGCCTGTCCGTGATCCGCCGCGCCGCGTCCTCCGAGGCCAGGATGACGGCGGCGGCCCCCTCGCTGAACGAACAGCACTCGTACATCGTCGTGGGCCAGGCGATGAGCCGGGAGTTGAGAATGTCCTCCAGCGTGAGGTCGAGCTTGAACTGCGCGTTGGGGTTGCCGTGGGCGTTGCGGTGGTTCTTCAGGGCCACGCGGGCGCACTGCTCCGGCGTGGGTCCCCCGAACCGCTCCATGTGCGCCGTCAGGATGAGCCCCCACGCCGCCGGCGGGAAGGGCGTGTACGGGTGCTGCCAGATCATGTCGTGGGTGATGGACTCGGACATCATGATCCCTTCGCCACGATGCCCGTTCTCCGGGTTGATGAGGTCGCCGGACTTCTGCACCCCCAGGACCAGCACGACGTCCGAGAGGCCGGCCACGACCTCGGCGTAGGCGGCCCGCATGGCGAAGGCGCCGGTGGAGGCGCCAGCGGTGACCCGGAGCCCCGGCTTGCCCGAGAGGCCCAGGTAGTCGTGGACCATGCAGTCGGAGGTCTGCTGGCGCATCAGCATATCGCTATAGATCGCATAGACAGCGCTCTGGAGGTCGTTCTTGGAGAGCCGGGCGTCGCCGAGGGCGGCCTTAACGGCCTCCAGCGCCAGCTCCTGGTAGTTCCGGTCCGGATAGCGCGTCCGGAACGGCATCTGGCCGACGCCGGCGATGGCGACGCGGCGCGGGCCGCGGGGGGCGCTCATGCCCTCGCCCGCGCCTGGCGGACGGCCAGCGCCAGCCGGCTCAGGTCGATGGCATGGTAGTAGTTGCCGCTCACCCGGACCTTCCCCTCGCTGAGAAAGTGCGTTACGTCCCGCTGCCCCTGCACGATCTGGGCGAGATCGCGCTCCGCCCCCTGGAGCACCACCGTCGGCTTGGGGTGCCGCCCCTTGCCGGCGACGATGGTGCGATCGGCGACGGAGAGGTAGCACAGGGCCAGGGTATCGGAGGGCTGGAGCTGGGCGGCGAACGAGAGGTTCTCCAGCAGGCGCGCCGCCCGCGACCCGCCCGAAACTCCGCTGGCGAGCTGTTCGACGTGCGTGAGCAGAGCGCCGCCCCTTCGTGAGATCGATGGCGAACGCGCCGGGGCCGGGAGAGTTGCGTAACCGCGCTACCATATACCATACGCGCCCAGGAGGGTCAAGGCGCGGCCCGGGTCCCGCTGGAGGAGCGATGCAACCATACGCCCGTGAGGAGCTCGTGCTGGGATCGCTGCTCGCGGCCAAGGCCCGGCAGCACCGGGGCGAGACCTTCGTCCGATTTCGGGACGCCGCCCTGACCTACGGCGAGCTGGACGAGACGGTCAACCGCGCCGCCCAGGGCCTCCTGCGCCTCGGCGTCCGGCGCGGCGACAAGGTGGCCATCATGCTGCCCAACGGCCCCGAGTTCCTCTACGCCGCCTTCGCCCTGGCCAAGCTCGGCGCGGTCGAGGTTCCCATCAACACGGCGTACAAGGGCGACATCCTCGAGCACATCGTCACCTCGTCCGACTCCACCGTGCTGGTCGTGGACGAGGAGTGGCTCGACCGCGTCGCGTACGTGGAGCCGCGCCTCTCGAAGCTGAAGCGGGTCGTCGTCAGCCAGCGGGGGGGCGCCGCCCCCAAGGGCCTCGCCACCGAGACCGTGGCGTTCCGGAGCCTCCTGGATAATCCCTCCATGGCTCCCGATGCGGAGGTATGGCACGGGGAGCTCCAGGCCATCATGTACACCTCCGGCGCCACGGGCCCGTCCAAGGGCGTCATGGTCTCCCACGCCCAGGCCTGCACCCTGGCCCTGGAGTGGCTCAAGTTCGTGGCCTGCACGCCCCAGGACACCATCTACTCGCCGCTGCCGCTCTTTCACGGCATCGCCCACACCTGCGGGGTCGTGGCCGCGCTGCTGGCCGATTCGCGCATCGCCATCGTCGAGCGGTTCAGCGCCAGCCGCTTCTGGGACGACGTGCGGCGCTTTCGCGCCACCGTCGCTCACGGCATCTTCTCCATGATCCCCATCCTCCTGAGCCAGCCTGCCAGCGCCGGCGACAGGGACCACACGCTGCGCTGCTTCTGGCTCGGCCAGTCGGCCATGGACCAGGCCTTCGCCCAGCGCTTCGGCACGCGGGTCGTCGAGACCTACGGAAGCACGGAGGTGGGGATCGCCATCGGCAGCCCCTACGGCCAGTGGCGCACCGGCTCCTGCGGGCAGGTCAACGCCGAGACCTACGACGTCAAGCTCTTCGACGAGGGCGATAGCGAGGCGCCGCAGGGCGCCACCGGCGAGATCGTCGTCCGGCCGCGGAAGCCCTTCGCCATCCTCGGCGGCTACTACAACTTCCCCCAGGCCACGCTGGAGGCCTTCCGCAACCTCTGGTTCCACACGGGCGACCTGGCCTACGCCGACAGGGACGGCTACTTCTTCTTCGTGGACCGGAAGAAGGACGCCATCCGCCGCCGGGGGGAGAATATCGCGGCCTTCGACGTCGAGCGCGTCATCAACGGCCATCCCGCGGTCGCCGAGTCGGCCGTCATCGCCGTGCCCTCGGAGCTCGGCGAGGACGAGGTGAAGGCGTGCGTCGTCCTGAAGCCCGGGGCCACGCTGGACCCGCCGGAGCTCCTCGCGTGGTGCGAGCCCCGGATGGCGAGCTTCATGGTCCCGCGCTTTGTCGAGTTCACGAGGGAGCTCCCCAAGACTCCTACGGAGAAGGTCGAGAAGTACAAGCTCCGGTCGGAGGGGGACCGAGGCATCACGCCCGCGACCTGGGACCGGGAGCAGACCGAGCACCGGTCGGCGCGGGACCGGAAGCGGTGAGCTGTCAACGCCAGCCGAGAGCGCACCGGGGTACCCCGACCTGCCGGGGTCCGCGTGGCCTTGGGGTCAGGGGGTGCCGTGGTCAAGATCGTGCTCCTGCTGGACCGGCGTCCGGACCTCTCCCAGGAGGCGTTCCAGCGGTACTGGCGCGAGCGGCACGCGCCCCTGGTGCGCCAGGTCCCCGAGCTGCGCCGGTACGTCATCTCGGTTCGGACCCGGTCGCTGGCGGGCGAGCCCCAGCCCGACGGCGTCGCCGAGCTCTGGTTCGATGACGCGGAGGCCCTGGAGCGGGCGCTCCGGTCCCCGGAGTGGGCGGCGGCCCGCGCCGACGGCAGCAATTTCCGCACCAACAGCGTCGCCTTCGTCACCCACGAGGAAGAGATGTTCGTCCGCACGCCGTAACCGGGGGCGGCGGCCCTCTCCCTCCGACTCCCTCTCCGTGCCGGAGAGGGAGAGCCCCCTTCCTCAGCCCTAACCCCCTGGCCCCCTTCCCGTGCCGGGAAGGGGGCAGCGGCAGAACCGGACCGGCCTGGAGTTTAGAGCACTGTGCAAACCCCTCCGTTTTTTGAGTCTTCTTTGTGTCTTGGAGTCTTTGTGGTGAAAAATCTTACTCCGCCTCTTTGTATGGAAGGGGGTCAGGTCAGCTGGTAGAGCCGGGCCGGGTTCTCCGAGAGGACCTTGCGCCGCAGGCCCTCGGACAGGTCCTGCCGCTCCGCCAGCATCGTCAAGGTGAAGGGGCACATCCCTTCCGGGTGGCAGTAGTCGGAGCCGAGCACCAGCCAGTCCTCGCCGATCATGCGGGCGACGGTGGGCAGGATGGGCTCGTCCGGATCGGTGGCGAAGTAGACACGCCCGCTCTGGATATAGTCCTTGGGTTCTTGCTTAAGACGCGTGGTGGTCGTGCCAAAGAACTCATAGTTGAACTGGAGCCGGTCGACGATATAGGGGACCCATCCGACACCCGCCTCCAGGAACGCGAACGTGAGGCGCGGGAAGGCGTCCAGGACGCCGCCGATGACGAGCGAGCCCAGGGCCATCATGCTGGAGAAACCGCCGTAGGTGTCTTGAAGGATTGGGTTCTCCACCAGCGTGCTGACGGGGTTGATCTGGATGCCGATGGTATGGACGCAGACGGGCACGCCGAGCTCCTGGGCCATCTCGTAGATCGGGAAGAGCCTGCGGTCGCCGAGCATGGTGCCGTTGGCGTGGTGCGGCGGCAGGACGGCGGCGACCATCCCCAGGTCCCGGACGGCGCGCCGTAGCTCCCGGGCCGCCTGCTCCGGCGCCTGCATGGGGACCATCGCCGCGCCGCGGAGCCGCCGTGGCGCGGCGCTGCAGTACTCGGCCAGGTAGCTGTTGTAGGCGTAGAGGGCGGCGTAGGCCGCCTGGGGCGACTCGACGACGGAGGCGACGAGGAGGGCGTGGCCGCCGAAGATGACCGCCATGTCGATCCCCATCTCGTCCATGTCGGGGATGCGCTGGAGGGGGTCCTCCTCGCCGGGGCGGTTGGGCGCCCAGTACCTGGCGGGCCGCGTCGCCGTCTTGCCGAGCCGGATGCCATGCCCCGCGGGGAGCGTGAGGCCGTCGACCTCGATCTGGCGCCAGCCGTGCTCGCTCTTGATGGAGCGCGGCGCCAGGTGGCGGAGCTCCTGGGGGACGCGGTCGGCCCAGTTCAGGTGCCAGTCGTAGACGTGGCCGTCGGCGTCGATGATGGGGTGGATATCCATGATCGGTCTCCCTCTCGAAGGGTGCAGCGAGATGGTAGCACACGGCCCTAACTCCATCCAATGCGCGGGCGCCCGGCCCCTGCCACGTCCCCATCCTTGACAACACCCGCTCCGCCATCTACCGTCGCTTCGAACGCGGCCCGCGCGCCCTGACAAGGAGCAGCCCATGAGCACATACAACGTCATCTCGGCCGATTCGCACGTCGCGGAGCCGGCCGACCTCTGGCAGCGCTACATCGACCCGGCCTTCCGGGCCCGGGCGCCCCGGGTGCGCCACGATCCGGATACGGACGTCTTCCTCTGCGAGGGGCTCAGCGAATGGGCCGTGGGGCTGCTGGCGCCGGCGGGGACCGACCCAGCCAAGCTCCAGCGCAAGGGGCGCTACGAGGACAGCCGCAAGGGCGGCTGGGACCCCCACGAGCGGATGAAGGACATGGCTCTCGATGGCGTCGACGCCGAGGTGCTGTATCCGACCCTCGGCATGATGATGTACAAGGTCACCGACCTGGAGTTCCAGGATGCCCTCTTCCGGGCCTACAACAACTGGATGGGGGACCTCTGCGCCGCCTACCCGGACCGGCTCAAGGGGATCGCCCTCATCTCGCTGGCCGACGTGGAGAAGGGGATGGCGGAGACGCGCCGGGCCGCCGCCCGGGGCCTGCGCGGCGTCATGATCTCGTCCACGCCGGACGACTACGGCCGCTACACGGACCCCCGGTACGATCCGTTCTGGGGCCTCTGCCAGGACCTGGGCCTGCCCGTCAGCCTCCATCTCTTCACGGGGACCAAGGCCCACGTCAACATCAACCACTGGCTCATCGAGTACACCGTCTCGCCCCACTGGGTCCAGCAGTCGCTGGCGGCGATGCTCTTCGGCGGCGTCTTCGAGCGCTTCCCGCGCCTCAAGGTCGTCTCCGTCGAGAACGACATCGGATGGGCGGGCAACTTCCTGGAGCGCATCGACCACGCCTACGAGCGGCACCGGCACTGGTCGGCCACCAGCGCCGGCCTGCGACGCCGCCCCAGCGAGTACTTCCGCGACCACGTCTCCATGACGTTCATGCGCGACCACTCGGGGATCGACATCCGGCACCGGATCGGCCTGAAGAACCTGCTGTGGTCCAACGACTACCCGCACACGGACAGCATCTGGCCCCACTCGCGGGAGGTCATCGAGTCGCTGTTCAAGGGGGTGCCGGAGGCGGAGCGGCGGCGCGTCGTCTGCGAGAACGCGGCGGAGCTGTACGGGTTCAGGTAGAGAAACCATGAAGACACAAAGGCACGAGGATTGATGGGCAGGGGCGCGGCATGCTGCGCCCCTACGGTTCCCAAATCCCTACTGTCTGTACTCGTCGCCACAGTCGCCGATGAGGTGGTAGAGGTCGCGGCCCTTCGCCGTGACGGCCTGGATGCGCTCGCGGTCGCCGTCGTCCAGCGCGAAGGTGAAGACGCGGGCCGTCTCCTCGATGTGCTCGCTGACGCCGAGGCGCGCGCCGACGATGACGCCCGCGACGGCCGGCCGGTCGAGGATGGCGCGCACGGCCACGTTGGCGAGGCTGACGCCGTGGCGCTCCGCCACGGCCTTCAGCGTCCGCAGGAGCTCCTGGAAGAGCTCCCAGCCGCCCCAGGCGTCGATCATCTGCCTGTACTTCCGCAGGCTGGCCGTATCGAGCTCGCCTGGGCCGGGCTCGCGCCGGCCCAGGTAGCGCTGGGAGAGGAGCCCGCCGCAGAGCGTCCCATACGTCAGGAGCCCGACGCCGTGCTCTTGGCAGAACGGGACCATGCGCGCCTCGGGCCGCAGGTCGACCAGCGAGTACTGGACCTGGTTGGACACGATGCGGACACCGTGGCCGATGATCTTCTCGACGTGCTCCGTATCGAAGTTGGTCAGGGCGAGGTGGCGTATCTTGCCCTCGTCCCGAAGGCGGGCCAGGTGGTCCAGGGCCTCCAGGTAGCCGGGGTCCTGGTACTCCCACCAGTGGAACTGGAGCACGTCGATCGTCTCGACGCCCATGCGCCGCAGCGACCGTTCGATGGCCCGCTGGACGGCGGGGCGCGTCATGGGGCCCGGCTGCGGCACCCATTTGGTGAAGGCCTGGACGCCGGCCAAAGCCTTGGCGCCACGCTCGGCGGCGAGCCGTTGCCGGAACTCGCCGATAAGGTCCTCGGCGGGGCCATAGTGGTCGGCCAGGTCCCAGGTCGTCAAGCCGGCGTCGTGGTAGCGGGGCATGCCGGCCAGGGCGCGCGCTGGGTCGATGGGGCCGTGGGCGCCGGAGACCTGCCAGAGGCCGTTGAGGACGCGGCAGGCGCGGAGGCCGGGGGCCAGGTCCGCATAGGCGTGGTCGGGAAGGGGAGACACGGCGCGATCCTCCGGCCAGGGCAGAGGGTCAGGACGAATGGGCGCTCGTGCTGTGCGCCGGAGGGCGAATGTACGGTCGGCGGCTGCCGCTGTCAAGGGGAGATGGCCCTGGGCGATCGCCCTCGCTCGCGCCGCCCGTTGACACCCGTTTCGTGGCCGCGCTACACTCCGGGCGGACACACACGTATCGCCAAGCGCCCGGGCGTGCCGGGGAGCCATTGAAGGAGGTCACGGAATGCAGTACAGGGTCATCAGCGCGGACGGCCACACCATCGAGCCGAAGGACATGTGGCAGCGCTACATCCCCAAGAAGTTCCACGACCGCATCCCGCGGGTCATCAAGGACCCCATGGGCGGCGACGCGTGGGAGTTCTTCAAGGACGTACCGCCGGCGGCCATCGGCATGGTCACCACGGCCGGGAAGCGGTACGAGGAGTTCCACTGGTACGGCTCGACCTACGAGACGATCAACAAGGGCTGCTACGAAGGCAAGGCCCGCGTCCAGGAGATGACCTTTGACGGCGTGGACGCCGAGATCCTCTACCCGGCGCAGCGCACGATGACCTACTTCACCGGCAGCGACGACCAGGAGTTCCACAAGGCTGGGGTTGAGGCGTACAACAACTGGATCTTCCAGGAGTACGCGGCGGCCGACCACAAGCGGCTCATCCCCATGTACCAGACGCCCAACCTGGGCATCGAGACCAGCCTCTCGGAGCTGAAGCGCGCGCGGAAGGACGGGTACCGTGGCGTGATCCTGACCCACTATCCCAGCGGCCATCCGAACGTGAGCCCCGAGGACGATCCGTTCTGGGCCGTGGCCCAGGACATGGAGATGCCCGTCCACATTCACATCAACATCGGCGCGGGGCAGCGCGACGCCCGCCAGGCCGCGCTCCAGGCGGCCCAGGCCTCCCAGAACCTCAGCGGCCTGCTGGGCGGCATCCCCTTCGGCGGCTTCCCCCAGGCCATGTCCGGGATCATCCACGCCGGCGTCTTCGACCGCTTCCCCAAGCTCCAGATGGTGGGCGTGGAGGTGCAGGCCGGCTGGATCCCCGCCGTGCTGGCCTGGTGGGACGACCGCTACTGGCGCAACCGGACCATGGCCGACTGCCGCCTCAAGAAGATCCCCAGCCAGTACTTCCGCGATAACTGGTCCGTCACGTTCATCATCGACCGGTTCGGGGTGAAGAACCGCGAGGATATCGGCGTGCGGAACATGATGTGGTCCACGGACTATCCGCACCATGGGAACGACTGGCCCTATAGCCGGAAGGTCATCGCCGCGATGTTCGATGGCGTGCCCGAGGAGGAGAAGTTCCAGATCGTCTGCGGGAACGCCATGAGGCTCTACGGGCTGAAGAACGACTAGCGTTACGCGCCGGGCCGGCCCGCGCCCGCCACGGCGCGCGGCGCGGCCATGTCACGCACGAAGTCAGGGAGGCTCGGCGCCGAGCCTCCCTGTTGTTATGGCGGGGCGTCCCGCCCGCCGTAGGCGGGCCTCGCGCTGGCGGACACCCAAGGAGCCGGAGGGGCGGATGGGGGACACGACACGGGCGGCGGTCTTCGTCAGTCCAGGCACCATCGAGGTCCGGGAGTTTCCGCTGCCGCGCATCGGGAGCGACGACGGGCTGCTGCGCGTCGAGGCGTGCGGCGTCTGCGGGACGGACTCGGGCCACTACACGGGAGCCATGGGGGGCCTCCCCGGCCCGTACGGCAAGTGGGACGTGGCGCCCCCGTTCATCCTGGGCCACGAGCCCGTGGGGGTGATCGAGGCCATCGGCGCCGAGGCCAGCCGGAGGTGGGGCGCCGGCGTGGGGGACCGGGTCGCCCTGCACGCGCACTTCACGTGTGGGCGCTGCGCCGGGTGCCGCGCGGGAGGCGGGGAGCACGAGTGCGAGATGCCCGGCCGGTTCGGGGGGACCAGCGTGGAGCGGCCGCCGGCCCTCTACGGCGCCTTCGCGGAGCATATGTACCTGCCGCCCGGGACGATCCTGACGCCCATGAGGAAGAGCGTTCCGCTTCCGGTGGCGGCGATGTTCAACGCGCTGGCGTCCGGACTGAGCTGGGCCGTCGAGGTGCCGAGGCTGGAGCGCGGGCAGTCGCTGGCGGTCCTGGGCCCGGGCCAGCGGGGCATCGCGTGCGTCATGGCGGGCCGGCACTCGGGAGCGGGCTTCGTCGCCGTGACCGGCCTCTCCAGCGACGACTACAAGCTGGACCTGGCCAAGGAGATGGGCGCCGACCTGGCCATCGACGTGCAGCGGGAGGACCCGGTCAAGCGCATCGTGGACGCGACGCACGGCGGCGCGGACGTCGTCGTCGATACGACGCCGCATTCGGCGGAGGCGTTCCTGCAGGGGATTCAGATGACGCGGCCCGGCGGGATCCTGATCGTCGCAGGGGTGAAGGGGCCGCAGAACACCGTCAAAGAGTTCTCCATCGACATGCTGCGGAGCCGGGGGATCTCCGTGCGCGGCGTCACCGCCGTCCCGCCGGCGTCCCACCGGCGCGCCGTCGAGCTCATCGAGGCGGGAGCCTTCCCCCTGGAGCGGCTCAGCTCCCACGTCTTCCCGGTGGAGCAGGCGGAGCAGGCCGTGCTGATCTTGGCCGGGCGCGTCAAGGGCGAGCGGCCCATGAATATCGCGATCGTGCCGGGCGCCCGCTCGCAGGGGCGGGTTTGAAACCCGCCCCTACGATGGCGTTAGGGTATTCCTCGGCCGGCCACCCGCGCGGCCCGCAGCGCCAGGAACAGCGGAAACTCGGCGCGGGCGCGGTTCTCGGCGCGAGCCCGGGGGCTCGGCTGGCTTGCGCGGTGCGAGGGCCACTCCTCGAGGGCGTTCGTCCAGAGGCCCGCCTCCGCCAGCCCGTTGACGTACGCCTGGATGGGCCGGTGATAGGTCCACGTGACCGAGCGCCCCGGCTCCTTGAACGGCCGCATGTCGATGGGTATCTTGAGGCCGGTGAGATACCGGTCCACGGCGCGATAGAGCAGCTTGCGCTCCTCGTCCCATCGCCACGCGCTCTGCCGCGGGATGCGGAAGGCCGGATGGGCGATGACCATGACCAGCCGGCCGCCCGGCCGCAGCAGGCGCGCGCACTCCGTGAACACCGGGGCCAGCGGGTCGACGTTGGTGGCCGCCAGCACGAAGACGATGGCATCGAAACCGCCCGCGGCCAGCGCGTCCAGGTGGCGCGCGTCGCCCACCAGGTAGCGGACCGACGGCGGCGAATGCCTGCGCGCCATCTCGATGAGCCGTGGCGAGAGGTCCACGCCAGTGACCTGAGCCCCGGCCCGCGCCAGGGCGTTCGCCACGGCCCCCTGGCCACACGCCAGATCGAGCGCCCGCTCGCCCGGCTGCAGCGCCAGCAGCCGCAGCACGCCCGGGATGACGACCTCTTGATGGAACTCCGTCCCGCGCTCGGCGGCCAGGGCGTCGTACCATGAGGCCACGTGGTCCCAGGAGTCGGAGCCGGCGTCCCACGGAGCGACGTCCGGGGCGCGGGCGGCCCGCCCCGCCGCAGGCGGGCGGGCGGGAGGGACGCGGTCCGCGCGATGCTGGCGTGACTTCGGCATGGGCGGGGGCCCGGCCGCCCGCGCGCCGCGCTCGTTGCCGAGGCCCGGTGGATCGGGTACAGTACCGCCGATGCTTGGGGCCCCGACGTGTCGGGGCGCAGCGAGAGCCGAGCTATGCCCTACCAGTTTATCCGATACGAGCAGCCGGAGCCCGGCATCGCCGTCGTCACCCTCAACCGGCCCGAGCGGCTGAACGCCCTCCACGGCCCCATGCTCCAGGAGCTGCGCCAGGCCGTCGGCGAGATCGAGCAAGACACGGCCGTGCGCGTCTTCCTCCTGACCGGGGCGCCCCGGGCCGACGGCCGGCCCTGCTTTTGCGCCGGCGTCGACCTCAAGGCGGCCGCTGAGGGCGTCACCATGGACGCCAGCGTGGGCCTCGCACTCACCAACGCCATCGACGACCTCCTCAAGCCCTCCATCGCCGTCGTCGATGGCGTCTGCAGCACCGGCGGCGTCGAGCTGGCCCTGGCCTGCGACCTGCGCCTCGCCGGCGAATCGGCCCAGGTCAGCGACTGGCACCTCAAGAACCTCGGCACCGGCCCCGGCGGCTGGGGCGGCAGCACCCGATGGTCCCGGCTCGTGGGCGTGGCCAACGCCAAGCGGATCATCCTGACAGGCCAGGTGGTCGGCGGCCAGGAGGCCTTCCGCATCGGGTTCGCCAACGGCGTCTACCCGTCCGCCCGGCTGCGGGAGGAGGCGATGGCCATGGCCCGCGCCATCGCGGCCATGCGACCGGCGGGCGTCCGCCTGACGCTGGCCAACCTGGACCACACCATGGACATGTCCCGAGATCAGTCGCTGCGCTTCGCCGAGCTCTCCCGCCAGTGGCTCGGCGTGACCAGCGACTTCCAGGAACGGGCGCGGGACACACTCCAGAAGAAGCGTGGCGACCAGCCCTAGCACCTGGTTGCAGAAATGCGCGAACATTCGGCAGTGCTCGGCGGCCCTCTCCCCCGGCCCCTCTCCGACGCGGAGAGGGGCGATACCCCCTTCCTCTTTAGGGAAGGGGGCCAGGGGGTTAGGGTGCCCCCTGGCCTGGACTTACCCGTCCATCCCGGGGGCCTCACGCATAGTTACGCTGATTTACGCATTTGAGCCCTAGCCGGCCGCGGAACGGAGGCAGCCCATGGCCACCAGCATGACCCCTGCCGAGATCGAGTCCTTCCTGGACAACCAGCGCACGCTGGTCTTCATCACCCTCAAGAAAGACGGCGCGCCCGTGGGCCACGCCCTCTGGTACTCGCGCGTCGGCAACGCCCTCTATATCAACATCCGCGGCGACAGCGTCAAGTACAAGAACGTCCAGCGCGATAGCCGCGTCTGCTGCGTCGTCGAGGGCGGCGAGACCTACTTCAAGCTGCGGGGCGTCATGGTGCAGGGCCGGTGCACGTCCGTCGAGGACCCGGACGAGATGGAGCGCGAGCAGGCCGCCCGCGACGCCAAGGCCGGCCGCATCGGCAGCGGCATGGAGGAGATGCCGTCCTGGTTCCACGAGAGCCGCACCCGCCGGCTCAGCCGCGGCGACCGCGTGCTCCTCAAGGTCTCCATGGACCGCGTCTATACCTGGGACTTCGGGAAGGTGCGCGACCACTACGTGCGCCCGCGGTCGTAGCTCGGCGCGCTCCCAAGGGCTTTCACCCATCGCTCTCCCCGCTCTCCTCGCGCCTCTTGCGGGGCCGCCGTGGCCCGTGTACCATCGGTGCCAGCGCCGAGACCCGTGCCCAGGGCGCTGCGCGGCGCCGCAATACGCCTGCGCGATGAGTCACTGAGGAGGAACCGGTATGTACAAGGGTCACCGTTATATCGATAACGACGCCCACGTCCTCGAGCCGTCGGACCTCTGGGACAGGTACCTGGAGCCCAGGTTCCGGTCCGTCGCCCCCAGGACCATCTCCCGGTGGGAGCCGGCCGAGGGCCTGGGCATGGACCCGCGCATCGACCCCGTCGTCTTCCATCAGGAGACCCATATGGGCGGGCACAGCATGCCGGACTTCCCCACGGGCAGCGGAGGCCGCGGCACCTTCCAGGTGCCCGGCACCGGCGCCGTCTACCAAGAGTTTATGGAGCGGGGATTTGCGCCAGAGTGCTACCGGACGATCCTCGACCGCAGCGGCATCGACCGCATGGCCATGTACCCCACGGCCGGCCTCACGATCAACGCCGTGCCCAATCTCGCGCCGGAGCCGGCAGCCGCCATCCGCCGCGCCTACAACAACTGGCTCCACGACTTCCTCTCCAGCGCCGACGCGCGCCTCATGGGCGTCGGCACCGTGGACCTGCGCGACCCCAGGGAAGCGGCCAAGGAGGCCCGGCGCTGCATCACCAAGCTGGGGTTCAAGGGCATCCAGATCAACCCGGAGCCGGTGAAGGACTACCCATCGCTCCACGATACGTTCTTCGACCCCCTCTGGGCGGAGCTCGAGGACCTGGACGTGCCCCTGGCCATCCACCTCGCGCCCATCACCAAGTTCCACGGCGCCAGCTACTACTTTGGCCAGTGGGCCCTGGGCGTCGGCGCCACCGCCTTCATCACGGGCAACATGATGGCGAGCACCGCCCTCATCGTGGGCGGGGCGCTGGAGCGCCATCCCAAGCTGCGCGTCGTCCATCTGGAGACGGGCTGCGGATGGGTGCCCTTCTGGATGGAGCGCCTGGAGGCGGGCGTCATGGGCATGAGCCGCGGCATGCTCCCACCGCACCTCAAGATGCGCCCCCTCGGGTACTTCCAGCGCCAGTGCTTCGTCTCCGGCGACCCCGACGACCCGTGGATCAAGCACGCCGTCGAGTCCATAGGCGATGACTGCATCGTCACCGCCACCGACTTCGGCCACCCCGAGGGCAAGGGCTACACCCACGCGCTCGAGGACACCCTCTCCTTGCCCGGCGTCTCGGACGCCAGCAAGCGCAAGATCATGTGGGAGAACGGCGCGCGCCTCTACGCCGTGAGCGACTAACCTCTTCCCCTGCCACCCGCGACAGACCGAGAGGCCGGCGCATCTGCGCCGGCCTCTCTTGTCCTCTCCGCTGTCCGGCCAGCCGGGCCGGCGAGCGCCGGCAGCCGCACGACGGCCGTCCCCACCGTCAGCTTGTCGCCCCGCTCGTTCTCGTCCCAGATCTCGCACTCCACGAGCCGCTCGCCGCCCTCGGCGTACTTCTTGGAGACCACGCCCCGGCACGTCAGCCGCTCGCCGGCCACCGCCATCCCGCGGTTGGACCAGCCGATCTTCTTGAGGAAGCCGCGAGGCCCCATCCAGTCGGTCACGACGGCGCTGATGAACGCGCCGTGCAGGGGCCCGTGGACCAGCACGCCGGGCAGGCCGTCGTGCTCCTTGGCGTAGGGCGCGTCGTAGTGGATCCGGTGGAAGATGCCAGTGATGGCGCTGTACATCGCCAGCTGAACGGTGCCCGGCTGCCGGACCATGGCGGGCAACTCCTGGCCCTCGCGGACGTCCTCCCAGTAGACCTGCGGCCTCGTCTGTATGGCGCCTCCTACGGGCGGTAGATGGCGGTGAAGCGCTGGACGCCCACCACCTTCCCGTGCTGGTTGCGGTAGGTGCTCTCCGACACGACGAAGAGCATGGGCCCGCTGCGCCCCTGTTTCTCGTACATGTCGGCGATGCGCCGCGTGGCGGTCAGCGTGTCGCCCGGGCGCACGTGCTCGAAGAGCTCGTACTCGGTGCCGCCGGCCACCACGCGCTTGATCTTGTCCGACATGGCGACGCTGCTGGACGCCTTGGCGATGCCGTCCTCGGCCAGCTCCGAGAGGGGCACGTCGTTCCGGTTCGGCACGCCGAGGAAGAGGGGCGGCGCCACGACCCCGGGCAGCCCCGCCGCCCGCGCGTACGCATCGTCGAGGTAGAGCGGGTTCAGATCGTCGGTGGCGTAGGCGTAGCGCTCGACCTCCTGCGCCGTGACCACGCCCGTCGTCGGCGGATGGTCGCGGTGCAGGGCGGCGCGCATGGCGTCCGTGATGAGCGATTCCGGCGGCATGGGACCTCCTCGGCCCGGTGGCGCTTCGCCCCATTGTACCCACGGGCGCGAGGCCGGCCAGCCGCGCAGGGGCAGGTGCGCGGCCTCTACCGTTGGACGGGACAACGCGCAACTCTCAGTCCAGGCGAGCGATCCCTCGCTTCACCCGGGATGACAAGAGTGGGCGGGATGATAGGAGCGGACGCTGCCTATCGCGCGGCCTTGACCTTCATCCCGTAGATGGCGAGGGCGTTCTCGCCCAGGATCCGCCGCTGCGTCCGCTGGGGCATCTTGGCGATGTGCTCCCGCACCTCCGCCACCACGGACGGGGCCGTCACGTCCGTGTGGGGGTAGTCGGAGGCCCACATGATCTTGTGGTCGCCGATGAGGTCCACGAGGTACGGGACACTCTTCTCGTCCGGGTCGATAGAGATGAAGCACTGGCGCTTGAAGTAGCCGCTGGGCAGCATCGTCAGCTTGTCCAGGTCGTGCGGGGCCACCTCGCCGATCCAGTGGTCCATCTGGTCCAGCCAGTGGAAGAGCCAGCCCCCGCCCGATTCCAGCACGATCACCTTGAGCTTGGGGAACCGGTCGAGCACGCCCGTGCCGACCATCGCCGTGAGGGCGAAGTAGTTGTCGAACAGGAAGGTAACGACCTTGGAGCCGGGAATCGGGCCCCAGCGGCGGCTATAGAGCTGGGGCGCGCCCCAGACCTCGCCGGTGCCGCCGGGGTGAAGGCCCACCGGCACGTCCAACTCCTGCGCCACCGCCCAGACCTGATCGAACGCCGGGTCATGGATATAGCGGTTGCCGTACGCGTTTGGCCGGACGAAGAAGCCCTGCATGCCCAGCCGCTCGACGCACCGCCGGGCCTCCTTGGCCGCCCCCGCCGGGTCCTGCAGCGGCAGCGCCCCGATGGCCACGAACCGGTCCGGGTAGTGACCGCACCAGTCGGCCAGCCAGTCGTTATAGATGCGGCAGCACTCGACAGCCAGCTCCGGGTCCTGAATGCCCGGCAGGAAGAGGCCAAGGGTAGGGTAGAGGAACGCCACGTCGATCCCCTCCCGGTCCTGCTCCTTGACGCGCTCGTGCGGGTCGAAGCCGGCGGGCGGCCCCTCGTTATAGATGGCGCCCTTGCCTTGCAGGCGCCGGCGATCGGCGGACCAGCGGGCGCAGCCCACGTCGCCAGCGTGGGGCGGCGCGATGATCACCCCCGCGTCGGCGATGAGGCCCTGGCCCTGGGCCGCCTTGTCGTGAAAGAGGCGCGGGGCCTTGTCCCGGAACTTCCGCGAGACGTTCTTGACCCAGAGATCGGCCGGCTCCAGCAGGTGGCCGTCGCCATCGACCACGATGGGTTTCGCCGAGGCCTTGGTCGCCGTCGTCATATCGTCCTCCTTCGCCCTCCTAAGACGGAGCTGTCGCTGTGCCATTATAGCCGCGCCGGGGCGTTGGGACAGGCACGCCATGCGGTCCGGCGCAGAGCCTGACCGTTTTGGTCTCGTCAGTTATACAGCCACCAGAACAGGTGGTCCCGGAAAAAGTTCCACGTCTCACCAACGTAACGGTAGTGCATGAGGTATTCCTGCGCGACTTTTGGGACCCCCGCGACGAGCAGCACCAGCGCCAGCCGCTTCCAAGTCACGGGCGCCCTGGGGAACACGCGGCGGGCCGCCAGCGCCACCAGGTAGTAGTTCTCGAAGATGTTCGGAGCGAAGACGAAGGCCGGCCGGTAGTCCGTGGCCATGAACACGGCGAGCCCGATAAGCCGCCAGACATACAGCAGCTGGCCCGTCCGGCGAACGAGCTTGTTCCGCCAGCGCCAGACCACCACCAACTCGAGGGTGTAATACCAGGTGTCCAGCGCCTTGTCGGCGTCGTGATAGTGGCCCGCGAGGAAGCCGTACCCAGATCCCTGGAGGATGATCACATCAACGCCGTCCGCCGCCATCGCCAGCAGACCGCCCGCCAGCGGCCAGCGAAAGACCGTGAACGGCACAACGGCACGTGCGATGATGACGATGGTGGCGGCCAGCGTGCCGATGTCCATAGGGGACCGCTACCCGCGCCTCGAGGGGGCGCTCGTCGCCGACCCCAGCCGGAGGGCCGAGTCGCGGCTCCCGCGGACGTCCTTTACCACCAGTGGATGTCGTCCAGGGACCGGTCGCCCTCGTGGGCCGCCTGCCAGGGCCGCCCCGGCACGTACTTCCAGCCGGCGTCGGCGAAGATGACCACGATGTTGCCCCGCTCCATGCGGCGGGCGGCGCGCAGAGCCCCGGCCAGCGTCGCTCCCGACGAGGGGCCGGCCAGGATGCCCTCCGCCTGCGCCACCATGCGGGCGCACTTGAAGGCCTCGGCGCTGTCCACCAGGTATCGGCCGTCCAGTTGCGCCAGGTCCAAGAGCGGAGGGATGAAGCCCTCGGCCAGGCTGCGCAGGCCCTGGAGCCGCTCCCCCAGCTTGGGCTCGATGCCGATGACCCGCACCCCCGGCGAGACCTCCCGCAGGCGCCGGCCCGCCCCCATGATCGTGCCGCCGGTCCCGATCCCGGCGACGAAGACGTCCACCTCGGGCAGCGCCCGCGCGATCTCCTCGCCCGTCGTCCGGTAGTGGACCTCCACGTTGGCGGCGTCGGTGAACTGGCCCAGGAGGTGCACCCCCTCGGCCTCGGCGACCTTCTGGGCGAGCTCGATGGCGCCCTTCATCCCGCCGTGCGACTCCGCCCAGGTGATCTCGACGCCGAACAGGTTCAGGATATCCTGGACGCTGGTCGCGACGCCCCGCGGCAGCACCACCCGCGCCCGGTAGCCGCGCTGCTTGGCCACGAAGGCCAGGGCGATGCCCGTGTTGCCGCTGGTGGCCTCGATGATGGCGTCGCCCGGCTTCAGCGCGCCTCGCCGCTCGGCGGCCTCCACCAGGCCCAGAGCGATCCGATCCTTGACGCTGCCCGTGGGGTTCATCCCCTCGAGCTTGGCGAAGATGCGGATGCCGGGCTTGGGCGCCAGGCGTCTCAACTCGACGAGCGGCGTGTTGCCGATGTGCTTCAAGAGATCGGCCGCGGGCATGCGCCCATTCTACCCGAACGGCGCAGGGCCTTTCCATTTGTTCGCAGGGTGACACCCTCGCCCAGGGAGGCGAGGAAACCGTCATTGCGAGGAGCCCCGACGAAGCAATCTCAAACATAGGGTGGCACGGGATGTTTCAGATTGCTTCGCTTCGCTCGCAATGACCCGGAGGGTCCCCACCGCCGAGAATGAAAAGGCCCTGCCGAACGGCGCCCGCTCCTTGACACGCAAGGAGAGGCGACAGCATCATAGATGGGCCGCGGTCAGAGGCCCTTCTGGCCCCTGCTTCTCGCGGCCAACAACGATGGGCAAACTGATCGACAAGCTGGGCCGCATCGGCAGGGCCGGGCCGCGCATCGGCTTCGGCGCGGCGAACGACAGCCGGGACGCCCTCATGGGCATCGTCGCCGTGCTCCGGTCTGCGGACGCGGCGCTGGCGAAGCAGGCGGTGACCCAGGGCGCCGATGCGATCCTCATCTCCGACCACCCAGGCGGCAAGCGCGCCAAGGGCCCCCTGGCCAAGCTCCTGGGCGTCGGCGAGGGCGTGCCCTGCGGGGCCGAGGCGCCGGCCTCGTCCGATGCAGGCCCATGGGACTTCGCCCTCGTCACGACCGGCGACGCGCTGGACGGGCTCCTGACCGCCCAGGACCTGGACCTGCTCCTCCGCCTGCCCGCCGGCGCCCCCGAGGCCACCCTTCGCGCCCTGGAAGCCATGCCCATCGACGGCGTCGTCGTCGAGGCGCCCCAGGGTCCACTCACGCTGGACGCTCTCCTCCCCTGCTACCGGGCCGCCGCCGCCACGCGCAAGCCGGTCCTCGCCCAGGCCCCGCTGACCGCAGGCGCGCCGCTGCTCACCGCCCTCCGCGACGCCGGCGTCGCCGCCGTCATGGTCGAGGTCACCGAGGCGACGGTCGGCTCCCTCGCGCCGCTGCGGCAGGCCATCAAGGAGCTACCGCCCAAGCGGCGCGCCAAGGGGCCCAAGCCTCGCGCCATGGTGCCGCTGGGGCTGGCGCCCGCGGGCGACGCCGGCGCGGGCGGGGACGACGGGGACGACGGGGACGACGAGGACGACGACTAGCCGCATGGCTCCGACAGGTCGGGGCCCCGCAAGGACGGGGACGCGCCCAGGCACCCCGGCGAGCCGGGGTTCGGCGCCGTGACCAGCCAGCGCGCACTCCTCGCCACGGCCGTTCTCGGTGGCTTTCTGGCGGTGCTCACCCCGCTGCTCGTCCTCCTGCCCATCTTCGATCCGGCGGACCCCGCGGCGGGCAACACGACGGCCAGCCAGGCGGGGAAGCTCGGCGAGGCCCTCGCGGCGCTCCTCCCCGCCTGCGCCGCCGGGGCCGCCGCCCTGGCGGGTGCCCACTGGGTGTGGCGAGGGCATGGGGCCGGACGGCTCGCGATCATGGGCGCGGCGGCCGCCCTCCTGGGCCTCACCATCTTCACCGCCGGCGCCCTGGGCCGTTACCTGCTCGGCCCGGCGGTCCTCCTCGTCATCCCCGCCCTGTGGCTTCAAGCGGAGCCCGGCCCGCTCCCGCCCCGCAGACCAGCACCCCAGTAGGGCGACCGGCGCCCCGACACGTCGGGGTACCCGGCCCCTGCGTTCCCGGCGGCGTCTCATGGTAATCGCAATCTTCACCCTCACCATGGTTGGGGTCGCCCTGGCCCGGCTCCCAGGCGTGCGGCTGGACCGCCCGGCCGTCGCCTTCGCCGGCGCCGTCGCCATGGTGCTCTTCGGCGTCCTCTCCCTCACCGAGGCGGCGGACGTCGTCAACTGGGACACCATCGGGCTGCTCCTGGGCATGATGGTGATCATCGCCGCGGTGCAGGAGGATGGATCGGCCGCCGCGCTGGCCGAACGGGTGTTGGGGCGGGCCCGCGACGCCTCCCAGCTCGCGCTCCTCGTCGTCCTCTTCACCGGCGTCGCCAGCGCCTTCCTGGTGAACGACGCCGTCGTGCTGATGGTCACGCCCCTGCTCATCGCCCACTGCCGGGCCAAGGGCCTCAACCCCGTGCCGTTCCTGCTGGCCGAGGCGATGGCCTCCAACATCGGCGGCGTGGCGACCATCACAGGCAACCCGCAGAACGTGCTGGTGGGCACCGAGTCGGGCATCGGGTTCGGCCGGTTCCTGCTCCACCTGCTGCCGGTGGCGGTCCTCTCGGGCGCCGTGCTCCTGTGGACGCTGCGGTGGCGCTACCGCCAGGACCTCGCCCGCCACTGGCAGCCCGCGGACCGGGGTGCGGCCCCGGCACGTCGGGGTGCGTGGCGCGCCGTCACGCCGTCGGTGGGCATCCTGCTTCTGACGGTCCTGGGATTTCTGCTGAGCCCCGTGCTGCCCCTCAAGATCCCGGAGATCGCGCTGCTGGGCGGCGCCGTGGCCCTGGTGGCCCGCCGTGGCGGGCGGCCCCAGGCGCTCTTCGCGCGGGTGGACTGGGTCCTGCTCCTCTTCTTCGCATCCCTCTTCATCGTCATCGGCGCGGCGGTGCAGGAGGGCCTGTTCGACTGGGCCCGCGAATCGTCCCGCCTAGAGAGCAACCTGGCGGGCTCCGGCGCCCTCCACGGCCTCGGCCTGGCCGTCTCGCAGCTCATCAGTAACGCCCCGTTCACCGTACTCATGGCGCCCATCGTGGAGGCCCACCCCAGCGACCTGCTGTGGCTGAGCCTGGCCTCCGGCGCGACGCTGGCGGGCAACCTCACGCTCATCGGATCGGTGGCCAACCTCATCGTCGCCGAGGGCTCCGAGCGGCAGGGCGTACGGATCGATTTCCTGGAGCACCTGAAGCTCGGGGCGCCGGTGGCCGTACTGACGGCGGCGGGGTCGATGGGCGTGCTGTGGGCCGAGCACGCCGCCGGCTGGCTGAACTAGCGCTCAGTCAACTTAATTCTTTCAAGTCACCAGAGGGGCATGGCTGCCGCCTCGTCATTGCGAGCCCGCCGCAGGCGGGCGCGGCAATCTGGTGGAAACGGCCTTGCACCAAAAGTGCCCGCACCGCCGTCGCGCCGCGTTATCTCCTCCCACGTTGCGGGGGAGGACAGAAGGTGGGGGTGACGGTCACCCCCATCCCAGCCTTCCCCCATCGAGGGGGAAGGGGGTTTAGTGCAAAGCCACTAGCGCTTGGTTGCGAGGATGGGGGAGAAGCCCATAGGGCGGGGCGGTTGAACACGCCTCAGTGCTTGGCGGCGCCGGCGGCGGGCTTGAACTTGGGCAGCGACACCTTCTCGCTCGCCCGCTCGAACGTGACCTCGACGGGCATCCCAACCCAAAGGTCCTTGTTCGCCACGCCGACGATGTTGGTGCCGAACCGGGGCCCCTCGGCCAGCTCGACGACAGCCACGTTGTACGGGATCTCGGGATCGAAGCCGGGGTGGTAGCGCTGGTGCATGAGGGCGAAGGTGAAGAGCGTACCCTTGCCGGACGCCTTGGCCCACTGCACCGACTCGCTGAGGCATTCGGCGCAGATGGCGGCGCCCGGCGCGAGCCACGTGCCGCAGTCCTTGCACCGCCCGATCATGAGCTCGCCGCGGCGGGCGCCCTCGAAGAAGGGGGCCCAGGCCTCGTCGATCTCGGGGATGGGCTTGCTGACCTTGGCTGGAGGGTTCTGCTGCGTCATGGGAGTGCTCCTGTGAGGACTGCCGCCGGTGACGGGTCCAGCGCTACTTCGACGACTTGTGGGGGCTGAGGACGAGGCAGGCGTGGTGGTCGAGGACGCCGCCCTGGGAGCTAACGAGGACGACGTCGCGCTTGGGGGCCTGCCGCTGGCCGCCCTGCCCGCGGGCCTGGATGACCGCCTCCGAGACGGGGGTCATCCCCCACATGTAGTAGCCCGAGAGCTGTCCGCCGCCGGTGTTGGTCGGCAGGGAGCCGCCGGGACCGAGCTTGCCATCGGCGACGAACGGCCCGCCCTCGCCCTTCTTGCAGAAGCCGTAGTCCTCCAGCGTCACCATCGTCGTATAGGTGTAGCAGTCGTAGAGCTCGCAGACGTTGACGTCCTTGGCGGTGACGCCGGCCATGCGGAAGGCCGTCTCCTTGGCTTGGACGGCGCCGGTATTGACCTCGTTCTCGAAGCCGGCGCGCCGGGGGTTGCCAGGGTGGCCCTGGCCCATGCCCAGGACGTAGACCGGCGGCTGCCTGAGGGAGCGCGCCCGCTCGGCCGAGGTGACGATGACGGCGACGGCGCCGTTGCAGACCATGCAGCAGTCCAGCAGATGGAAGGGCTCGACGACCCAGCGCGAGGCGTGGTAGTCCTCGATGGTGATGGGCTCGCGGTAGACGGCCATGGGATTCATGGCGGCCCACTTGCGGTTGCTGACGGCGACGGCGCCCAGATGGTCGTTGGTGGTGCCATAGAGCGCCATGTGGCGCCGCGCGGCGAGGGCGTAGACCGTATTGGCGCCGAAGAAGCCGTAGGCGGCGCTGAGCCCCGCGAGGCCGGTGAGCGACCGGATGCCACCGTAGGACTCGGACCCTTTCTTGGCCGGGGTGACCGGCGCGTCCGAGAAGACGCAGGCGACGGCATCGGCCATGCCCGCCCCGACGGCCAGGGAGGCGTACTGGACCATCTGGCCAGCGGTGGAGCCGGCCGCGCTCATGTGACAGTGGAGGCGGAGGTCCCGCATGCCCAGCGTCGTGTGAAGCCCCAGGCCGATCTCATTCGTGATGCCCGCGTTGGTCAGGAGTCCATCGATCTCGCTCTTCTTGAGGCCGGCATCGGCTGCCGCCAGGGCGATGGCCTCCGCGGCGAGGGCCGTCGCCGGCTTGGTGTAGGAGCGGGTCATCTTGGTGATGCCCAGGCCCACGATGCACCCCGACCTGTCGGGGTACCCGGCTCCGCTGACGTTGGCCGCCATGATCGCACCGCCTTCCGCGCCGCTCTGCCGCTCCTCACGCCGCGCTCTCGCAGGCTAGCGGCGGCTGACGGGTCCGTCAAGCCTGGCGGCCGCCTTGTTGAACCGCGGGATGACGTGCTTCCCGAAGGTGCGGATGGACTCCTTGACACGCTCGTTGGAGGGGGCGCCGGCCTGCATGTGGATGATAAGCTGGTCGACGCCCACGTCCACGTAGCGCTGGACGATCTTGCCGCAGCTCTCGGGGTCGCCCACCATGATAGAGCCGGACTGAATCAAGCCCTGGACGCCGCCCTGGCGCAGCCCCTCCTCGCCCTTCCACCCCATCTCGAGCGTGTACTCGTAGGTGCGGGGCGGCTGGACACCCTTGGGCCACCGGGAGACCTGCATGCCCTTCATGTTGTACCAGAAAGCCGCCTCGCCGCCCGTCTTCTTGGCCTCGGCGTCGTCCTCGCCGCAGAGGCCGGAGGTGAAGCCGGCGAGGGCGTTGTTCACATAGCCGGCGATGGGCTTGGCGTTCTTGATCTCCTGACGGTAGGCCTTGACCTTGTCGTCCAGGACCTCGGGTGCGATGCCGGCGGCGAAGAAGAGGACGCCGAGGCCAGCGCGGCCCGCCCGCTGGGCGCTCTCGGGCGAGGTGCCAGCCAGCCACATGGGCGGGTGCGGCTTCTGGACGCAGCGAGGGACGACGGTGCGGGGGACTGGCATTCGGACGTACTTGCCCTCGTGGCTGACGTTCTCCTCCGTGAGGAGACGCGCCAGGACTCGCGTGCCCTCCTCCCACATCTCCCGGCTCTCGTTGGCGTCGATATCAAAGCCCTCGAGCTCGGTGGGAGTGACCGACCGGCCGGTGCCGAGCTCGACGCGGCCGTTGCTGAGGATGTCCAGCATGGCGATACGCTCGGCGACGCGGGCCGGGTGGTTGTACTTGGGCGGCGTGAGGACGACGCCGTGGCCCAGGCGAATGCTCTTGGTGGCGTAGGCCAGGGCGCCGAGAAGGACCTCCGGAGCGGAGCAGTGGGAGAACTCCTGGAGGAAGTGGTGCTCCGTGAACCAGACATACTCGAAGCCGTGCTGCTCCGCGAGCTGCACCTGCTCGATGACCTGGCGGATAATGGTGGCCTCTTTGCCCGGTGTCCAGGGCTTGGGTACGCAGATCTCATAGAACAGACCGAACTTCACGTACGACCCCCTGGGCAAGCTCTCGCGGACTCGCGTGCACGGGCGAGAGGCCCGCGCCATTGAACCAGACGTGACCGGGCTCGTCAACCCGCCCCGCCGTAGGCGGGCGCGCCCCATCACTCCACCTTCCCCCAGCTCACCACGCGCTCGGGCGAGATCACGAGGAGCGGCCGCTCCTCCAGCGCCATGGCCTGGTACTGGGGGTATCTCTCACGGAGGAGGCGCAGGGCCTCGGGTTGGGCGCGGCCCTCCGGCAGCATCTCGGCCCGCCCGCGAACCAGGACGTAGGCCAGCCGCGACCAGTCGTCCGAGTAGTCGTCCACCACGAGGGCGGCCTGAGGGTTGGCCTGGACGTTGCGCACTCGCTGGAGCCGGACGGCGGCGGCCCGCTTGGGCTTCTCGTCGATGGGTGTGTAGAGACGCTGGCCGTCGAAGGCGTAGCAGATGGGCACAACATGGGGCCGGCCATCGGGCCCGGCGGTCGCCAGGCGGGCCACGCGATGGCGCTCGATAAACCGAGCCTGGGCGGGCGTGAACAGGGAGGGCAGACTCACGGAACGCATGCTAGCATAGCGGCGGCCGGCGGCGCCGGCTGGCAAGCCTGGCCACCCACTTCTCGCCGTGGTTGCCTGGCTTTGGGGACAGACGCCGGTTCCCGCAACCTCCAGGAGCGCAACCAATGAGAATACGCGCCATAACCGTCGGCCAGCGAGTCACGGACGCTCCAAGCCCGGCCTCCATCGCCCGCGCGGGGGCCTTCGTCCAGGAGGCGCGCCGGGCCTTCGAGGGTGCGGGCTACGCGGTGCAGACGACGCGCCTGGCGACGCAGCCCATCGAGGAGGCCCTGCGAGGCCCGCATGCCACAGCGGCGGTGGACCTCGCCCGGCGGCTCGAGGAGGCCGCCGCCGCCAGCGGCATCGACTACGTCTCCCTGGGCCCCGTGCTGAGCGACCGGACAGATGGAGCCGATCCTCTCATCGACCAGATACCTGACGTCCTGGCGAAGACGCAGCGAGTCTTCTGCTCCGTGATGGCGGCGACGACGCGCCACGGCATCAACATCCAGGCGGTGCAGCAGGCGGCGCGGGCCCTGGTCCGCATCGGATCGCTGGACGGCGAGGGCGCGGCCTCGCGACGCTTCGCCCTTTCGGCCAACGTCCCGCCCCACGGGCCGTTCTTCCCCTCGGCCTACCATCGCGGGCGGCGGCCCGGCTTCGCCCTGGCCATCGAGGCGGCGGACCTGGCGGTGCAGGCCTTTCGCGGGGCGCGGGATGTGGCCGAGGCCCAGGCCGCGCTCGTGCGCGCGCTGGAGCGCGACGGGGCGCCGCTCGTGCGCGTGGCGCGGCGCCTGGAGGCGAAGCATCGGTTCGTCTTCCACGGGATCGATATCTCGCTGGCGCCCTTCCCAGAGGAGGCGCGCAGCATCGGCAAGGCCATCGAGGAGCTGGGCGTGGAGCGGTTCGGCGACCACGGGACGCTCTTCGCGGCGGCGGTGATCGTGGACGCGCTACGCCGGGCGCGGCTGCCCAAGGCCGGGTTCTCGGGGCTGATGATCCCGCTGCTGGAGGACGCGACGATGGCGGCGCGCCACGCCGAGGGGACCTTCGATATCCGGAGCCTGCTGCTCTACTCGGCGGTCTGCGGCACGGGCCTGGACACGGTCCCCATCCCCGGCGGCGCGACGGCCGAGGAGATCGCGGCGGTCTACCTGGATCTGTGCGCGTTGTCCGTGACGCTCGACAAGCCGCTGACGGCGCGCCTCATGCCGATGCGAGGCAAGAAGGCCGGCGAG